>JBGSJY010000476.1:0-18000 GCA_041741515.1 Pirellulales bacterium | reverse complement strand
CGTTGCCGTCCATGATGATCGCGATGTGCCGCGGCCAGCGCTCCGCCGGCAGGTCGGCGAGCGACGCAGACAAAGCGGCGGTGGATTCAGCGGCCATCCGCGGTCGGTTTCCTAAAAGCCCAGCGCCAGCAGCTCCGGCTTTGCCGTGAAGATCGTCTGCTCGCGACCGGGCCCCACCGAGACGATCGACACGGGCCGGCCGACCAGCTCGCTGACGCGGTTGAGGTATGCGATCGCGTTCGCCGGCAGGTCGTCCATCGAACGGACGCCTGTGAGGTCCTCGCTCCAGCCGGGTAGCGACTCGTAAACGGGCTTCACGCGGCGGAGGTCATCGACGTGGCTCGGGAAGACGTTGGTCTTCTTGCCGTCGAGTTCGTAGGCGTTGCAGACCTTGATCTCGTCGAAGCCGCTCAGGACATCGAGCAACATGACGGCGATCGCATCCACCCCGCCGAGCCGCGCCGTGTAACGCAGCGCCACCGTGTCGAGCCAGCCGCAGCGCCGCGGGCGCTTCGTGACGGTGCCGTACTCGTTGCCCTGGTCGCGGAGCTTTTGTCCGTCGGAGTTGTCTTGCTCGGTGGGGAACGGCCCGCCGCCAACCCGCGTCGAGTACGCCTTCACGACGCCCAGCGTGTGATTGATGTACCGCGCAGGCAGGCCCGAGCCGTTGGGGATGCCGACGCCGCTGGAGTTGCTGCTGGTGACGAACGGGTAGGTGCCGTGGTCCACGTCGAGCAGCGAGCCTTGCGCGCCCTCGAAGAGGATCCGCTTGCCCGCTTCGGCGGCGCTGAGCAGCATCTCGGTCGTGTCGCAGACGTGCGGCCTCAGGCGCTCGGCGAAGGCGAGGTACTGGTCGGCGATCGCTTTCGCGTCGAGGCCTGGGTCGGCGCCTCCTGACATCGCGGCGATCACCGGCGTCTTCGCCTTAACGATCATCTCGACCGTCGCGCGGAAGTCGTCGCGATACAGGTCGCCCATCCGCACCGCGTGCGAGCGGCCGACCTTGTCGCGGTAGCAAGGGCCGATGCCGCGCTGGGTGGTGCCGATGTTCTCTCCATCGGAGGTGTTCGAGTCGAGCGCGCGATCCTCGGCGAAGTGCCACGGCATGATGACGTGGGCGCGGTCGCTGATCTTGAGGTTCTTCTCGAGGCCGCGGACGTCGCGGCTGGCGAGCTCGTCAAGCTCTTCGATTGCCTTGGCAGGGTTGATGACGACGCCGCCGGTGATGACGCTCGTCACGCCCTCGGTGATCACGCCGCTGGGGAGGAGCGACAGCTTGTAGACCTCGCCGCCCACGACGACGGTGTGGCCGGCGTTGGCGCCCCCTTGGTAGCGGACGACAAAGTCGTGCCGCGGGGTGAGCAGGTCCACCAGTTTCCCCTTGGCCTCATCCCCCCACTGCAGACCGATCACGCAAACGCCAGGCACGGGGGACTCTCTGAGAAAGGACGCGGGGGAGGGCAAAAACCAGCCCGGCATTTTCCGCCCCCGTTCCCGGCCCGTCAACCAGCCGAATGCGCCGCGGATTGACGTGAAACCGCCTAGACGCCAAGAGCGCCAAGGCTTTGTGTTGGGCGTTTGCTAAACGAGTGACGGCGAGCCCCCAACGTCAGTTGGGGGAGGAACCCGGGTATTTACTACACTCCCCCAACTGACGTTGGGGGCTCGCCGCAGGACTGTACCGTCGCGCCGTCATTCAGCTGAATACGGAAACTGCACAATACGGGTGGCGCGAGGGAGTTTCGGCCGGAAGACGCACCAGGCGACAACTCCAAGCGGCCAAGGAGGCAGGAGCGCCACGAGCAGCGCCACCAAGAGCGGCGATTTCCCTCGCTTCTGGGCGTCAGCGGCCGCGCCGGCAATGGTCCAGACATAGGCAATCGCAACCGCTGCGAGAATCAGCAGGGGCAAGTCTTGCATCGCCGACCTTGTGGAGTGAACGGTGTTACCTGGCGCTGATGACTCTACCCTCCTGGAAATCACTGATCAAACCGGCGGCTCCAGAAAAATTGGCCGTAACTGCGTTAGCGCTTGTTGCGACTTACAAGACGGTCTCCAACTGGCGTTGGGGGCTCGCAGTCAATCCGCCGAATAGTGCGAATCCGGGCGAGCGTAGTACGGATAAGGCGGCCGGAAGACGTACCAGAGCACGAGCCCCAGCGGCCAGGGGTGTAGCAGCGCTACGAGGAGCGCCACCAATACCCCGGACATGCCCCGCGCCTTGGCGTCGCGATAGGCCCAGAAGATGGTCCACACGTAGGCGACCACGACAGCCGCGATGACGAGCAAGCCGAGCACGAGGGCGATGGCTCGCACGAAGGGAGGGTCGCCAGCAACCGCCGCCAAAATAAGCAGGGGTGTATCTTGCATAGCTGCCCTCGGGGAAATGTCTTCCTCACTGCGATAACGATGACTCTACCCTCGCAATCTTCGCCAATCAAACCGGCGGGTCTTTCGGCAAATCCTCACGCTTCGGCAGCTGGGCGCCGTGTCGAAAGCTAACGACCCGGACAACCCGATCGTTCTCATCAACCAAATAGTTGGCGACGTACTTGCCGATCAGAATCCGGCGAAGCTTGCCGCCCGTCCTCCTCGACTCTTCGGCCAAGGCGAACCGGTCCGGCATGGAGTCGAGCGACGCGATGACATCGTAGACCCTCTGCACCCAGTCTTCCGCAACTTGCCAAGAGCCCGACTGCGTGGCGATGTATTCGGCGTGCTCGACGATTCTGTCGGTAGCTTCTGCCGTGACAACAACCTTGTAACGCGTCATCCTTGCTTCTCGCGAAGTTTCGCGAGCGAGCGCCTCCTCGCCTCTTCGAGGGTGTAGTACCGCCCCGCTGCGATGTCTTCCATACCGCGGTCGATCATCTCGAGGCTCGCTTGCATCTCCTCTTCCGACATCGGCTCCAAGTCAGCGGGGTTCTGCTGCTCGGCTAGGGCGACCAGATGGTCCGACACGAACTCCTCGACCGACTCGTAACCTGCGTTCGACGCAAGCACGCTGAGCTGCGATAGACGAGCTTCCGGAAGATGGATGGTCATGGCGGATCTCTCTGCAAAGGGTTCCTGCGGCGTCCTCTATTCTACTCAATCACCAAATCATAAGGCATCACCAACCCCATCGGCTCCTTCGCAAACAGCTGCCGCACCCAGCCAGCGCGCCCGATCGCTTGCTCCAACTCTGGCAGCACGCCGCCGAGGTCGAGCTTCACTCGCACCTCGCGCTGAGCGTCGGTGTCGCCGAAGAGGGACTCGAAGAAGTCTTCGGCTTCGGGGTAGGCGTCGATCGTGACGTCGGCGTCGGCCGCGAGGCCCGCGAGGGTCTTCGCTTTGGTGACCGCCGCGCGGAGGTCTCCGAGTTCGTCAACGAGTTCGAGCCGTTCGGCTTGCCGGCCCGTGTAAACGCGGCCGCCGCCGAGCTCCTTGATGCGGTCTTGCGTGAGGTCGCAGCCGGTCGCCGCCTTGGCGGTGAACTGCTCGTAAGTGTCTTCCATCAGCGACTGGAGGACCTGACGTTCGGTTTCGGTGAACTTATCGTTTGTACTGAAGAGGCCGCTGTTCTTCCCGCGGGCGATGATATCGGTCGTCACGCCGAGCTTCTCGAGCAGGCCGCCGATCGCCATCTTGCCGCCCACCACGCCGATCGAGCCGGTGACGGTCGTCGGTTCGGCGAAGACGTGGTCGCATCCCATCGAGATGTAATAGCCGCCGCTCGCCGCGACGTTGCCCATGCTCGCGACGACGGGCTTCTCGATCGTCTGGATCTCGTTCCAGATCAGGTCGCTGGCGACCGCCGATCCGCCGGGGCTATCGACGCGGAGCACGATCGCCTTGACCCGCTCATCGTCGGCGGCGTCACGCAGGGCTTCGACGATGGTCGTCGAACCCACGGAGCTGGAAGAGCCGAAGGGGCTCGTCTGGCTCTCGCCGGTCATGATCGGGCCGACGGCGTAGACGATCGCGATCTTGTCCCCGCGGCCCGAGGACTCCTTGCCGCCGCCGGCCATCATGCCGAGGAGCTTGAAGAACCCGCCGGGGCCGCTGAAGTCAGTGTCGACCTTCTTCTTGCCGTAGTTTTCGACGAAGACGACGTTGTCTGAGTCGTGCCGTTTCTCGAGGTCATCGCGGAGCGACGACTCGTAGGCCAAGCGATCCACCAGGCCCGCCTCAAGCGCCTGCGACGCGGTCAGCAGGCCGCGGTCGATGGCCTCGACGACGGCGCCGCGCTTCATCGGGCGGTCCATGGCGATGGTATCGACCATCTGCTCGTACATGTCGTCGATGAGCGCCGTCATGTTGGCCTTCACGGGTTCACTCCACTCGCGCCGTGTGTAGGGTTCGGCGGCGCCCTTGGCGTCGCCGACGTGGATGAAGTCCGCCTTGACTCCGACCTTGGCGAGCAAGCCCTTGTAGAACATCGGTTGCGCGCGGACGCCCGGCAGGACGAGGTAGCCCGACTCGGGCATCACGACCTCGTCGCACGCACACGCCACCAGGTAGGCGGCCGCCTCAGCCGCTTCGAGCGCC
This sequence comes from Pirellulales bacterium, assembly GCA_041741515.1. Lineage (GTDB taxonomy): Bacteria > Planctomycetota > Planctomycetia > Pirellulales > Lacipirellulaceae > Botrimarina. The sequence continues at coordinate 13,470 of JBGSJY010000476.1, read as the reverse complement.
GCCACGGCGTGCTTGCCTGTCGCGCGGAACCGGGCGATCGCCTGACGCAACTCGTGCCGCTGCCCGGCGCCGTAGCTAGGATTGTTGAACGAGAGAACGAGGCCTTGGACCGTGTCGTCCTTGGCGGCCGCGTCGATGCGGGCGATCTGCTTCCGCAGGTCGATCGAAAGGTCGCCGAATGGCCCCGACCCGCCCGGTGACTCGGGTAGTTCGTCCTCGAGCACGAACCAGGCGTAGCGAACCTTTTTGGATTCGACTTCCTTCTTTTCTTCTTGCCGCTTCTTGGCCCGCTCGAGAGCGCGCTTATGAGCAGCGCTAAGGGCTTGGCCTTTCTCCTCGGCGGGACTCTCCTCGGCGGGACTCTCCTCTTTCGCCTGGGCCTCGTCTTGGTCCTCGGCCTCCTCGGCGGGAGCGGTTGCGTCCGGCTTGGCTTCTGCCGTTGCCGGCTCATCAGCGGCAAAGAGCGTCGTGTTACAGATCAGCGCGACCGCCACGACGAAGTAGGCGGGCAGAACGTGGCGATTTTTCATGGCGGCGTTACGTTTCATTGAGCCCCCGGTCATCGAACGGCGGCAGCGGGAAATTGAAGTCACAAGAGAGTTGCGAGGGGGGGGGCGGCGGTCTTGCCGGCAAGCCGCCCGATCCCGCTATCTTACCCCACTAGCGGGCGCCGGGACCTATCCGATTTTCCGCGAGCCGGGTGGCGCTGGCCCCCGGAGTTGCGGCGAGTACCCGACTTTCTCCGGGAGCTGACACTTCCCGGCTCGCACGGAGTCGGCCTGGGAAAGTCTGCTTTTCTCTCTGGTTCGGCTCAAGTCCGCCTGCTACGGTCCGCGGCGCTGTCTGCCCTCCTGCACCCGCGGAACGGAGTCCGCTATGGCCCTCGCCCGAATCACGCTTGCTATCGCCGCTGTCGCGCTTGCCTCGCCGGCGAGCGCGCAGTTTTGGAACCCCTTCCGCTCGAAGCCGAAGGAGGCCGCTCCCGTTCAGCAGGCCGCCCCGGCCGCCGCGGCGCCCAGCGTGAGTTCGTTCCAACTGACGCAGCAGTCGGGCCCGTGGTTGATCTTGGCGACGACGTTCTCGGGGGAGGGCGCCGAGGACCAAGCCCGCGACTTGTGCGCCGAGCTGCAGCGGTCGCTCCGCCTGCCGACCTACGTCCACGAGATGACGTTCGACCTCACCGACAACCAGCCGGTGGGCCGTGGCGTCGATCGCTACGGCGCCCCCGTGAAGATGCGCTACCGCACCGGATCGAAGCGGCAAGAGTGGGCCGTGCTGGTGGGCAACTACCCGTCGATCGACGACACGATCGCGGCTCGCGACCTGCTAACGATCAAGTCGGCCACCCCGCAATCGCTCGCGATCGACGAGAGCGGCCATACGAACCAGAACCTGGCCAATACCCGGGTAATGCTCGCTTCCTGGACCGAGAAGCAAGAAGCGGGCGGCCCGATGCGGGCGGCCTTCATGACGCGCAACCCGCTCCTGCCTGACGAGTACTTCGCGCCCAAGGGGGTCGACAAGTTCATTGAGAAGATGAACAAAGAGTTCGAGCACTCGGCCCTCGACATCGCCGGCAAGCAGACGATCCGCGTCGCCACGTTCCGCGGGCGCGGCACCCTCGTCGGCGCCAGTCAGTCGCGCAGCAGCAAGACTCGCCGCAAGGACAACGACGTCGATCCGCTGGCGGAGGCGGCCGCGAACGCCCACTTCCTCTGTGAAGAGATGCGTCGCAAGGGTTGGGAGGCCTACGAGTTCCACGACCGCACCGAGAGCTGGGTGAGCGTCGGCTCGTTCGACAGCGTCGTCGATGGTAGTGGCCAGCCGCTCCGCGAGGCGATCGAAATCGTCCGCACGTTCGGGGCTGCGCACAACACCTCGCCGACGCCGCTGGAGAAACAGCGGGGCGCCCAGGCCGAGTCGGCCCGCGCCGCCGAGGTCAAAGAGCAGTTCAACTCGCTGTTCACCAGCGAGGTCGGACAGATCGCGTCCGGCATGAACCCGAAATACGCCCAGGTGGAATTCGAGAAGGGCCAGCCCCCCCGGCCGGTGCCGTTCGACGTCTACCCCGAAGCGATCGACGCCCCGAAGAAGAGCATCAGCAGCGGCTTCGCTTGGCGCCGCTAGGGGAGGATTGGTTCAGGCGGGCGGGGCTGGGCTATCCACTTGCCGTGAAGCATGCCACAGCGCGACAGCGTCGAGCGTCGTTACAAAGTTGACGCCGCCCGCGTCAGACGCTGTTGAGCACCCCGTCTTTCCGAGCCGTTGTATCATCCAATTGCTCGGTTGTCTCGACGGTCCGGCTATCGCTGACCGCCGCGGTGGGCCGAGGCGACCGCCCCTCTTTCTGGCGGACCTTCTAGCGGAATTCCGCGTGCAGCCGCTTTCGCGTGCCGTCCGTCGTCGGCGGCGCGTTTGCGAAAAGGTAGCTTTCCTGACCAGCCTCTCGGTGTAGCGGCCCTTGCCGAACGGTCAGGACGACAAAGCACGCGTTCGCTGGGGCCGCGTGCCAGAAGACGCGACTTCCACGTGCCGATCCGTGCGGCTGGCCTTCGTCGCTCAATGGCTGCCTACAGCCACTCGTTCGCGCTCGATCGCGGGTGATCGACGATCAGGCTGAGAAGGTCGGAGATGCTGCAGTGGCTCTCGATGGGGTGCCGGAGAGCCTGGTCGGTCATCACCCGGTAGTGGTTCTGGCGTCCCACTTTCTCCCGCTCGATGAAGCCTTCTTCCTCGAGGTCGTGCAAGATCTGCTGTATCGCTCGTTCGGTGATGCCGACCTTTGCAGCGATCTCTCGGAGGACGAGGTCGGGGTCGGCGTGCAGCAGGATCAGCACGTGAGAGTGATTCGTCAGAAAGGTCCATCGATGGCGGTTCTCGCGGCGCACGGGCCGTGCCGCCGGATCGACCGAAGCGCCGGGAGCAGTCGTTGGCGTTTTCTTGCCAGGCGACGCCGTCGGCGACGGCTTCTTTCCGGGGTTGCTCGCCTTCCTAGCCGTCTTCTTCGCCATGGTCGCTATTGAGTTGCTCCGGCGGCGGCGATCCCCGCGGGGGGGCAATATCCCCCTGTTGGCCGCCTTCCAGGGGGGTGCTGTTCCGTGCCGGCATTCTAGGCCACAGGAAGGCCCCCCGAAATGTCGCCCCGGGATCGACGGACGGCGCCGGCATCCCTCCCGCTCGCCCCTCCCGTGGCGACGTTCCCCACGCCTCGGCGGGGGATTTCGCCTAAATACCAGAAGCCCGATTGACGAAGTATACTTCCGGCATTATTCTTCTGTCGTAGTTCGGTGACTTCCTTACCCCGGTTCTGTTATGCCTCCGCTCTTGCCTCTGCTATCCGCTCTCCTGGCCGGCGCCCTAACGCTCGGTTGGCTCCTGCCAGCCCCGATGCTCAATCGCCGTCGTGCCGCGGCCGTTGCAAGTGTGACCGGCTTGGTGGCTTCCTTGTTTATTGCGGCTGCCGGTGCGCTGGCGCTTTATTCCAGCGGCTTTTACGCCCTGCGGACCGACCGGCTCGCCGGACTTGTTTACTACGACGGCGTCTCGGCGATCGCGTTGACCCTCGTCAGCTTTATCGGCCTAGTCGTCTGCCGCTATTCACTCAGATACATGGCGGGAGACCCTTGTCAAGGCGATTACTTCCGCTGGACCGGCGCTACGATCGGGGCGGTGTCGCTGGCGGTCCTGACGGGCAATCTGTTGGTGCTGGTCGCCGCATTGATAGCGACCAGCCTGTCGCTGCACCGCCTGCTCTTGCACTACCCCGACCGGGCCGGCGCTCGGCGTGCGGCTTGGTCGAAATTCGCGGCCAGCCGCTTGGGCGATGTCGCCCTGCTCGGCGGCGTCGGGGTGACCTACCTCGAGTTCGGAACCCTCCATCTCGCTTCGCTCTTTGCTGCGATCGAGGCTGGGCCGGCCTCGCCGGAAGCGGCGACCACGCTCGGCGTCATCGGGTCGTTGCTCGCGCTCGGGGCGATCGCCAAGTCGGCCCAGTTCCCGTTGCACAGCTGGCTCCCGCAGACGCTTGAGACCCCCACGCCGGTCTCCGCGCTGATGCACGCCGGCGTCGTGAACTCGGGCGGCTACCTCATGATCCGGATGAGTCCCCTGATCGCGCAGGCCCCTTTAGCTCTGACGCTCCTCACGCTGTTCGGGGCGGCCACGGTGATGGTCGGAGGTCTCTCGATGGTGACCCAGTCGAGCGTCAAGCGCACGCTCGCCTACTCAACGGTCGCGCAGATGGGTTTCATGATGCTGCAGTGCGGGCTGGGGGCCTTCTCGGCGGCCCTCCTGCACTTGGTGGCTCACTCGCTCTACAAGGCGTACGCGTTTCTAAACAGCGGCTCCGTGCTGGAGGAGGCGAAGGGGTCGTCGGTCGCGGTGGCGAAGCAAACGCCATCTCACTTCGGTCGCGCCGCGTTCTTGCTTGGCCCCGTGGGGGTGGTGGTGGGTTTCGTCGCCGTCGCCCTGTCGAGCGGGCTCGACCTCACCGCCAAGCCGGGGGGCGTAACGCTGGCGGCGGTGCTCTGCCTCGCCCTGTCTGCCGGCGTCCTCGAGGCCGCCTTGTCGAGCAGCCGCGTTCAGTTCGCTGCGGCCATGGCCGGGTCGCTTCTGCTAGGCGGTTTCTATCTCGCCGGCTACATGTCGGTCGACTGGCTGGCTGCGGCGAGCTTACCTGCCCTATCGGCCCCGGCGCCTTGGCTCAGCGTGCTGGTCATTGGGCTCTTCATCGGCTTGTTACTGATACAGGTCGCTCAACGATTGGGCTGGGGCGGTCGGCTGTTGCAGCCGCTCTACGTCCACGCACTCAATGGCTTCTACGTCGAGGCGATGGTGCGCCGTGGGGTGCGTTCGATCCGCGCCTGAGGCCCTTTCCGTTACCCGACAATCAGCCCGATCACCTCGAGATCAACCATGCCACAGCCATCCACAGCGACGTCGGTCGCCACCCCTCCGGCCTCGATCAATCCGCCCAGCTTCTCCAAGCGGGCGAGCGATTCGATCCGGGTACACGAAGCCCTGGACTCGGTCTGCCAGCGCGTCGCGCCGGTCTGGCCTTTGGCGGACTACGTGGCGGTCAATCCTTACCTGGGATTCTCTAAAGACGGTTTCTTCGCAACGAGTCAGAGATTCCGTGAGTTCTCCGACTGCCGGATGCTGATGCCGTTGGACTACTACCGGCAGTGCTTCGGCGCGGGGGAGTTCGACTCGACCCACGTCGATCTCGCAATCGACGAGTTGGTGGAATCCCGGGTTCCCGGCGCCGAGTACCTGACGGGGCACGATCTCTTGAGCGTCCTCCGGTCGTCGGGCGACGATTTCGGCAGCGCCGTCGGGCGCTCGGCCGTCCCTTCGACGCGGTCCATCAGCAGCGTCTTCGATCAGCGGCATGAGTCCGATTGGACGACGTTCATTCACGACGAGATCGGCAAGCACTGCGCCGCTTACTACGACGAGGGGCAGTCGCTGTGGGCGAATCCTTGGAAGGGAGAGTCTCTTTACGCCGCTTGGCGAGCCGCTATGCGGCATGATCGAACCGCGTCGATCCTTGGCTTATCGGGCCTTGGCGGCCTCGTCAGCGACCTCCCCGGGCGTCCCGAGGACGCCGTCGTTGAACTGATGCGATCGGCAGGTGTTCCCGCCGACCGGCACGACTCTTACCTGCTGTGCCTCGCCTACGAGCAGCCGGGTTGGGCCGCCTGGGCCCAGTACCGGTCGAAGTGGCTCCAGGACGGTCAAAGCAAGGCTGGTGACGGAACCGGGAACGACTTGGTCGCCTTGCTCGCAATGCGGATGGCTTATGACGTGGCGGTAGCCAGGAGTTTCGGCTTCGAGCCGGAGTGGCCCCCCGCGGACTCCGAGGAGGCTCTCCCCCCAGGAGTCGTCGACGCCAACTCCGACGTCACCCTCTACGCGTTGCATCGGGCCAATGAGATTGGCTACCGGGACAAGTTGTTAAGCGCTCTGGGAGCTTCGTTGACCGCGTCGTCGCATCCGATGCGATCTCAGAAGCTTGCCCAGATGGTGTTCTGCATCGACGTGCGCTCCGAACGGATCCGGAGGCAGCTTGAGTCGGTGGACGACCGGATCACCACGCTCGGCTTTGCCGGCTTCTTCGGTTTGCCGATCAGCGTGATCGCCCCCGGCGAGCCGCGAGCGACCAATCAGCTGCCGGTGCTCGTGGCGCCGAGGATCGCCGTCAAGGAAGAGGTCCGCGACGCCAACGAGTCCGCTCGTGCTCACGTCGTTTCACAACGCACGTTGGTGAGACGGATGCGGAAGTCATGGAAGGCCTTCCAGAGGTCGGCCGTGAGCGCCTTCGCGTTCGTGGAAACCACCGGGCCCTTCTTCGGTCTAAAGCTGGCGGCTCGTTCGCTCGGCTATGGAGCAACAAGCGGCGGCTCACGCTACGACGGGGTCAGCAAGGCGGAGCGGGATCGACTGGGGCCGAGCCTCACCAGCCTGCGAGCGAATGGCTTGGACGTGGAAGCGCAAGCCGACCTAGCCGTCTCGATCCTCCGAGGGATGGGCCTCACGGCAGACTTCGCCCAACTCGTGGTCTTCTGCGGGCACGGCTGCCAAACGGAGAACAACCCGCTCAAGGCGGGCCTCGACTGCGGGGCCTGCGGCGGTCACTCCGGCGAACCGAATGCGCGGTTAGCCGCTCAGTTGATGAACGACCCCGAGGTCCGGCGAGGGCTCGCGGAACGGGGCATCAAGATCCCCCAGGACACTTGGTTCCTCGCAGCGCTGCATAACACCACGACCGACGAGATCGCTTTCTTCGACGAAGACCTCGTTCCGGCGTCGCACGCCCAAGCGATCGACGAGCTCAAAACAACGACGCAGCGAGCTGGCGTCCAGACGCGTCAAGAACGGAGGCGCGTCATGGACTCGAATACCGACAGCGGCATGAACCGGAGGGCGCGGGACTGGTCGGAAGTCCGTCCCGAGTGGGGGCTCACCGGGAACGCGGCATTTGTCGTCGGGCCTCGGTCGTTCACCGAGTCGGCCGACCTCCAGGGCCGGGTTTTCCTCCACACCTACGATCACCGAATCGATCCGGAGGGACAGGTCCTAGAGGCCATCCTCACAGCGCCGATGGTCGTCGCCAGTTGGATCAACCTCCAGTATTTCGCATCGACCGTCGATCAACGCCACTTCGGCAGCGGCGCTAAGACGATCCACAACGTCGTTGGAGGGTTCGGGGTGTTCGCTGGAAATGGCGGTGATCTAAAGACCGGGCTTCCGTGGGAGTCGATCCACGATGGGGAGTCCTACCGGCACGACCCGGTTCGCTTGCAGGTCGTGGTTGCGGCGCCGAGGGAGACCATCGGTGAGATACTCCAACGCCACACCTCGGTGAGGGACCTGATCACCAACGGCTGGATCCACTTGGTCGCGTGCGATGAAGAGAGCTTCTATCGGTTGACTTCGAACGCCATGTGGGAGCCTGTCCCCACCACCGCTAGACCCGCGCCGTCGGAGGTTGCGGCCTCGGCTTAGCTCTCAATTGGTTTCCCTCCTTCCTCAGCAGACATTCCCTATCGAAGAGGTTAAACGATGCCAGCGTTGAAAGAAGCCAAGGTGACGAACCACCTATTGCACAGGGTCCAAGATGAAATCCGTCAGGGGGGAGCTATCGACTACTTAGTGTTTGCCGACGACAACCCCCAGCTCTTGCGCCGACTCGGTGACGCGATGAGGGCCGTGCAGAAGCAGATCGTGGTCGTCTCGCAGGAGCGATGGCAGGCCGCAGGTGAAGAGATCAGCGAGGTCGCCGAGTGGGCCGTCGGCGAGGCGGGGGCCGACTGGGTGGTGCTGGTGGGCAGCTCGGCTTTCCGGGGTGCGGGCGAGGTGATCACCGATCCGGGCGACGCCGCTTCGGTGATCAAAGCAGCAAATCAACGAACGCTCCAGGCCGAACAGCGGTTTGGAGATCGTGTCGCCGACTTCTTATCGACACCATCGCTCGCCTCACGGCTTCAGGAAGGGCGGCTCAAATTCCACTGCCTGTACTATCGCTGCGAGAGCGACACGTTTGCGTCTTTCAATCCCGTGGACGGGACGTTCCAAGCCCTCGTTCATTGAATCGTAGTCTTCAAGCGCATTGCATCAGAAGACGCGATATGCCGACCTTACGATCGCCGAATGTGCCGATCGCACGGCGTCAGATGCCACTCAGCTTTTACTTGAGTATCTTTCGCGCTTCGCGAGGGAAAGCCGTACCTCAACTCCCGCTTGGGAGAAGAGTCGTCTCTGAGATTCAACCACCCGTTCGCTCGAACGTGTTCATTGAACATCCGGCGACGACCCCGACCTGAGCAGACTCGAGGCTATCGGAACCTACGGAGGCCTGACCCTGAGGGCCGCTTCCGATGCGGCCGAGTCGGCGTCGGCGTGAAACTCTTTAGCAACCCGGCCTTAAGGAAAGATCGAACGAAGAAGAGAGACTGCCTTCAGCGACCAGAGGGAAGCTGACGCCCGCCAACCTCCGGGCGCTGTCGCTTTTGCCTCGACTTGGTCGGCTAGTGACGCAACAACAGGCTTCCCTCCGCCAACTGCGGTCCGCACAGCGGACCCTACAAATCAGTGAGCTTGCTCAGGCGCTCGTGGATATTCTCCGCGGGGAACAAGCAGAACGCGTGCTCGCGGCTGTCGAGCACCGATGCGTTGCGGAGGTCTGCGGTCGTGGATTCGAGTTGCACTTCGATCTCACGGCGGCGGTCGGCGAGCGACGCGGCCATCGTGCGGTTGGCGGCGGTAATCGCGGCGTGGCGCTGGGCGGCGTTGGCGGGCGTCTTCTCGGTATCGACCCAGCGCTGCTTTTCGGCGGCGGCTTCACTGCCGGGGACGAAACGCTCGGGGTGGTAGTCGATATCGCGCAAGGTTCGCAGCAGCTCGCGGCGGTCGGCCTCGGTGGGCGCGTCATGCTCGATCGGCAGGCGGAGCGTCGCGGTCATCGTCGCGTGCTCGGGGGGTCGGACTCCCAGCAGCCGCTCGGCGAAGCGGTCGGTCACCTGGTCATACTTCGCGCCGCCGATGCCGTGCAGGAAGAGGTCCGCGAGCACCAGCCGGCCGTAGAGCGTCGTCACCAGCGCGCGGCTGCGGATCTTGACGCCGCTCAAGCGGAGGTCGCCTAGCGCCTGCACAACCCCTTCGGCGTCGGCGGGGAGCCTCGCTTCCCAGCCGTTGTGGTCGGAGAGCCGGATTTCATCGCCCGCTCGTTGGACGTAGATCGGGCGGCGGGCGGGGGCGGCGTCGGACCAGACCCACAGGGGCGTCTCAAGCCAACCGTCGATGCGACGCAGGTCGGGCAAGGGCTGCGCCGCGTTCTTCACCCGGTGGGCCGTGCGGTAATCGGCGAGCGCCGCGTTGTACGCCTCGGCCGCTTCGCCCGCTCGCAGGAGCAGTTCCGCCACGAGCCGTCGGAACCCGTCGCTGTCGGCGACCTCGCTGAACGGCAATTCAAGGGTCTGGCTACCCCAGCTCCGTTCGAGTTGGTGACGCGGCGTCGAAAGCAGGGGCGACAGGCAGTCGCAGCCAATCGGCGCGGTTCGCTCCCACAACTCGGTAACGAGCGGGTCCTTCACAAACGGGGCCATCGCCTCGCTAACGCGGGCGGGGAAAGAGTCAAACGTCGCCGTATCGACTAGCCGCCGCTGTTCGTAGGGGATGGCAGTCATCAGTTGGTCATAGGCGATCGGCTCGCGCCGCAGTGAATTCTCGGCGCCGACCGGCGCCGAGATGCTCGCCGAGCGACAGAGGTCACTGTCGATGATCAGATGGACGCCCACTCCCCCCGAAGCCTTCGCCAGCGAGTCGAGCGCGAAGTTTTTGAACCACACGCCCGGGTGAAAAAGCTCGGGCTGATGCCCGGAGAGGACGATCGGGCCAGCGCTCGGCGTCGGTACGTCGGCGTAGGCGCTCGTGTAGCGCGTTGCCGTGTCGATCAGGTGCTTGCGGGCTGCAGAGGCGAGCTGGGCGAGGGGGACGCCACCCAGCGAGACGGCTTCCACGTCGCGTGGGATGCGTAACCGGGTGAGTAGTTCGGGCCAATCGGGCGAGACGAGCGCTGTGTCGTTTGCGACCGGCGCTTTGTAGCGTGCGTAGGTCGCAGCCGGAGCCTTCCCCCGATTTACCTCGGGAGCTCGTGGAGGTCTTAATTGCGGGGAGGACTCGGACGCCGCCATATCAGCCCACGGCGGGGGCGGCGACGCCCGGCGACCTGAAGCCGGCGCAGGGGTCGAAGTCGGCGGCGCGGGGTCGCGACGCGCGAGCTTGCGCGCGGTCGATCACCTCACGGTAGTGACGCAAGCGGCGCTGGGCGTCGTCGAGTTCGCCGCCGAAGCTACGCTTCTCGTCGAGGTAGATCAGCGGCACCGCGGCCTCGATCACCTTGAGCTTGTGGTGGGCGGCCTGCACCCAAAACTCCAACGGCATCGCGTAGCCGTCTTCGCGCAGGTCGAGCGGCCGGAGCGCGGCGACGCGGTAAGCCTTGAAACCGCAGAACGCATCGGTGAGTGACAGTCCGAGCCGCTGATTGATCTCGGCAGTGATCGTCTGGTTGATCGCCTTGCGGTCCTGCGGAGCGGTGAGACCGCTGGCTTCCGAGTCGGCGAGGTAGCGGCTCCCCGAGACGAAGTCGATGTCGCCGACACACCTCGCCGCCAGCTCGCGGATAAGCTGAGGCTCGTGCTGGCCGTCGCAGTCGATCGTCACCAGCACGTCGTAACCGTGCTTCTTCGCGTAGCAGAAAGCCGTTCGCAGGGCGGCGCCGTAGCCGCGATTCGGATCGTGCGTGACGACCTGGATATCGTTGCGGGCCGCTAACAGCCGAGGGGTGTCGTCGCTCGAGCCGTCATCGACGACGAGCACGTCGTCAGCGTGCTGCACCACCTGATCGAGCACCCGCTGAAGGTGGTCCTGTTCGTTGAAGACCGGCAGGGCGGTCAGCAGTCGTTGGGAACGCACGGGAGGGCCTCGGAGGGAAGTGGGGAGGGAACTACGGCCGTCGTGGATGGAGATCGCTAGTGGGCGACACCGGCTGCTGCATCGTTGTCGCTACATCGTCCAACGACAGCGGTCGTCGTCAGCACAGTTTAGGCGCCGGCCGGACCGACGCCAAAGAAAAAGGCAATCCGCGTGCCCATCAGGCAGGCCGCAATGGGTCACGTTCTACGCGGCTGGCCCATGCCTCGACGCCCGTGAGCCCTGTCCGGAGAACGTCAGCAAGCGTTTCCAGAGCAAACCGCTCGCTGACATAGTGACCGGTCAGGATCACGCCCACGCCGAGCGACCGGCAGCGTAAGCACTCGTGGAAGCCCATCTCGCCGGTGAGGAACACGTCACAGTCCGCGTTGACGGCCGAGTCGAGCAGCGATCCGCCGCTGCCGCACGCGATAGCAACCCAGCCCCACGGGTCCTGGTCGGGGGTATCTCTCAGGTCGAATGCAGGGGCTTTCGGGTCGCCGCCCGGGACTACTTGGGGTGTTACGACGCGGACGGCGTCCTGGTTCGTGAGCTGCTTTACCGTGGCGGCGAGCGACGCGAAATCGCCGCCCGACCACCGGCCGATCCGCCCGACGCCGGCGCCGTCGGTCCGGTCGGGAGCGGGACAGAGCGGTCGGATCGACGTCAGACCGAGCCGGTCGGCCCACTGCTGGTTGACGCCGCCCGCGGCCGAATCGTAGGCGGTGTGGGGACTGTAGACGGCAACGCTCGCCCGGGCCAACCGCCACAGCGAGGCGCCGTCGAGGCTGTCGGTCGTGAGCGATTTGACGCCCCGAAACGGCAGCGGGTGGTGCGCGACGACGAGGTTGGCGCCACTGGCGATCGCCTCGTCGACCACGTCGGGCGTGAGCGTCAGGCAGGTCAACACGCGGTGCAGTGGCGCTGCGGGGTCGCCGACGAGGAGTCCGACATTGTCCCAGTCCTCCGCCAGTTCGCGCGGCGCGATCGACTCGAGCAAGCGGCAGGCGTCGGCGATGGTGAGGGCGGAGGGCATGGGGCGTATCGTAGGAAGCAAAATGGCCGATGACCAAGCCCCACATAACCAATGGCCAAGACCCAATGACCAATAACTAATGATCAGGGGTCTGCTACTGCACCGGACCTATCTCTCCGCTGGCCCCAGCCCCTCGCCCCTTTCCCACCGTCGGTCTTTGAGGCTTGGTCATTCGTCCATAGCCTTACAGAGTTTGCGACAGGACCGCCTCGCGCGACTCGTCGAGCGGCTTGGGATCGACCTTGAAGCGGTGGATCAACTTCCGCTGCCCGGCGGATTCCTCGATCTGCAATCGCATGGTCTTGCCGATCAGGTCTTCGGAGTTGATATAGGTGTAACGCTTTTTGTCGACTTCCGAACCGAGTTGGAAGACCTGCGACCGCTTCGGGCGTCGTTGACTGTTGCTGGTGTGCAGCGTGCATTTGAGATCGACGGGAACCTCTCCGGCGTTGGTCAGCCGCTGCTCGACGATTAGCGCTCCTTCGGGGGTGAGGAAGGTCTCGATCTCCAGGGAAATATTGTCGAGGCCGACGAACAGCTCTCGCCAGACGCTGAACTTGTAGTCGCGTTCCGCCGAGACCTCGAACTCGCAACGCACGATCTGGGGCCCGAAGCTGGCGTCGTCCAGGCCGATGGTGAGCGGCGCCCGCAGCGTCTCGTTGGCCGCCATCGAGAAGCGGGGGTCGTCCATCGAGACGTTCCACGAGTTGGAAGAGACCTCCGACAACGCCTCGTCACCCACGCCTAACTCCGGGATGAAGACGCGGACCGTCCCGCCGACGCCCTGGCCGAACGAGTTGCGCAGCAGCAGGGCGTTCGGCTGTCGCACGCCAAAGACGCTCGCCACGCGCGCCGACTCGAACTGCATCTCCATCCGCCAGCGCGCGATCCCCTCGTGCAGCCCCAGCACGAAGCGCGGCATCTGGCCGACCTTGATCACCTGCCGGCCGTCGCGAATCTCGGGCTGATGGTCATCGCCCCAGACGTCGATGACCTGGACGTTCTCACCGAGGTAAAGCGTCTCCTCGATGGGGGCGTCGTTGGGATCGGTGTACGGCGCCTCGAGATTCCAAAGGACCATGACGATCTTGCCGTCCGTCCGCTTGAACAGCCAGTTGCTGCTGCCGTGCGGCAGGCGGATTGAGCCGAGGTACTCGGCGCCGCCGAGCAGCCTCGCGCAGGTGCGCCACGGCAGGAGCAGCTCGCCCGGGGTGCCGTCGGTGTTCATGACGCCGGTCGAGCCGTTGATCGCGCTCGACGTCCCGGAGAAGGGGTTGCTGACGAAGATCCCATCGGCGCCGTTCATCTTCGCAACGAGGATCTGGTTGACGAAGTCGCGGACACGCTCTTGGTGCCGCCGCACGCGGGCGACCCGCGTCAGCGGGTCTTCGGGGTCTTCGGGGTCGGCGCCCGCGGACGGGCCCGTGACCACTTCCGGCGGCGCCACGACAACCCAGCGCTCG
>JBGSJY010000475.1:0-43112 GCA_041741515.1 Pirellulales bacterium | reverse complement strand
GACGCCGCGGATAAATTCGTCGCCGTCGGCGAGGTCGAGTAGCCACTGGGTCTCGTCGACCGTCTGACGGGCCTGAACCGCGATCGAGCCCGTGACGCCGCAGGCGCTGGCCGCTTGCCGCAAGTCGCTGACGCCGAAGTCGCGGGCCAGGACCGCCATCTCGGCCGAGATCCAGCCGTACTCGTCGCGGCTGTAACGCCAGAGGTGGTGGTGGGCGTCGAGGATCATGCCGACTCCAGAATCAGATTCGCGTATGGCGTGGTGTCGCCCGTGCGAATGAGACCGATGGCGCTGGGGACGCGTTTCTTGAACTCGATGTGCGGCTGATGGGAAAGGGGAATCTCCGCCAGAGCTTCGGCGAAGTTGGCCTTTGTCTCGGAGCTATTGGCCGACACGAACTCCTGCGCCATCCATGCGGCGCCGAAGACGCATTCCGCCTTGATCGCGCCCAGCACTTGCAGCACCGTCGGCACGTCATCGACGAGGCTCAGGTCGATCGTCTCCAGACCCGGCCAGGAGGGAAAGCCCCGGTCGGCGATCACCAGTGTGTTGGTGTGTCGCACCCGACGCAGGAGCGATGCGAGCTGTGGGTTGAGGATCCCGCTGCGGATCATGTCGCATTTCCGAGGTAGGAGTAGCTTTTGTCGATCAGTCCGCGTGCTTTGGCGTCGTCCCAGAAGTCCTCGGCAATCGGCGCGACGGCGATCTCCATGTTTTCCTGCACCCGGTCGGGATTGGTCGTATTGAGCGCCACCGAAACGACTCCCCGGGGCGACAGACCGAACTGGACGCAGGCGTGCGCGGGACGCACGTCGTGCTCGCGGCAGAGCGTCTGGAATCGCTCACGCCAATCGAAGAGGTGACGCTCGGCGGTTGGCGATGGCAGGCGGTAGTCGAAGTAGCGCCCGCCGACGAGGAAGCCGGCGTTGAAGACGCCCGAGTTAACGACGGGCACGCCCTCACTGTCAAGGATCTGGATGAACTCCAGCACCTCCGGGGGATGGGTGTAGAGCGTGACGCAGTTGGCCAGCATCACCCAATCGAGCCGCACGGTCTCGGCGATCCGCTGCGCGACGCGCCAATCCTTCGAGCCTACGCCGAGCGTGGCGCCGGGGGTCTCGTCGCGGAGTCGGCCGAGCGCTCCGTAGGCGTCGACGAGGTTACGCCAGCGGGCGTCTGGGTCGCCTTGGAGGACGTACTCATCGGGGTCGTGGACCGACAGCATTCGCGGCGTGTACGGCTCGCCGAGCAACTCTTGCCCCTGGCGCCAGCAGGCGAGGATGCCTTCGGCGTCGATGCATTGCTGGGCGTCGTGCTCCAACCCGACCCAGACGCCAGGCTCGAAGGTGGGCTCGTCGGTCTTGAGTGGGACGCGTCGCCAACCGAGCTTGTTGCTGATCGTGACCCGCTCGGGCGGCACGCCGAGGGTTCTCAAGCAGTCGCCCAGGCACTCCAGCGCCAGCCCGGCGCCGTACTTGCCCGCCGAGTCGATGATGACGTTGTCACCGCCGTGTTCAATCCACGCCCGTACGATCGCCAGCTTGCGCTCGTCGGAAAGCGCCTCGTAGAGATTGCCCAGCGCGCTAGAGCCGAAGACGACCCGAGGCAGCCGGAGGGCCGCCGCGGATCGATGTGGCCCGGATTCATGCGGTCCGGGGGGCGGTTGTGAAGAGGAGTTCACCGCAACTAGTGGGAGATCAGATGCAAGCGGCCGGCCGCCGTGACAGTTCGGCGGCCTGACGTAGGAATACCCTCCGCCGTCGTCGATTGCCACCCTGTTGACGCGATAGGAGGCCTTTCAACCGTCAATCGCTCGCACAGCAGCGCCGACATCCCCGGTCGGACCAGGCGGCCTGCCGGCGAAGCGTCTAGAGGATCGCCAGAGGGTTCCGCTTCTCTTCCAGTGTCCCCCGCGTCACACCGACGCGGTTGGACGCTTTGAGACGGCGCCAGACATCTTTGCCCGAGATGCGCCCAGCAAGCAAGTCGCGGTACACGCCAAGCGTTTCGCGAAACGGTTCATCGTCTTCGAGGAACTCCACGCGAAAACAGCGGATGCCGGCCGCCAGGAGCGACGGGACCGCCTCGGCCGCCGATTGCGGCACGGCGTTGAACAACGTGTTGCGACAGCCGACGTCGGCAGTGAGGCGGTGCAGCGCGCCGGTGCGGTCGCGTAGCTCCACGTCGTGCCGATCGCACGGCCGGCCGCAGTTGGTCTTGTTCGTGCCGGGGGACAACAGCGAACAGAAGACACAATGTTCCATGTGGAACATCGGCATATGCTGGTGGACCACCACCTCGAGCCAATCGGCGGGCGTCTGGGCGGCAAGGCTCAGCAATTGTTCTCGATTGAGGTCATACGACGCTGTAACCAGCTCGGCGCCGAGTTCCTTCAGGTACGCGGCGGTGAGCGGGTTCGACGCGTTGAGCGAGAAATCGCCGACAAAACGCAGGCCGTGCTCGCGACAGAATTCGATTCCCGCCAGATTGCGGACCAGCAGCCCGTCGGGCGCGTGTTTGCGTATCGCCAGGAAGACACCCGCTTCGCCCGGCTTCTGAATCCGCGGGGTCGCCAGCAAGAGGTCGGCGCCGACGCTGTGCGCCGCCCGTACGGCGTCGCCATACTCGCGGATGTCGGCGAAGTCGGCCGCGAGGCTCCGCTCGCCGAGTTCGAGCACCGTATGGAGCTGATGGAGCGAACGGACCAGCACCCTCAATCGGGGTTCGGCCGTGACTGCCGAAACTTTCCGCTCCGGCCACAGGGCGCGGGCCGCGGCGCGGTCGATGCGCCGGAGGGGCGGCGCCGACAACGCTCTGTCGAGCTCGGCGACCATTTCACGCCGGAGCTTTCCGAGGACGCTCATCGGGACCATCGGCTCACCGTCGATCTCGGCCGAGAAGTTCTGCAGCACGTAGTCGGCGCCGCCAAGTCGGCCGAGCTGCTCGGCAAGCATCGTCTCGTTAGCCGGATGACGCAGCGCCGCTTCGAGCGGTTGTTGCGAAGCAACTTGGACCGTCGTTCCCCGAATCGCGCGAGCCTTCACGACGAGCGGCTCGCCGGTCTTGGCGATCACCTCGACATCGATGGGTTGGCGGCGGATCGGGTCAGCGCCCGAGAACGTCTTGCGGAGCGTGGCGTTGAGCCGGGGATCATCGGTCTTCCAAAGCGTCTGGCCCGGGTCGAGCGATGTGAAGTCGATCGCGTCACGAGCGAAGGTGATCTCAACCTCACCGGTGGGCGCCTCGCCAACGACCTGCGCGCCGTCGCGGTGGATCGTGAAGACGCGGCCGCCCTGCTCCGCCCCGCTGAGGCGATCCCCCTCGAAGACCACGCCGTCGCCCGCCGCGAGGGGGCCCGTGAGCTGCACCACCACCCTGCCCCGTTTCACGTTGAGCACCTCGCCGATGCAGACGCCCCGCTTGGCCGAGCTGGTGGCGGGGACAAGCATCTTGTGGTCGCAGCCGTGCAGCCACCCTGGCGAGAAGCCTCGCGAGAACGAGAGCTCCATCTCGTTGACGTCCCGCGGCGAAAACTCGAGGGGCCGGCCGGCGACGGCTTCGTCGATCGCTCGCCGGTAGTGTCGCGTGATGTTGGCGACGTACTCGGGCGTCTTGAGTCGTCCCTCGATCTTCAGGCAGCCGACGCCCGCCTCGATCAGCTCCGGCACCAACTTGAACGCCGCCAAGTCTTGCGGGCTGAGCAGGTATTTTTGCGCGCCGAGCTCGACGTCGGCCCCGTCGCACACCAGCTCGTAGGGAAGCCGGCAGGCCTGGGCGCACTGGCCGCGGTTGGCGCTGCGGCCCCCGAGGGATTCGCTCGTGAGGCACTGGCCCGAGTAGGCGACGCACAGGGCGCCGTGGACGAAGGTCTCGAGCTCAACCGACGTGTGCTGCCGGATCTTGCTGATCTCGGCGATCGAGAGCTCCCGCGCGAGGACGACCCGTTCGACACCCAGCCGCTCGGCCGCGCGAACGGTCTCGGCGCTCGTCAGCGTCATCTGGGTCGAAGCATGCACCGGCAGGTCGGGGCAAAGCGACCGAATCAGCCGCACCAGTCCCAGGTCCTGAACGAGAACGGCATCAACCCCCGCCCCGGAGAGGGCGACGACGGCCTCCTCGATCGCCGGCAGTTCATCGGAGAAGATCAGCGTATTAAGGGTGACGTAGCCCTTCACGCCGCGGCGGCGGAGGAAGGCCATGGTCTCGCCAAGTTCCCCCAGGGCGTGGTTGTCGGCCCGGGCGCGGGCGTTGAAACCGTTCTGGAGGCCGAAATAGACCGCATCGGCCCCATTTTCAACGGCCGCGCGAACGCACTGGAGGTTGCCGGCGGGGGCCAGTAATTCAGGGATTCCCGGCGGTCGTCCTGGGGTGTTCACCATCCCAGCCAGTATACCGTTGTCTTGGCGGGCGGCACGCCGGGTGCGTTGGCGCCAGTGGGATCCAGGCTATGCCCGAGGAGACGATTCGCCGACTGGGTGGAGGGGGCCCTGCGGCTTTTCAGAATGCTGCCGATGCCGGAGAAGAGCTTATGCTGCGATCTAGCGTGGGTCGTCCTCTCGATAGGTCGATCGGGCCGCTACTCCGCGTGGATGTCGTGGCGACGAAACGGCGTCCCGAAAGTGGTCAACCATCTGAACAGAAATTAATCACGGCATCCCGTTGTGAAACGACAATTACCGCTGATGTGGCGGATGAGCCTGCCGACGCTCGTCCTCAGCCTCCTGTTGCTCGCCGTTGGCCTCTCCGCGGGCGCGTATCTCTATCGCTTGAATTCGCGGCTCTCTGGCGACCTGGACCGAGGCGTTATCGCCGTCCTCACGTCGGAGGAGTTGCTGCTCGCGATACGCGACACCCGTAACGCGGTCGGGCAATACGTGGCGCTGAAGTCGCCCGAGTCGCTGGGGTCCGCGAGGGCTTCCTTTGCCGAGGCCAACCGGCTGCTCAACCGGTTGGAGGAGTTGCCACAGGACGTGGAACTCCTTGATCGCGTCAAGCAGCGGATGGCGGGCGTGGATACGTTTCTTCTCGGAATTGACGACGCGACGCCTGAGCAGTTCGACGCGGGACTGGCCGTGCTCCGTGGGCCCCTGGTCGAGGCCGCTGATAGCTTGCTTGAGGCGAATCAGGCGGTCCTTGAGGACAACAGCTCTCGAAACGTGGAGCTTTCCCATCGAGTCGGCACAGGGCTTGCATTCCTTGGGCTCTGCGGTTCCGCCGCCGGCCTGATCGCGGGCCTTGGCGTTTCGTGGAGCGTCGCCCGTTCGATCGAGGCTCTGGGGGGGTCGGTGCAGTCGCTAAACGAGTCCCTGACCGACGGAAACAGCCCCGTCCAACCGACAAGCGAGCTCCGCGAGCTTCTCCAAGTGATGAGCGAAGTCCAAGTGAAGACCGAAGGGATGGTGAGTGAGTTGCAGCGATCCCGCGAAACCGCCGCCCGGGCCGACCAGCTTTCGGCTGTTGGGCAACTGGCTGCGGGCATCGCCCACGAGTTACGTAATCCGCTCACCGCCATCAAGTTGCTCGCCGACGCCACCGCCGAGCAGGGCGAGTCGATGACGCCATCAGAAGTGGCGATGATCCGCGAAGAAGCGGCCCGGATGGAGCAGATGCTGCAGACGTTTCTCGATTTTGCGCGGCCGGCTCGCCTCGTCCGCAACCGCGTTGACGCCGTCGCTGAGGCGCGGCAGGTAATCGACATCGTCCGCCCCCGAGCTGAACGTGTTGGCGTGGCGATCAAACATCGGATCGAAGGCCCGGCCGAGTTACTGGCCGATCGTCAACAAATCCGGCAGGTGCTGTTGAATCTCTTGATCAATGCGATCGACGCCCAGCCCAATGGGGGCGAGATTGTCGTGCGGGTAGGACCCGCCGAGGGGCGCGAAGCGGTGATCGAGGTCGCCGATCGCGGCGTCGGAATCGATCCCGAGATCCAGGGCCGACTCTTCGAGCCGTTCGTTAGCAGCAAAGAGACCGGCATCGGTCTCGGTCTGGCGGTCTCTCAGCGAATCGTCACCTCGCATGGAGGCCGTATTACCGCCCAAAATCGCCCGGGAGGAGGCGCCACCTTCCGGGTCCTTCTGCCACTTTCCGATCAACCAGCGATCTCTCAGCATTCGGCATGACTCCCAACAAAATCCTTGTCGTTGATGACGAGGCGAGCGTCCGTTATTCGCTCACCAAAACGCTCACCGCAGAAGCCGTCGAGGTCGAATCCTGCGAGACGGCGCGGGCAGGCATCGAACGGGTCCGCGCAGGCGATATCGACCTCGTGTTGCTCGACGTGCGGCTGCCCGACCTCTCCGGCATCGAGGCGCTCACGGCGATGCGCGAGATCGATCCGCGGCTGACGGTCGTCGTGATCACGGCGCACGGCACGACCGACACCGCCATCGAAGCCACCAAGCGGGGCGCCTTCGATTACCTGCTGAAGCCCTTCGACCTGCCGACCCTGCGCTCAGTCGTCCAGCGCGCGCTGGAAGCGAACCAGCTCTCGCACCGATCGGTGGCGACCGAAGCGGCGACATCCGTGTCGGACCTGCCGTCCGACGACCGTCTCGTCGGGCGCAGCGCGGCGATGCAGGAAGTTTTTAAGGCGATTGGCCGCGTCGCCGAGTCCGACGTGAATGTCTTGTTGCTCGGCGAGAGCGGCGTTGGCAAGGAGCTCGTCGCTCGCGCCGTCTATCAGCATAGCCGGCGGGCCGACAAGTCTTTTCTCGCGATTAATTGCGCCGCCATTCCCGAAACACTACTTGAGAGCGAACTCTTCGGCCACGAACGCGGCGCCTTCACCGGCGCCGAGCGGCAACGTGTGGGACGGTTCGAGCAGGCGGACGGGGGAACGGTTTTCCTCGACGAGATCGGGGACATGAGTCCTAGCATTCAGGCAAAGGTGTTGCGGCTGTTGCAAGACCAGCGCTTCGAAAGGGTGGGCGGGAACGAAACGATCCAGACGGATGTCCGCGTTATCGCCGCCACGAATCAAAACTTGCCCGAGCTGGTGGCCGCCGGCCGCTTCCGACAAGACCTCTTTTACCGGCTAAATACGTACACCATCGCTCTCCCGCCGTTGCGTGGGCGGCGCGACGACGTGCAGCAACTGGCGGAGTACTTCCTACGCCGACACGCCGCGGAAGTCGGTCGACGCGTCACGGGCGTCGCGGCCGAGGCGGTGCGGCTGCTGGAGGCCTACGACTGGCCCGGGAACGTCCGCGAGTTGCAAGGCGCCGTGAAAGCCGCGCTGGTGAACGCGACGAGCGACGTGCTCACCCCCGACTGCCTGCCCGAGGCGATCCGGAATGTCGGCCAAAGAGCGACGCCTACTAACGACGGCTCCCTCGATGTCGCGCAGCTAGCGCGCCACCTCATTACTAGCGGCGAGGGTCACGTTTACCGCAAGGTTGTCATGGCCGTCGATCGCATTGTTCTAGACGAGGCGTTACGAATCACCGAAGGCAATCAGGTCGAGGCGAGCGCGCTACTGGGCATCTCGCGGACGACGCTCCGTGCGAAACTCGGCCTCCTCCGATCCCCCTCACGATCAGAGACGGAATCGACCGATGGCGCCTGACAGCAAAGCGCCCCGACCGCGAAGCCTCGACAATCATCAGTTGCCGTAAGTGCTGCTTGCGAAAGCACGGCAACGTTCGAAGTCGATAAGCTTCACGCCCAGGCGCGGAGCCGCGAAGGAACGACAACTGCGCGATCGTCTGCGCCTGCCGTCTTCCATCCGAAATCCATTTCTAAGCGCCTTCGCGCCTTGGCGCGACTGCTCGCTGCATGCCCTCTGCGTCTTTGCGTCTCTGCGCGCGATTTTCAGGCTTGGCTCCGTCGTCGGCCCGACGTTAGAAACGCTACGACGAAGGGAGGTGGGCTCTAGTCGGTCAGCGCGTTCGGGTCGTCCGCAGTACCCGCACCTGTGGCCAGGCTTTTGGCTTGATAGACGCGGATGTAGTCGATCTCGTATTGGCAGGGTGAGCCAGCGGCCGCTGGGTCTCCCCCATTCATCCCACCCACCGCGAGGTTCACGAGGAGATAATGCGGCTTTCGGAAGGGGTTGCCGCCGTCGTGGCCGAGGCTATCCGCTTGAGCGATGTCGATCGTATTGAGCAGGCGGTCGTCGACGTAGAGGTCGATCCGATCGCTGTCCCAATCCATCCGCCACTTATGGAACCGGTCCGACCAGCCGGCGTCGCCGAGCCGATCGAGCGGCGCCCGCACGGCGTCCCAAGCCGTGCGCCCGTCCGCTCCTCTCCAGGCCGCGTTGGCCAGAACCATACCGCGGTAGTACTCCATTACATCGACCTCACCGCAGCGGGGCCACTTGCCGCTACCCAGCGTCCAGAACGCCGGCCACATGCCGGGGGCGGTCGGGATCTTGGCGCGCATCACGAAGCGGCCGTATAGCCACTCTTGCTTGCCTTGCGTCTTGAGGGACGCGGACGTGTACTCGGCGAACTGGCGCCGCGATGTCCACCTTCGGCTACCTTCCTTATATTCGGGGTTGTCGCGGCGCTCGCGGACCGCCTGAATAACCAGGTGTCCGCCATTCACTGTCGCGTTTTCTGGCTGGTACCACTGCAACTCTCGATTGCGGACGAAGCCGTGCTCGTAATCCCAATTGGCGGGGTTGGGTGGGCCATCCGTGTCGAACTCATCGGCCCATACCAACTCGTAGCCCCCGTCCTCAATGGGGGGCGGCTGATCGGCTTTGGCGGCCCAGTCCGCGCGCGTAATGCCGGCCATCCCCGCTAGACAGGCTAGGCAAGCGAGAACACCGAATTTCAAGGACGCGATGCCCATTACACTTCTACTCGTTCCGGATCGACGGCGACTGTGGTCGCGCAAGGAAGGGTTGTTCTGTCGTCCGCTAGCTCTGGCTCGACGCCGGTTGACGGCTGGCTTGCGACGCCAATCGGCCGTAAGGCCGGCGGCTCTCATCCGCGCGGGCGCCAAGGCGCCCGGTCTTCCTTCGACTCAAGAAACCGGGCGTTGACTTCACCGTACCAGTCTTCAAGACGCTGCTGTAGCTTGGCGGCCCGCTGGGGATGATCCTTTGTTACGTCGTGCTTCTCTGCGATGTCTAGAGCTAAATCATAAAGCTCCACGCTGCCGTCCTCGTATCGCTGAATCAACTTCCAACGCCCATCCCGTATGGCCCCTCCCGGGAATCCGCCTTGGTTGCTGTAGTGGGGGTAGTGCCAGAAGATCGGCCCGCGATCGAGTGGCTTGCCCTTCAAGAGGGCCGTAGCATCGACGCCGTCAACGTGCTGCTCGGGGCGCAGGGGAAGCTCGAGCAGCGCGAGCGACGTTGGATAGAGATCGGTGGCCACAATCGGCGCGTCGCAGACGCCGCCTCCCTCCATGGACGCGTTCGGGGAGCGAACAATCAACGGGACGCGAACGCCGCCTTCCAGCAGCCAGCCCTTGCCTCCCGCGAGCGGCAGGTTGCTGGTGTTGTGTCCCTCGGCCGTCGAGAGACCGCCGTTGTCGGAAGTGAAGACGACGTGCGTCTGGTCGTTGAGCCCTAGCGCCGCAAGCTTGTCGAGCACCATCCCCACCGCGATGTCCATCGACTCAACCATCGCGGCGTACTCGGGCTGGCTCTGCTCAATGCGGACACGCCGCGGCGCCTCGGCGGGCCACACCTGCTCGCACGCTGCGAACCGCCCTTTCGAGTCGAGGCCGAGCTTTGCGGCCTTCTTGCGGTATTTCTCGATTAGGTCCGCTGGCGCCTGGCGCGGGTTGTGTACTTCGTAGAACGAGAGAAGCGCGAAGAAAGGAGCGTCCTGACTTGCCTCGATGAAATCGGCCGTCTCGCGGGCCAAGCGCCAGGGGAGGTGCTCACCGACAGGGCCGTCCGGAAGCCGAGGATTCTTATAGGGGGAGAAATAGCCCCCCGGCGGCGAGCCGGCCCCGTGACCGCCGCGGTTGATGGCGAAGCCGTGGTGCTCGGGCCAATCATCCTCGGAATCTCCCAGATGCCACTTGCCGGCGAAGAAGGTGCGGTACCCGACCTCCTGCAGCGATTCGGCTAGGGTGATCTCACCGCTCGGCAGACGACTGTCGAAGGGCGCCGGACGGAATCGCCCCGTGCGGTCCCCTGTGAACCAGTCGGTTACAAAGGCTCGGGCGGGGTATTTTCCGGTAAGCAAGCTGTAGCGGCTGGGCGAACAGACCGGGCATGCCGCGTAGGCGTTGGTAAAGCGAACGCCCGACGCCGCGAGGCGGTCGATGTTCGGGGTCTCGTAGAAAGTTTCAGGGTTGTTGGCGCCGATGTCGGCCCAGCCGAGGTCGTCGACGACAATCCAGAGCAGATTCGGCGCCGCGCAGACTGCAGAGCTCACGCCGCCCCAGATGAGGGTCGCCACGACGACGAGCAGGGCCAACCGCGACGAAAACCCTTCGGCAAATGCACGGGTCCCGTCTGCGTTGCAACAGAAACTACTCACCGGCCGCGCTCCCTTGCTGGTCCGTTGCTCGCGAAGGGGCGGTGCGGACCGACTGGAGCAGGCTCTTAAGCTCAGCCACCTTAGCGGGATGCGACTTGGCGACATTGGTCTTCTCGCCCGAGTCCGTCGTGAGGTCGTACAGCTGGTCCTGGCGCCGATTGGCGGTCTCGGCGGCCTTTGCGGTCAGTTCACCGGGCCCCGGGGCGGGCTCGATGTACTTCCAATCGCCTTTCCGGATGGCCAAAGCCTCGGCCATGCCGGAATGCTCGACGACGAAGTCACGGCCTTGCGTGGATTCGCCGATCAACGTCGCGCTGAGGTCGAGGCTGTCGGACGCTGCCCCGTCGGGGATCGCCGCTCCGGCAATCGCGGCGAGTGAAGCGAGCAAGTCGACCTGACTGATCATGGCGTCGGAAACGCTCGGCTTGATACGCGTCGGCCAGTGGACGATCCACGGGAGTCGAGTACCGCCCTCGAAGCGGCTGTACTTGCCGCCGCGGTAGGGGCCTGCGGGGAGGTGCTCACCGAGGAGTTCAGCCGCTTGGTCCTGATAGCCGTCGTCGAGAACGGGGCCGTTATCGCTGCTGATGAGAATAAGCGTGTTGTCGAGCTGACCGTCGGCCTTGAGCTGATCGACGATCTGCCCGACACACCAATCGAACTCAACGATCGTGTCGCCGCGCGGACCATGAGGCGTTGACCCAACAAAGCGTGGGTTCGGAGCGCGGGGCACGTGGGCCTCGTGCGCCGCATAGAACAAGAAGAAGGGGCGCTCGTGCTGCTCGCCCAGGAAGCGGCGGGCCTCGCCGACAAACCTGTCGGCCATTTCCTCGTCGGTCCAGCGACAGTCGCTGCCTCCCATCATGAAGCCGATCCGGCCGATTCCATTGACGACCGAGTCGTTGTGTTCGTGCGACCAATCGATCCGCAGCTTGTCACGCTGCGTAATGCCGGTGGGCTGGCCGTCGGGATTTGTATCAAAGACATCGACAGGATCCGCCGGATCGAGACCGACAATGCGGTGGTCGCGGACATAAACGCAGGGCACGCGGTCATTGGTGGTCGGCATGATGAAGCACTCATCGAAGCCCACTTCTAGCGGCCCGGGGTTGATCTCGCCCGACCAGTCGGGCTTCGGCGGGACGCCCAGGCCAAGATGCCACTTCCCGATCATCGCGGTCCGGTATCCGGCGTCGCGGAGAACCGACGCAATGGTCGGGACCCCCGGCTTTATCAACGCGGCGCCATTCGGCGGCGCTATGCCGCGGCCCGGCTTGCGCCACGAATAACTCCCGGTGAGGATGCTGAAGCGACTGGGCGTGCAGGTCGCCGAGGTGGCGTACCCCGACGTGAATCGCAGCCCGTTCGCCGCGAGTTCGTCGATTCGCGGCGTCGGAATCGTCGCGGCGCCGTAGCATCCGAAGTCGCCGTAACCGATGTCATCGGCGTAGATGATTACGATATTGGGCTGCCCCGCGACGCAGATGTCGTCGCCACCCCACGCCCAAGCGATCATCGCTAGAGCCGCTAACCATCGTTTCGTTTGCAAATTCACCGTGACCCCTAGTCTTGGAAACCTTGATGAGCGGGCAAGCGTCGCTGTTCGGCAAGCATGCGCCCATTGCACTACACCTCGCGCTACACGTTGCGATAAATCTCGCCCAGGGGCGTAAGTCGATTCGACGCGTCGAACAGGGCCGAGGTGCCAAGCGGGCCGCTGTCGGCGGCGGCGCTGAACCAGGCGTAGCGCTCCACATACGGCAGGGCGTCGAGAGCGGGCAACGCTTCCCGCATGAACTTGGCGACCCGGTCGGGCTTATGGCGGTTGACCTCGACCGACTTGGCCTGCCAGTCGCCGACAGCAAACTCGGTGATCCATAGCGGGCGCCCGAACTCTTTGTGGAGATTATCGAGCCGGCGGACGAGTCCCTCGGCGTTTGGCCCGCCGTACGAATGCACGGCGACCGCGTCGACACGGAGGTTCTTCGCTTCGACTTGCTCCATGAACGCATGCATCCACTCCCGATCGGGATGGACACAACCGGGGCTTACTAGCGGAATCTCTAGCTCCATCAGTCGCGGCCAGAGCTCCACGACGCGCTCGACCGTCATGTTCGCCTGTTCCTTTTGGTCCGGCTCGTTGAAGCCAAGCAACTGGCTTACTTCGCCGGCGGCGATGCGCTCCCGCAATGGCGCCAGGAAGTTCTCAAGTCGGTCGTCGGCCACGTTACCCCAGATCATCGGGACGTACTCCACGCGATCGGAGAGCGTCGCGGGCCGCTTGTTGCCCCAGTTATACATCCACTCCGGACTCAAAGCGGCGATGCGTTGAGCCCACGTGCCGCCGTCCTTGGTCGTGAAGCAACAACCTCTTTTCTTCGAGACGCTCTTGGACGGCTGTCCCGCAATGGCGCCGGTGGCGGCGGCAAACGCTGCGCCGCCGACGAGAGATCCAAAATGACGACGTGTAAGCATTTTACAAGCTCCAGTAATTGTTTTGCCGACGTCGTTGCCGGGAAGTCAGTTGGTAGGTGAGTAGCGAGAGACAAACGGCGATCAGACCACCGGGCTCGGGGACCGCTGTGGCGCTGATGACGACCAACTCACCGTAGCGGCTGCTCCACACGTTGAGGTCGGCGGCGGTCACGACCCCGTCGCCGTCGCCATCAGCGCCCGTGAAGGCGGTCACCGTACTCCCTTGGGCGTCGCGCCAAACGGTGTAGTCGGCGGCGTTGATGGCGCCGTCGCCGTTGTAGTCGCCCGCCAGAGTGACGATCACGACGCCATCGCTGAGCAAGCGATCGGTGTTCCACATCAGTCCGCTAGCAAGCTCGGGGAGCGTCATGGACGAGAAGGCGCCCTGGAGGCTGGCGAAGTCGAGGAGGTCGAACGCAGCGCCGGCTTCGAGACCGAGCACGCCGTCGTAGCCGATGACAATCGCCCCTCCGACGATGGCGAGCGAACCGCCTATCGACACCTTGTCGGTCAGTCCGTTATCGCCCACGTCGATCCGCAGTTCGCTGCCGTTCTCAAGCCGCAGGTCGCCGTCCACCTGGAGCAGGCCCGCGATCTTGCCCAGCGGCGACGTGAGCGACCCGAAGTTCTGCCCGACTTCCAGAGCGCTGAGCGCCTTATTCTGGTAGTACCGGGCGATCGCCAGATCGCCATGGAAGGCCGCCCCGATCGTTGAAGAAACCCCCGTGACGGAACTAGCGCCGGCGCCAAGCCCCGCAAGATTGCCGCCCGCCCAGTCAACGACGTTTTGAATTGCGAGGGAGCCGACTACCTGCCCGTTGAGGTACAGGGTGACGGTGTCGCCACCCGCATCGAGGTCGATGACGCCCACGGCCTGATTCCAACCCGCGGCAAGCGGGCTGCGGAGGTCGATGTCGCCGCCAACGCCATCGACGTTAAAAAGCAGCTCGTTGTTGTTCAGCACCAGGGCGACCCCTGACGCCGCCCCGCCGACTTCCAGAAGCACTTGGTCAGTCCCCGCGGCGGGGTTATCGACACGGAACACCACCTCGAACGAGGCGTCCTGTCGGCTCCGCGGGCCGTCGGTCTCGAAATACTGGTTGAGCCCCTGGGCGCCGCCGGTTACGCCGATCGGGTAGGCCGCGGTGATCCCCGGAAACGTCGGGTCCGAAACGCTTAATGGGCTGACGGGCTGGGCGAACGTGAAGCCGTTGGTCGATCCCACCGCGTCGCTCCAGACGTTGTCGCCCGGCGTGTCGAGGCCCGCGACGTAGTTGAGCTTCAGCCCCGCGGCGACGGGTTGGACCGTCGGCGGGCCGCTCTGGAGGCCGGCGCCACCGACCTCAAGAATAGATGCGTTGAGCGTCAAGTTCGAAGTGAAGGTGGCTGCGTCCCCGGACGTGTTGAGTGTCGATCCCGCGACGAGTCGCAGAGGCCCCTCGACCGTGCCGGCCACGCTCAGGTCGTGATCCGAGAAGGAATGAGTCCCCCGACCCCCTTGCAGCGACAGTCCCAGCGTCGCGCCGGCGCCGACGACGGTCGCGCCTTGAGCGCCCGAGAAGACTCCATCGATTATCCGCAGCGTTCCTTCCTCGATTTGCAACGTTCCCTCCACCGTCACCGGCCCGTAGAGATCGACCGCCGCAGCGCCCGTCTTGAGAAGGGTCGCGCCGTCGCGGACGTTGACGAAGCTCGAACGGAGGTTTGCCAGCGACCAATCGCCATCGGCGGCGATGGTGCTCACGCCCTGGAGCGCGTCGATCGCGCGGACCGCTCCGGGCGCAGCGCCCCCGGTGTTCCGCAGAGCGCCGCCGCGCAGGTACACGACATCCGTCCCGGGGCCGGCGCCGACGAGATCGCGGGTCTCTCCCGGCATCAGCGTGCCGGCGTAGGCGTCGCCGACGACGGTCGGAGTAATCGGCGTTCCGCTGAAGGCCGTCGCGTCACTCAAGAAGCTGTAGTACGCGTAACGCTCGACGTAGCTGCGGCTCTCGAGCGCAGGGATCACGATGTCGAGGAACTGGGCGTTCGCATTGAGGATCTGCTCGTCGGTGTAATTCCCCGCCCAATCGTGGATCGTGAACTCGGTGATCCAGACTGGCAAGTTGTAGCGCTGATGAAAGTAGTCCACGCGGCTGAGGAAATTGTTCGCAGCGCTGACGGCGTTCGGTGAGCTGGCGCCGTACCAGTGGAACGCCACCGCATCGACGCGCAGGTCGTCCAGAGGGTCGGCGTTGCTCTTCGAGGCGTCCACCTGCTGAAAGAACTCGTCGAGCCAAGCCCGTCCTGCGGCGTCGTCCGAAACGCCGGGACTGATCAGCCGCTTATCGGCGAGGCTGTTCTGCACTTGGGGCCACAGGTCGATCGCCTCGGTCACGGTCACGTTCGATTGGTCCGCCCGCTCGGGCTCGTTGAGAACGAGCACCGTATCGACGTTGGGGATGCCGTTAATCGAGTTGAGCTTGCTCTGGAGGTTGGCCGGGTACTTGATTAGCGGAACGAATTGGGCGAGAGCGCCATCGGCGGAAGGAGGGATATCGTGCCACCAGCGGTAGTACCAACTGGCGTTGGAGGCGTTGATATCGCCGGCGTCGCCCCCTGCCCAACCGAGCTTCGGAGAACCGGCGATCGCTGTGCGCGGCGCCGCCGCCGCGCACAGCAGCACGATCAGCAATGGGTAACGCCGGCTTCTCATCGCGGTTGGTTCACTCACAGGTTGTTGATTTCGCAGCGCCGGACGCCTTAGCGGCTTCTCTTCAGCGCCCATCACCTTTCATCCAGTTGAGCAGCAATCCGCCGAGGAGCGTCAGCGACGCGCCACTGGGCTCGGGCGTAGAGGTCGTCGCTGCTTCAAGCGAGATTGCTTGCCCGAAATGCGCGCTCCAGACGTCGTAGTCGAGCTGATCGACGACGCCGTCGCCGTTGCCGTCGGCCCTCGTTCCGGCCGCCGTCTCTTGTCCGTCCATGTCACGCCAGACGGTGTAGTCAGCGGCGTCCACCGCGCCGTCGCCGTTGTAATCGCCCGAGAGCGTGACCAGCAGCGTCGTCGACACGCCGTCGGAGAGCACTTGCCACATCAGCCCACTCGCCAGCGCCGGGAGCTGTTCGCTCTGGAAAGCGCCCGACAGCGTCCTCCCATCGACGATGCGGTAAGTGTCGCCGGCGGACGGCGCGAATCCGCTCGCGGCCGACACCACGAGGACGCCGCTCAGCTCAACATTGCCGGCCACGCTGACGCGGTCGTGGTGCTGGGGGCTCAGCAGGTCAAGTTCGATCGAGGCGCCGGGCTCAAGCACCAAGTCCCCATCGACCGAGAGCGTAACGGCGTCGACGCCGGTGGGAGGCGCGTTGCCCTGCAACAGCCACTGATAGTTTTGTTCGACCTCGGGAAGACCGAAGGCGGCGCCGGCGTAGTACCGCGCGATTGCGATGTCGCCGTGGAACGGATTGCCAGTGGCCGAGGCCACGCCGGTCGATGAACTGGCGCCGGCCCCGATCCCCAGCGGATTGCCGCCCGCCCAATCGCCGACGGTTTGGCCCGAGAGGCTGCCGACGAGCTCGCCATTGAGATACATAGCGATTGCGTCGCCCCCATTCTCCAGGTCGATCACGCCTATAACCTGGTTCCAACCGGGCTGGAGGGTGGTCGTCAGGTTGAGGTCGTCCGCATCGCCATCCACGTTGAACGTCAGCGCAGCGCCGTTGAGCACGAGCGCTACGCCCCGGGCGGCGCCGCCCGCCTCGAAGAGGACCTGGTCGGCGCCCGCGGCCGGGTTGGTGATGTTGAAGACCAGCTCGAAGGTCGCGTCGAGTCGGCTGCGGGGGCCGGCCGTTTCGAAGTAGTTCGTCAGCCCCGCCGCGGGCCCGCTTTCCGGGATGCGGTAGGCGGCGGTCAGCGCGGGAAACGCCGCCGTGCTGACCGGGCTCGTCGCGGCCGGGTGATTGAACGTGACGTTGTCGGCGGCGCCGGCGCCGTCGAGCCAGATCGCGTCTCCGCTGAGGTCATTGCCGGCGTTGTAGTCGAGTTCCAACCCCGATTGGACGAACTGGAGTGGCGGTTCTCCGCCCCCGGTGGAGGGGATAATCCCAACCTCGCCGACGCGGATCGACACGCCCGACCGAACCACCATGTCGCCGTGGACGGCTCCGTTCGTAAATGCGACCTTGCCCTGCTGCAAATCGAGGGTTCCGGTGATCGCGACCTCGCCGCCGAACGTCGCCTCGGCGCTGCCTTGCTTGACAAGGTTGCGGCCGGGCCGGAATTCACGGATGTCGGCGCCGAACACAAAGCGTTGATTGCCGTCGCCGGTGACGGTGAGATTGTCGTAGACTTCGATCACTTGGTCGATTTGGAAGGTGAAGCGGTCGGCATGGACGTCTGTCGCGTCGAGCCGGACCTCGGCCGCCTCGCCGTCGAGGCTGGTGACCATGAGCAGCCCCTTGCCGTTGAGCGTGGCCTTATGCCCGGCGCCGAGAGCCGCCGTGCTGCTGGCGAGGGTCAGCCGATTGGTCATGTAAGCGAACCCGCCGACCGAGTTGAGGTCGTTGGTGACCGTGTAATCGCCGCTTGACTTTGCGCGGAAGGTGAGGCGGTTGTTGGCGTAACCGTCCGTAAAGGTCGCGGTCTGCGCACCCGCTGGGCTATCGGCGTTTTGCCAAGCGCCGACGCCTGAGAAGGCGGCCGTCGTGAAGGCGTCGTCGCGGAAGAGGAAGTGGTCGAACTGGTTGGTGGATAGGGCCTGGTTGTCGTGGCGGGGCTTGTCCATCTGGACGTGGTAGCTCGCCAGAAGCTGATGCAATTCTCCGACGAGTGCGGCGTTCGCCGGAGACGAGACAACGTTGTTCGATTCGCTCGGGTTGTTGGCGAGGTCGTAGAGTTGGTAGCCCGTGTCGGGCTGGTACATGTACTTCCAGTCGCCCTGCCGGACGGCGGACTGCTGATTGCTGAAGCGGGGCAGGAAGAGGTTGTCGTGGGCGACGCCCCCCAATTCACCGTTGATGTAGGGGAGCAGGTTCTTGCCGTCGATAACCTCCGATTCCCCGAATACTCCACCGCCCGCTCCTGCGAAAGCCGTGGGCAGCAGGTCGATCGCGTGAACCAAGTCCTGTGAGAACGTGCCGCGAGCCGCCGCATTAACGCCGGCGCCGGCGACGATCATTGGGACTCGGATGCCGCCCTCGAACTGACTCCCCTTGCCATTGCGGAGCGCGCCGTTGCTGCTGAAGTTGGGATCGACGTCGCAGCAGTCGCCGCCGTTGTCGTTGATGAACAGCAGCAGAGTGTTGTTGGCGATGCTGTCGGAGGAATCGCCGTCGCCGTTGGGGTCCTCGATCGCGTCGAGGAGCTTGCCGACGTTCCGGTCCATGGCGTACTGCATGGCGGCGTAGGTCCGACGCGACCCGGTGAAACCGGGTATCCCCAGCGAGTCGATGTACTGCAGGTCCTCGGCGGTCGCCTGCATCGGCGTGTGCGGGGCCGTGAAGGACGTGTACAAGAAGAACGGCGCCGCCGAGTTTGCCGCGTTCGCCCGCACGTAGTCCACGGACAGGTTGCCGAGGACATCGGTGACGTACTGGCCGGCGTAGTCTCCTTCAATAAGGCTGTTCTGCGTCACGACGCCCGCGCCGTCCGATACCGTGCGACGCAGCGCCTGAGCGCCTGTCTCCGATCCGACGCTGTAGGATCGAGACCCCTCCCAGAGCCCCTCGAAGAGTTGCACGCCTTGGTTCTCGGGGCGGTTGCCGGGCGTGCTCCCGTCGTTGGCATGCTGGCCGATGTGCCACTTGCCTACCGCCGCCGTCGAGTAACCGACACTCTGCATCCGCTCCCAAATCGTCACCTCCGACGTCGGCAACCCCTGATCCGTCGGCGACGAGCCGATCGGGCTGGTGTCGCTAATGATATTGTTGCCGTAGCCGAAACGATTGCCGTAACGGCCCGTGGTGATCATCGCCCGGGAGATCGAGCACACGCTGCCCGTGTAGGCGTTGTTGAACGACACCCCTGCCGAAGCCAGGCGATCAAGGTTGGGCGTCGGGATGGCGCCCCTCGCCCCGGGGTTCGCGACGGGGTCCACGTCACGGACGAAGCCAAAATCCGCCCAGCCCGCGTCGTCAGAAATGATCAAGACGACGTTTGGTCGGTCCTGCGCCAGGGCGTTCTCAGCCAAAAGCAAAGTGAAGGCGGCGATAACAACGGTGCGAATCAAGGCGATGAACTCGAGCGGTGTTGAAGTCTCGCCGCGCCCCCACGAAGACAAGCGTCAAAAGTGAAGGGCTCGAAAAAGCCCATTAGGGGCGCGGCGTGAGGCTGGCGTCAGTTCGCTACCGGCGGGCACGCCGGGCGGTAGAAGCGAGGGCGATCCCCACCAGGAGCACGGTGGACGGCTCCGGGACGGCGATCGAGGACGGCGCAGTGATGGCCGCATAACGGCCCGCCACATCGCTCGCCGAGAGGGCGGTCGGCGTGTACTCGAAGATCGCGATCTGACCCTTCAGGTCGAAGGCGGCGCTCGC
Organism: Pirellulales bacterium; assembly: GCA_041741515.1. GTDB lineage: Bacteria > Planctomycetota > Planctomycetia > Pirellulales > Lacipirellulaceae > Botrimarina. Next base: position 23,673 of record JBGSJY010000475.1, on the reverse strand, counting down.
GTCGCCCGGATCGCTGAGCGGCCCGCCCGACGCGAAGACGCCGCCGATCAAACCGAGACCGGCCTGGTTGCCACCCGCCCAGTCGTTGACGTCCGTCGGGCTCAACTCGGTCGTGGCGGCGAGCACGCCGTTGACATACAGATCGACGTAGTCGTCTGCGGACGGGAGCGACGCCTCGTAAGTGTTGTGGATGACGGCCACGACCTGCGTCCACCCATCACTGGCCAGCGTTGTCGACACGAGCTGATCGTTGCCCGCGAAGGCCGACTTAACGTACAACGAGAGGGTGTCGTCCTGCAGCGACAAGTAGGAGCCGGCGCCGGTTCCACCAACCTCGTACAGGATCTGATCGCCGTTGGACAATCCGTCCGGCTTGAACCAGAGTTCAAAGGAGCCGTTCTGACGGCTCAGCTGTTGTCCATTGACAACGGTCTCAAAGACGTTGGCGGACCCGATGGCGCCGCTGCGGAACGCGGCAGTGACGCCAGGAACCGAAGGGTCATTAACGGGGACGGATGCGGGCGAGCCGTAATTGGCGGCCCAGTGCGAGTAGTCCGCCGCGTTCACCGGGCCAGCGGCGCCGGGCGCGCGGCTGCCCGCCGCCAGCAGCGTTTCGTCGCCACCCGAGTTGTCACGCCAGACCGTGTAATCAGCCGCGTTGGTGAGTCCGTCGCCGTTGTAGTCGCCCGGTTGCGGATTGCGGAAAGTAAACCGCTCTTGTGATGGGGCGAGTGTCTCCCAAACCCGGTTGCCGGGGGTCTCAATCGCGGCGTTCAGCCGGTGATCGACCGCGGGCGGCGGCAGCGCGACGGGCGATCCCGAAAACGACGCGGCGAAGTTCGGGTTGGTTCCGCCTACCGCGACGCCGTCGGACAGCCCCACCCGCACGCCACGCCGAGTCGGCGCCGCGGTGTTGATCTTCACCCGCATGGTGCTCGTGCTCTGCATGTGGAGCGCGAAGCCGCTGCTCTGCGCGGTGAAATCAATGGGCGTGTCGAACTTGACGAAGTACTCGTCCGTCTGGTTGCCGGTGTACGGCTGGAGCGTAGCGCTCACCTGGCCGACGATCGGCTCACCGGTCATCGTGCCGAAGTTGTAACCGTCGAACAGGTTCGGGTTGGCGCCCCCCGAGAGTTCGAAGAAGGTGAAGGTCCAGTCGCCGGGCTGCGAATTATTAGTGCCGGCCGTGTCATTGGCGAAGATCGGGATGGCAAGGCCCGTGATCGAGACCGCGTCGCCCGCGGTCCAGATGTTGTTGTACTGGGTGACCCAGGTCGCGAACCCCGGGGGCGTTTGGTCGGCGAAGTCCCCTCCCCCCGTAGCGGCTTCATCGAGGATGAAGTCGCCGCCGAGCTGGTCGGGCAAGTTCAAGCCACGCTCAAAGCCTTTGACGAGGTCCACGGCGCTCGCGCTGGTGGCGGAGAGCAACGCGGCCGAGAGAACGCCGGCAATCCGGCCCAGGTTCTTAGATCTCATGATTGGAAGTTCCAAGGAGAAGAGTTGTAGTCGCGTATCGATAGAAAAGGGTCCGCCGCGCCACCCCGCGCGGCAGACCGACTAGTCGAGTAGCAGTTAGCGTCGGCGCATCATCGTCGCGATCGAGCCGAAGGCGCCGAATAGAAGCATCGCCGAGGGCTCAGGCACCGCGGCGAACGTCCCTGAGACACTGAACTTGGCGGCGTTTAGAGGCTGAGCGCCGGTCCCGGTTGTCTTGAAGCGAATGCTGCCGTCGGTTGGGACGATCGAGATCAGAAAGCTTTCATTAAGACCGTCGATCTCTGCGGTGGGGACGGTCTCGAAACTGACGTAGTACCGACCGGCGCCCTCGAAGCCCTGCGAATTGCCTAGTCCGTCGTTGAATTGAACCGCCTCGGTCGTGCCAATCAGCACGTCATCCGATCCGCCGACGGCGCCATCGAGACCGAGATAGGTGAACGTAAAGGTCAGCTGGGCAGCAGGCGGCGCTACGAGGTTGTTGCCTGTCGCGAACGCGAATCCCTCGATCGAGACCGTACCCGCGACGCCTGGAACGCCCGCCATCCCATTGAGGTCGAGCGTTCGGATTGTGCTCTGCACGCCTGTGGCGTTGTTGGTGTCTCCGCCCCCCGTCGTAGCCGCGTCGAGGAAGAGATCGCCAACGAGAACGTCGGAAATAAGCGTTGTATCGCTGAGCGGTAGATGGGTGATGAGGGTGGCCTGCGCGCAGCCGCAGGGAATCAGCGTCGCACAGGTGAGTAGCGTCAGCAGGCGTTTCATGATGTCATCTCGGGGTCGAAAAGAAGGGAGGAGAGTGCTGGATTAGCGTTCCCTAAGGGAGGATTCGGTCAACGCGGTAACGTCATTTGCTCTGTAAATCGAAGTTCGCCTCGTCGGAGCCGCGGGGGGGCACCTCAAAGACCAACTCGGTCGGCGCCCGGTAACGGGCCGGGACGCGTTCCTTCTCCAACACTTCGACGCGGTCGGAGTTTTGCGGATCCACGAGTTGCTGGTCGAAGGTCGAGAGACTGACCAAGTGCCGGCCGACGACGGCGCCGTCGCCGTGCTTGCGGGTCGAGAGGACGTACCGGCCCGAGCTGTCGGTTGTGCCGAAAGAGGTCGGTCCGACGACGGGGCTGTCTCCACTCCGCTGCGGTTGGAATTGGATCCGCGCCTTGCTCAGCGGCTCGCCGTCCAAGGTGACCACACCCGAGACATCCGCCATCCGGAAGTCGCCCGATCCGCAGCCGAGCGCCAGCGCGGCGACGCCGAGCGCGATGACGGAGGCGGCCTTTGCCCATCGATCAGAAGTCATAGGACTCGACCTCCTCGCCGGCGACGGTGCCAAGAGCCAGGTAGACCTCGTCCGAGACGGTCTCGGGGATGCTCTGCACCGACCCGTCGCAGAAGACGAACTGCAGCACGCCGCCCGAGTGAACGCTGCCAAAGCCGCGGAAGCACAAGTTCGGGTCGGCCCCGAGGCCCGGAGGGACCTCACGCGCGCTGGCGGCGCAGAATGTTTGATCGGGCGTCCGGTAGATCGAGCTGCGGCCGGTCTCGTCGCGGATGACATGGCCCTTGCTGTGGTACCGCCAGCCGGAGGCCCACACATTGCGGCGAATGGCGTCGCGGTCGGATACGGCCTCGCCGATCATGGCGGATTTCGACAGGCCATCCGTCACCTTGGAGAGCTTCACCGGGTCGGAGTTGATCCGGTCGCTGGCCGCGATGATCGGGCCCCGGAACTGCTTCGAAGCGGCCCGCGCCGTGTTTTGATTGGTGTTGAGACGGTCCCAGAAGAGCAGAGCCGGCTGGGTCGTGAGGTCGATCTTTCCGGCGACCGCGCGGTAGGTAGCCCCCGCCCAGTCGTTTCCGTGAGCCGCGAATGGGGGCAAGGCGTCCTGGTCAGAGGGGCAGATCATTTCCTCGAGAATCGTCTGCCCGATCTGTCGGTTAGAGACCCCCGACGCGTTCACGACGGCCGAGTTGTAGTGCTTCGCCCCCGAGAAGTCGTACTGGTCGTAAAGCGTCTGCCGCTCCATGAAGGGGAGCAAGGAGATGCACCAATTTTCCCCCACCTCTTCTTTCGCGCCGCCGGGCGTGTCGTCGTCATTGTACATCGCTTTGCCGGTGCATCCGGCAGGGAAGGCGTTCTTGCTCGACTCGTAGTTGAGGGACGCCAGCCCGAGCTGCTTGAGCTGGTTCTGACACTGGGCCCGGCGAGCCGCCTCTCGCGCCGCCTGCACGGCGGGCAGCAGCAACGCGACGAGGATGCCGATGATGGCGATCACCACCAACAGTTCGACGAGGGTGAAACCCCGGTCGGTGTGGTGGTCGCGGCGCCTCAGCAGGGGCGCGTTTGATTCGCGTCGAAGAGTTAGGAGCATTTTCGAGTGGATAAGTGAAGATGAGAGGACAAGCCGCGCCACTAAATCGGCGGCATGCCGGGATCGCCCAGCACAACCGCTGCCTTCTCTGCGCCCGTCTCGCGAACGATGTAGAAGCCCCACCGGAAGCGGTCGCCGTGATCGACGCCGTTCGGTCCAACGCCCACGTAGACCGTATCGCCGGCCTGCAGAACGCCCAGTGATCCGCGGAACGGGACGTAACCCGTACGGTTGCAGAACTTGTGCAACAGGATGGGACCGTCATTTACATGGGCCGCGATATCGACAACGCGGTCGATGTCCCAGCGCTTGCTGTCGTGCCGCTCAAGCCAGCCCGACTCGATCCGATAGACGCCGTCCTCCGGGACGGTGAACCCGACGATGCTGTAGTGATCCAAGCCGTCTTCTGCCTGTTCGCGCCCCTTGCCGGGGTGGCCCCCATCGCGGTGGACCCGGACGTACTGATGGGCTGCCGGGCCGCGCTCGAAATCCGCCGGCCGATAACTGCTGGACTTGGCGTCCCAGACCAACTCCGAATACAGTTTCGGCTCGCCAAACGGGCCCTCGGCGTTGGTGTAGTAACGCCAGGGGCCTTCGTGTCGCGGCTTGCCGGCGTCCCCCGCCAGCCAGTCGTGCCAGCGGTCGCCGACGACGACGGTGTTCTTGAGTTCAGGCCGATTGGGGAGCTTCTCGGTGAGAAGCCGGGCCGCCTCGCTCTCGTGGTGGTCGGTGTCGTCCCCGGTGGACCTGACCCCTTCTCCGGCAAACAGCCGGCGTCCGTCGTTCTTTTCGTTCGGCGAGACTACCTCGACCTCGCCCTCGGTCACCACGACATTGACCAGCGGATCGGATGCGTCGCCGCCCACGGTGATGGCGAACTCGGTCCCGTGATCGATGACCTCGAACTTGGGCGTCGAGACACGGAAGCCCGTCGCCCAGGAAGGGGCGACCGCGGCGAGCTTGCCGGCGTACAGAGTTCCCTGGTTGGCGTCGATGGGGACGAAGTGAGCCGGCCCCTCAAGGACGACAATCGCCCCCTGCCGGAACTCGACCTCCAGCAGACCCCCATTGAACTTCACCACGTTGCCCGACTGGAGTGTCTCGTCGACGCGTAGCGCTTTGGCGCCGTCGGCCCAGACGACCGAATCGATTCGCTTGACCGTGGCCACGACTCCGGGCCACCGATCGACCGCCGCTACCGCGCCCGCGGGGCCCCGGTCAGCTTTGCCGCGGACGAAGAAGCCAGCGAGCAAGCAAGCCGCGATCGCCAAGCCGACAGCGTACCAGGCAGCCGCCGGGCGCGTGCGGCGGAGCGACGCGGTCGTTTCGGGGCGTTCGATCTCCCTTAGAATGCTGTCTCGAACCCTTTCCAGCCGGACTGCTCCGAAGAGGTCGGCGTGCATCCCGGCGTAAGCAAGGTATTGGACCCGCAATTCGGGCGACTGACGAATTCGCTCTTGCAGTGCGGCGAACTCGGGGTCTGACAGACCGCCTTCGCAGGCGAGGCTGAACAGCCGCTGACTGCTGGTATCGAGCCTTTCCATTATGCGGACCCCTCCAACGCCAAGGTGCTGCGGATGCACTCGTAGAGAGCGGACCGGATCCGCGCCAGCGAGTTTGCGACCCCGCCCGCCGATCGCCCTAGCTGGTCCGCCAAGTCCTTGAGACTGACTCCCTCCGCGTAGGCTGCGCGAACAATGGCGAGATCGGCCTCCCGCAGCTTGCCTAGGCACTTGGCCAACGCCCGACGACGCTCGAGGCGCAGTTCGGGGTCTTCCTGCTGCTGCGTTGTCGCGAGCATTTCCAGCGTATCGGCGTCGAACGACGGAACCCGCTTGGCCCGCAAGTGGTTCATCGCCTTGAAACGGGCGATCTGGCATCCCCAGCCGACAAAGCTGCTGCCGGCCTCGAAATCGCCGAATTTTTGCCACATCGTCAGCACGGTCTGTTGAAAAAGGTCCTCGGCGTCCTGAAATCCCGGGACGATCGCGCACAGGAAGCCCAGCAGCTGTGCCTCGTGGAGGGCCAGCAACTCAAGAAACGCCTCTCGGTCACGACCGTCCGCCGCCTTGGACAAGGGTTTCTCCGCCAGAAGAGTGCAGCATTTAGCGCCTGGAGACTCGGTAACGGCGTCTCGGCCTTAGAATGTGGCGCGGGACCCGTTCATCACGGGAAAACCGAAGATTTTTCAGCTCGACGTCTCAGCGAGGCGCATCGGACTTCGATGCTGCAGAGAAAATACGGGGCCGTCTGGTTCTGAAAATGAACAGAACACCGGTGTTTTGCGGGGTCTGAGCCCGTCGAACCCCCGGGATGGTAGGCAACGCCTACCATCCCGGCAATCAGAGCCCGAGATAACGCCTTTCCGCACGGTGTTCCTTGAACACCCACGGCGATGGGGCCCGAAGCGCCGCCCCTCGCGTCGGCGTTTCTTTTCGTAGACCTCAGCGGACACGCGGAACGCGATAGCCCCGTCCCTTAGGAGGCGGGGCCTTGCGGACTACTTCGCATTCTCCAACGCTCGGCGCCCTCACCAGTCGCTCGGCCGGCGAATGACCAAGGCGGTTGACGCCGAAGTGCTCAAGCTGGCCGCCAGCTAAGGGCGACGATTCAATTCAGAAGTCGCCCAATCCACCTGAGGACCATCGAGCCGGTGGCGATGCGGGTTCACCGGGGGGCGCGTCCGCGGGAGGGCTGGGCGGGGGGCTCGCGGGCCGTCTGGCGGCTACCTTCTAAACCACCCTTCGGGTTGTCCGGAAGATGAGGTCCCGCTTCCCTGCCGCTCGCTAATTCTCCATCGGGCTCGGATAGGAACCTCAAGGTTTTGCCTGAAGGTGAGGGCTCTAAACCCATCGCAAAGACAACGAGGCAACCGACTCGTGGAGTGATGCCAGAGCAGCGTCGTACACATCTTCGTCGAGCCCTTCGACCGACAGCGTCTGTACTGCTGCGCTCTCCGGAGCCGCCTGATGTGTCAAGCCGCCATCGCTTGCGAGCAGCAACAGCTCGATTGCAACGTGATGGTGCTCTGCCCGCGTCGGCGTCGATTGAATCGGCTCACGCGACGCCGCGCTGACGGTGGTAGCGTCGGTCAGCAGGCGCCAGACAGCCTCGCGCGCAACGTCAGAGGTCGGGCCCGAATCGCCGCCGGCAACCGACGTTACCGATGGCGCGAGATGCGGCACGAAGAGAAACTCGTTGGGTTGCAACGCCGCGGCGCTGATGCGGACTTCGTCGATGCGCGCGTCGGCCCAGTCGGCGGCGCTGCCGTTGTAGGCCCCGCGACCCACCGTGAAGTTCGAGTTGGTCACGTAGAGGACCTCTCCGGAGGGCCCGCTGAAGTCGGCGCCGTCGATGGCGTCGACGATCTGGTAGGCGCCCGTCTCGCCGGCGATAAAGAGCTGGGCCGAGTCGTCTTCGAGCACGAAGGCGATGTGGTTCCAGACGCCCGTCGTGATCGAGAAGCCGCTCGCCAAGAAGTGGATATCGCCATCGCCGTCGATCCATTCCACGAAAAGCTGGTTATCGACACCGCCGGGGAAATTGTCGCCGCGCACCTTGATCTGCAGCGGCGCCACGGGGCTGCTGACGGGCGCGCCATCTTTGCCGAACAGCGACTGGAAGCCGCTCAGCGAATCCATCCGGAACGCCAGCTCGACCGTCAGCGCCTCGAACGCGCCGGTGTTGATCGGCTTGCCGTCGGTGTAGTTGTCGTCGTTGCGCCCGGCGCCGTCGCCGCCGGGGCCAAAGTCGAGCGAGCGGGTGTTCGCCATGCCGCTGCGTAGCGGCAGCGGCGAGACAATCGTCGAGTAGGTCGCCGCGCTGAACGACGGGTCGAAGGTCCGCATGTGGTTGCCCTCACCTGACGAGTCGATGACCGAGTCGGGTCCCCCAATCACGAGCTGGCCCCCGGCGCGCTCCTCATGTCGCCAGTAGGCCACGGTGGGGTCTTGCTCCGGGGGGACAACGCCCACGCTGTCGCGCCAGACGGAATAGTCGCCGGCGTCGATCACGCCGTTGCGGTTGGCGTCGGCGCTGACTCCCGGCGCCACGGCCATGCCGAAGCTGAGCCGCCAGACTTCGTAGTCCGCCTGATCGACGGCGCCGCTGGCGTCGAAGTCGCCGACCAGGAACGGCCGCTCGGGGTCGGGCGTGCCGCGCGGGACCGTCTGCGGGATCGACGCGGCGATCGGCGGCCCGAAGACGGGCAGGCCCGCTGCGGTGAAGGTGAAGGTCTGCAGGTAGATGTCGCGGTCGTCTTGGAAGTTGTTCGCGTCGTGGTGGGCGTGGTAGACGATCCAGTTCTGCGAGCCGTCGGGCGAAGTGGTGAACGACGCGTGCCCCGTGCCGACGATGTCGCCCGACTGCTGGAAGACGGGGGTTTGCGACTTCTGCCAGGAGGCCCTGTCGAGCAGCGAGCCGACGCCGTCGTAGGTGAGCCGGCCGAGGGCGTACTCGTGCCGCCAGTAGGCGCTGCCCGAATAGATAATGTGAAGCTTGCCGTCGTGGATGAGGACCTGCGGCCCCTCGTTGATCGCCAGACCGTGCCGCTCCCACGCGTAGTCGGGCGTGGCGATCAGGTGGCGTTCGCCGCTGATCGTCAACGGGTCGGACATCTCGGCGATGTACAGGTTCTGCTCGCCGTCCGTCGCGCCGGCCCAACCCGACCAGATGAAGTAGAGCTGACCGTTACAATCGAGCACCGTGCCGTCGATCGCCCAGCGGTCGGTCGCGGCGGCGAGCTGGCCGCGGAAGACGTACGCGCCCATCGGGTTGGGATCGTCACGCTCGAGGACGTACATCCGGTGGGTGGCGTTGTCGCCGTCGGAGGCCGCGACGTAGATGTACCACTTGCCGTTGATTTGATGGAGCTCGGGCGCCCAGATCTGTTCGGAGTAGTTGGTCCCGTTCGGCGCCGTCCACGCGGTGACCGACGAGCTCGCCGGGTTGCTAGGATGGATGTCCTCGAGCGCGCCCGCCTTGTCGATGTAGACCGATCGGCCTGACGAGCGGACGTGCAGGTAGCTGCCGTTCCACAGGGTCACGAAGGGGTCCTGCCCCGGGCCGAGGGGGTTGGTGAACGTCAGCTCGGTTGGCTTGGCGGCTCGCAGATTCTGGGCAGGAACCGCTTCGACCACGCCGGCCGTTTGGCCCTCGCCCGACCAGCTCAGCGACACCCGCGCGGCGCCGGTGCGGTCGTAGTACTCCAGGCGGATGTCGTACCACTTGCCGGCTTCGAGCTGCTTGGCGCCCGTGGCCGTCCGGGCGCTGTGGGTCTGCCAATCGTCGATTACGAGCTCGCCGCCGATCCAGAGGCGCACGCCCTCGTCGCTGAGGATCGAGAAAGTGTACTCCTCGCTGTGGTCGGGTCGGAGTTGGCCCGTCCACTGGACGTTGAACTGATCGACCGCGACGGACGGGTGCGCGCGGCCGGTCCCCCAGTTGAAGTCGATCGACGGATCCACTCGTGTCGCCGTGCCGCCGAAGGCGTCGGAGTACTGGCCGTAGAGTCCCGCGGGGCTGGAGAAGAGTCGCGACGCGGGGATCACCTCACGCGGCTGCGAGGCGCTGGACCACTCGAGCTGGATCTCGGCCGTGCCGTACTGCTCGTAGTAGTCGAGGCGGATGTCGTACTTCTGCCCGGCGGCGAGGGTGATCGTGGCCGAATCGACCTCGGTGTTGTGGGGGTTCCAGTTGTCGATCAACAGCTGGCCGTCGATCCAGAGCCGCACGCCCTGGTTGCTGGTAGTGGAGAACGTGTACTGCTCGGAGTGGACCGCTTCGACTTGGCCGGTCCAGCGGACGCTGAAGGTGTCGGCGTCGATTCCCGGCGCGGGCGCACCGTTGCCCCAGTCAAAGTCAACGGTCTCGGTACTCTCGTAGGCGAGGCCGGTGAAGTTCTCGTTGTGGAAGTACTGGCCGGCGAGGCCGCCCGCCGAGAGGACGGTGCGCGGCTCGAGCTGTTCGAGCCGCGCGGCCCGCTCGGTGCGGTAAGCCAACGACCGACGCGTTCGATATCTCTGCATTGCAAGGTTGCCTCTCTCGTTCCGCATTCCCGGCGCCCGCCTCAAGGCGGCGTCCCCCCGGCTCGCGACTGCTACTTCTTCTTCGTTTGCAGGTCCCAGGTGATTCCCCCCGGGTTGCGCGACGCGACGAAGGTCTCGACGCCGAGCATCGATTCGGTATTGAACTGGGCGGGGACCTTGCCGCTGGGGTCGGTGATCTCGACGCGATACAGACCTGGCGTCGCCAGCGGCGTCGGGGGGGCGTTCCGCGGCCGGTCCTCGGGGGCGAGCCCCAGCATGCCCGAGCCGCTGGAGTCCGCCTTGCCGACGTTGGGTTTGATCGAATCGGCGAGGAAGCTCACCGGCACGAGTCTGACGTCGGCGTCGGCGAGGGGGCGTCCGTCGAGCGTTACCCTAAACGGGAGCATCATCGCGCCGGTGCGGCTGGCCGCCCAGTGGTTGATGCCCGCCTTGATCTCCTCAGCGGTCAGATCGCCGTTGTGGTCCGAGTCGTACACGCCGGCTGCATGGACGAGCGCCGGGCAAGCCCGCAGCTCGTCCTGTTGAAGCACGCCGTCGCTGTTTTTGTCCAACTCCTCGATGGCTTTGGCGGCGGCGCCTCCGGGATTAACGTCTGGCGACGCGAGGCGTCCAGGCCCCGACGAACAGCCGACGAGCAACGGCGCCAGGGCAAGAGCACAGCACAACGAGACAGCTTTGATGGGTCGCATACGAGCTGGGGTAGCGTGCAAAAAGGTCAGAATCAGTTCGGCTTACAGGCCTGTAGAAACTTCGCCCCCGTTACGGGTGCCATTGGCTTTGTGGGCCACCAGGTCGATGTCGTACGACACGACGGACACCGATCCGTCGCAGTACGCCATCTGAAAGACTCCCGGGTGAGCGCTGCCAAAAACTAGCTGAGCCGGCAGCCCTGGCTGATCGGGGAGGGGGGGAAGCTCGGTGTTGCGATTTCCGTCGAGATCGTCGCTCACCCAAGCCGCTTGATCGTCGCCGATGTCTTTCTGTCCGAAGTCGGGACTGGCTCCACCGGCATAGTAGTCGGGGTTAACGTTCTTTTCACCGACCATGTAGGTCTTCGATGTGCCGTCCGTAATCTGACGGAAGTTCACCTCGCTCCGCTGGAACGCAATGCCGTGGCAGTACTTGAGCGCATCGAAGTTGTTGAAGCCCGTGCCGGCCGCGGCCGCGGCTTCGTTCTGTGGGCCGCGTCCCCATTGGGTGTAGCGGCCCATGGGCGGTGGCGGCGAACCAAACCCCGGACCGATCTCCGGTCCCAGATTGGCGGCGTAGTCCATCCGCGCCACGTTCTCGGCGGTGTTGTGATTCGCTCCGTTTCCGTAGACCGTATCGGGGTTGGCGTACGCGGACGGCGCCCGCCGGCTGGGGCAGTAGAGCGCGGCTACCGGCGTTTGCAGGGCCGTGCCTAACGCGGCCATCTTGGCGGTTCCTGTTAGCCCCGCGCCGAGCTCGTGCAATGCGGACTCTTCCATGTAGGGCAGGCAGCTGTACGCCCAGCTCCCCGGTTGGGTGGCGCCGAACCCCTTTTCGGGGTCTCCCGTCCACAGGTAGCCCCAGCCCGAGGAGGGGAGAAACTTGTGGGTGTCGTGGTGCATGTGCCACGCGAGGGCGACCTGCTTGAGCTGGTTAGTACACTGCGCGCGCCGGGCCGCTTCGCGCGCGGCCTGCACCGCCGGCAGCAAGAGGGCGACGAGGATGCCGATGATGGCGATCACCACCAGCAGCTCCACGAGCGTGAACGCTTTGACTTCACGTGCCTTGAACTGGCGCCTGATCTTCATCTCGGTCTTCCTGAAGTAGCAACCGTCGTTAGAAAAAGTGCTTGGCGGGACCGCCACCCCCACGGCCCCGCCAAGCGGATAACGCGTCTCAACCCTTCCGCACGCCCCTCGCTACCAGCGCCGCGGCGCCCAGCACGACGAGCAGCGCCGACGTCGGCTCAGGCACAGCGGCGAACAAGAACTCCGATGGCGACAACGCGGTGTCGCTGATGCGGACCTCGTCGATTAGCGCGTCCGACCAGTCGGCGACGCCGCCGTTGTACGCGCCGCGGCCGATCGAGTAGTTCGCGTCGCTGGCGAACAGCACCTCACCGGACGGACCGGCAAAGTCCGCGCCCGTGATTGTCGACAGCAACTGGTAGGGAGTCTCTTCGCCGGCGAGATAGAGGCTGGCGGTGGAATCGGTCAGCACAAAGGCCAAGTGGTTCCAAACCCCCGCCTGGACGGTCGACCCGCCCGCGAGCGAGTGGACATCGCCATCGCCGTCGATCCATTCGACGAAGAGTTGATTGGGGATGGCGTTGGGGAAGTCGTCGCCCCGCACCAAGACCTTAAAGGGGGGCACGACGCTGCCGGTGGGCTTGCCGTCCTTGCCGAAGAGCGCCTGAAAACCGCCGACGGCGTCCATGTTGAAGGCGAGCTCGACGGTCATCGCGTTGAACAACTGCGAGTTGATCGCGGCGCCCTCCGAGTAGTTGTCGTCGTTGAGGCCCGGGTCGTCGCCGCCGGGGCCGAAGTCGAGCGACAACGTGTTCGGCAGCCCGCTCCGTAGCGGCAAGGGGGACACGTTCGTCGAGTAAGTCGCCGACGTGAACGCGGGGTCGAACGTCTGCATGGGATTGCTGTTGCCCGAAGAGTCGAGCACGGCGCCCGGGCCCGCGGCGATGAGCCCGCCGGCGGCCCCTTCTTCGTGCCGCCAGTAGGCGGAGGTCGCCGCCTGGGTAGCCTGGGCCAGCCCCATCACCGCCATCAGGGCGGCCAGCAATCGCCACCCCCGACCGGGGAGCGACGCCATCATCGTGGTGTTCATCATGAGTCTTGTCTCAGTAGGAGAAGGAAAAGAAGGGTCGTGTCCCTAGCGCGAGGGCCCTCGGGCCACGACCCTGAGAAACGCTTTACAGCTTCCGCGACAGGGACGAAGCGGCCATCAGCAGGCCCGCGACGAGCACGGCGCTGGCCGGTTCGGGGACCGAGACGGCGCCGCCGGCAGACTCCCCGTAGTTCTGCGCCCAGGTCGCGTAGCCGCCGTCGCCGCCGTGGGCCGCGGGGTTGTCACGCCAGACGGTGTAATCGGCCGCATCGACTAGCCCGTCCCCGTTGTAGTCGCCATCGGCGCCCGGCACGGTGATGAAGAGGAACTGGTCGGGCGTGAGCGCAACGTCGCTGACCCGCACTTCGTCAATCAGAGCGTCCGACCAGTCGGTAACGCCGTTGCCAAACATGCCGCGACCGATCGAAAGGCCGGCGGGCTCAAAGATGGTCACCTCACCGGGGCCCAAAGCGCCGGCAAAGTCCTCGCCTGAGATGGCGTCCTTCAGTAGGTAGTCGCCGGTCTCGCCGGCCATCCACAGCTCGGCCGCGCTGTCGGTCAGCGTGAAAGCCAAGTGAACCCACTGGCCGGCCACCGCCGATTCGCCCGACGCGAGCGAGTGGATGTCGCCATCGCCGTCGATCCACTCGACGAACAGCTGGTTGGGGATGGCGTTGGGGAAGTCGTCGCCACGGACTTTGATTTGCAGCGGCGCCAGCGGCGAGTCGACCTCTCCCGGGGCGTCGCCGAGCGGCTTGCCGTCTTTTCCGAATAGCGTTTGAAAGCCGCCGACCTCGTTCAGATTGAAGGCCAGCTCGACCGTCATCGCGGTGAACAGCTGGGTCTGGATCGGCTTAGCGGCGGTGTAGTTGTCGTCGTTGCGGCCGCCGCCGTCCTCGGTCCCCGAGGCGGGATTCGCGCCGAAGTCGAGCGAAAGCGTGTTCGGCAGACCGCTCCGCAACGCCAGCGGCGAGACGTTCGACGAGTAGGTGGCGGCGGTGAACGGAGCGTTGGCCGAGCTGAACGTCTGCATGTGGTTGCCGCTGCCCGACGAGTCGAGGACCGTGTCCGGGCCGTCGGGGACGATCGAGCCGGCGGGCCCTTCTTCGTGTCGCCAGTAGGCGGCTGTTGCTCCGAGGGTCTCTGCCGGCGGAAGCGCGAGTGAGAGCACGACCAGCGCGAGTGGCAGCTGCCATGACGACCGGACGCCGTATCGCTTGACGACGTGATAATCGCCCACGTTGCTACGCATGTTGGTGTTCCTAATCGAGGAGTGGTGGGAGAAGCTCTATTGTTTCAAACTATCGATTCATATCGCGATGCCCTGCGGCGGATTGCGGCCTTCCGAACAGCAGCTCGGAGTCGGCCAGCCTCTTGGTGGATATACGCACCTCGTCAATGAGTCCGAGGTAGTCGCGACCCATGTGGCCGTCTGACGACCCGCGCCCGACCACCCAGGTGCCGCGGCGTCGGAGGGGTGAGGCGTCCATCGGCGCAGCGACCGAGGCGGTCGTTCTGCCGTCGTCGTCGGTCGTCCGCAGGCGGATTTGGCCGTCCTCGCAGAGCACGGCGACGTGTCGCCACTCGCCCGCGACGAGGTCGATGTCGCTTGTGAGGCGGATTGGCTCACCCGCGTCGGTGCGCACTTCTAGGGTGATCTGGAGAGGATTGCCGAGCAGTCCCAGTTGCAGGAGAGAGGTGATCGTGCCGCCAATATCCTCTTCTTTCGCCAGCACGACCTGCTCTTGCTCAAGGCTCTGGGGGCAGAAGCTGGCTTCGATCGTGAAGTCACGCAGGGGATAGCGATCGACCAGATTCATGTGCGTCAACGACTGCTCGGGATTCGTGTACAGATCACGGCTCGGCGCGGGCGCCGCGGGCGACAGTCGATCATCGAGCGACTGACGATTCACCACGCCCGGGATGGTGAGCGGGAGACGCGGGCGCGCGGTCGTAATCGCCGGCGCTGACGCCTCGAAGAACGCGTAGAGGTGGTTATTGCGTCCCGAAAAGTCGTGGGCGGCGATGGCGCCCATCCGGCTGCTGACGTTCGCGACGGGCTGGTCGGGCTCACCCGCCTCGAATCGCCACCACGCCAAGGCCGATGCGGCGGCGCGGGCGGCCGGCGTCTGCGGCGGGATGGCGGAATGGAGCGCCAGGTTCGCGCGACGCACTTCCATCACGTCCGGCTTGACGATCTCACGGTCGTAGGTGATCAAGCCGTTGACTTCGACTTCGACATCCGTCAGCTGCGTGTAAACCGCCGCGCTGAGGTGCGATTCGACCATCGGACGGAGTCGCGCGACGAGGTCGCCGTACTCGGTCGTGAGCTGCGCGGGCGTCTGGAAGCTGAGGTAGCCCCAGTTCTCCTTGTCCCGCCAGGTGTGCCCTTCGATCGGCAAGCCGAGGCCCCCGAACTCGCCGACGACCGCTGCGCGGTCCGGTTCAGCCGGAGGCGCGCCGGGGCCGGGGTAGAAGTGATCGTCGTCGATGTGCCCGACGCCGAAGTCGTTGCCGCCGCTCGCGGCGATAACGAGGCGGCTGGGGTCGTACGACTCGACCCACGCCGAGACGGCTGCAGTATCGAACTGCCCCCACCCCTCGTTGAAGGGGACCCAGGTGACAATGCACGGAAAGGTATCGAGCGCGTCGATCATCGCCTTGAGCTCGACCCGGTACTGGTCAGCCGAGGCGGCGGAACGGGAAGTCTCCATACCGTCCGCGGGCCATTGGGCGTGCTCGCCGCCGCTGGGCATGTCTTGCCACACCAGCAGGCCGAGGCGGTCGCACCAGTGGTACCAGCGGGCCGATTCGACCTTGACGTGCTTACGCACCATGTTGAAGCCCAGCCGCTTCGCCTGCTTGAGGTCGAAGACCATCGCCTCCTCGGTGGGCGGCGTGTAGAGACCGTCGGGCCAATAGCCCTGGTCGAGCGGGCCGTACTGAAAGAGCGGCTCGCCGTTGAACATCATCCGAACGTGGCCGTTGCGATCCCGCCCCAACTCGATGGATCGAAAGCCGAAGTAGCTATCCACCCGGTCGAGCGTCTTACCGCTTTGCACAAGGCGTACGTCCAGGTCGTAGAGATACGGATCGTCGGGCGACCACCGATGCGGCTGTTCGACCTCGAGCTTCAGCGGCTTGCCGGGGACGCCGCTGACGGAGGCGACCACCGCGCCGTCCACCACAGCGTTCACCTCCAATTCCATCGAGTCGTCCACGCCGACCGCATCCACAACGACTTCGACCAACGAGTCATCGAGTCGCGGGGTCGTCTTGAGGCGGCGGATTGCGGCCCGCGGCGTGGGCTCGAGCCAGACGGTCTGCCAAATGCCGCTCACGGCGGTGTACCAGATGCCGTCCGGCCTGAGGTGCTGTTTACCTTGCGGCTGGCTGCCGGAATCGGTCGGGTCCGTAACGGCCACCACCAAGACGTTCTCGGCGTCGGCAACCACCGCGTCGGTAACGTCGAAGGTAAACGGATCGAAGCCGCCCCGGTGCTCGCCGACGCGCTTGCCGTTGAGCCACACCTCGGCGCGCCAATCGACGGCGCCGAAATGCAGCAGGACGCGTTGGTCGCTCCAACCAGCTGGGACGCGGAAGGTGCGGCGGTGCCAAGCCTTTTGTTCTGGAAGCAGCGGCCGCTCGACGCCGCTCAGCTGGCTCTCGATCGGGTAGGGCACGAGGATCTTATCCGGGTACTCGCTGGGGGCCTCGCCGGCGGAGTCGAGAATCGCGAGGTCCCACTTGCCGTTGAGGTTCAGCCACTTCTCCCGCACCATCTGCGGCCGAGGGTACTCCGGCCAGGGGCTCTCGGCAGAGACGTCGGCGGCCCAGCGCGTGACGAGCTTCGGCGCGTCGCTGTACGCCGGCGCGACTGCCGCGAGGAAAATCGCGAGCGTCACCGGGGTTCGGAGGGTCGTCGTGGGAAAGGTCATCGAGGAGATAGCAGAACGAGATCGCAGAAGGAGATTATCGCGTCGTCGGCGACGCCAAGAGGATGACGGGATCGAGCAGCACGAGGCGGTCGTAGATCGGCCCGTCCCCGCCATCGGTCGCGAAGAGCGTCAGGCGTCGGTCGCCTTCTTTGAGCTCAGCGCCGAAGACGACGTCCCCGTTCTCCCGACAGAACTCAAGCCGCTCGTAACGCGGCTCGCCATCGACAAAGACTTGGAAGCTCGATTTGGCCTGGGGATGGAACGGGAGCGAGACGTGGGACTTCTCGAGGTGGGCGAGCACGCCGCGGAAGGCCTTCGGGCTGACGCCGTAGCGCTGGCGAATCGCGTCGAGGTCGATGGTAATCCCCACATTGGCGTGAAGGCCGACAATTCCGTCGCGGACCCAACGCGACCGGTCGAGTAGCGCCCGCTTCGTGCCGGCGCCCCAGAAGCCCTCGGTGTTCGCTTCGACGCTGCTCATCAGCGGGTCGGATTGGCTGTCGAAGGGACGCCGCGCCCAGATCGGTCCCCACGAGCCGCCGCTAAACGCCGGGGCGTCAATCTCATTGCCCTCCAGGTCAACTGGGATGCCGCCTGTGCCCGGGGCCGGCACAAAGACGCTGTGGACCCAAGGGTTGCCCGCGACAGCCGACACCAGGCCGGTCGCCGGCGCTACACGAACGCCCTTGCGTTCTGACCACGGCAGGGAGGTCCACGTCCCCGTGTTGGGATCGATCGAGCCGGCGAGACGGTACTCGCCCGGCGCGCTGCCGCAAACGACGTCGACGAGGCTGAGCTCGCTGGGCCCCAAGGCGCCCGGCCGCTCTCCTTGGAAGTCGCGGTCGAGCCAGGGGGGGGCGTCGGATTTCAGAGGGGAGTCGAGTCCCGCTTTGTCGGCGCGGATGGACATTCCGGTTGTGAGGCGGACGGCCTGGCGCCGCTCGCGATCGTGATAAACATCGACCTCGCCCTCGAAGACGACGACGCTCGACTCATCCGCTTCGACGACAACGCCAAAGGCGGTGCCGATATCGACAACGCGGGCGCTGGGCATGTTGACGACGAAGTCGCCCTCTTCCGAGCGGCCCGTGAGGCGCCCGCTGATGAGCAGAACCTGGCCGGGGCCGGTCACTTTCATCCGGGCGGGGGCGAAGAGCACTGCGGTGGCGTCCGTGGCGAACTCGAGCTTCGCCACCCCTCGCTTCAAACGAAGCTCGTCGCCTACCCGTAGCCGCAGCAGGAAGTCTGCCAACCCGCTTACGAGGTCCCAGTCGGCATCGCTCGACATCGAGACAATTCGAGCCGCGAAGGTCTTCTGGGCGCTTGCTTCGGAAACGCTCTCGGGGTTGGCTGGGAGCGATGCCTCGGCATTAGTGGGCTCTGCCGTCGCAACGGTTGACGCAACGGCCGGAGTACCGGATGGCGAAACCGTGGAGCCCGACCGCGGAGCGACCACCGCTAGTCCGCCGATGACAAGCGCGCCCATAAAGAGGACGGCCGCCGCAGCGGCATAGGGCGCGAGGCGCCAAGCGCCGGCGCCATTGCGATGCGACGGGAAGGCGGCCGCCTCGATAGCAAACGCCTCGAAGGAGGGATCGGCGGTGAGCCGATCGTGAACCTTCCGATAGGCGAGCGCCGTCTGGTCGGTCTGGTCCGTCGCGCCCGAGCGCCGGCGCAAGCTGTCGTGCAATTTTACCAGCTCGACATAACGACGACGGCACGGCTCCTCACGCAGCAGGGTGTTGAGCCCCTGCCGTGCGGTCTCGTCGAGCTCCCCGTCGAGGAGCATCCCGGTCAGTCGATCGAGTTGGTCAAACATGCGTATCGTCGGTACTTTCGGGCTGAAGAACCCTACGCGCCCGTCTCCGTCAGGCGCTGCTGAATGCAACGGAGCAGAGAGGTGCGGATGCGTCGGAGCACCCGTTGCGCGTGTCCGGTGGTGCGTTGCAGCAATCCCGCCACCCCGTGCACGTCGCCGCCGGCCTGGTAACGCACCTTCAAAACCTCGCGATCGCGAGCGGCGAGCTTCTGCAGACAGACCTCGAGAGCATCCCGCTCGAGTTCGATGTCGTTGACCTGCTGCATTGCCGTGCTCGCCAGAGCCTCAAGGACGTCGTCATCGAAGACCAAGAGTTGCTTGCGTCGGTTGGTGCGGCGATAGTTGAGCACCTCGTATTGGGCGATGCGGGCGGCCCAAGCGAAAAAATTCGTCGTGGGGACAAACTCGTCGAACTTCCGCCACAGCACGACGAGGGTGTCCTGAATAATCTCCTCGCCATCCTGCCACGACGGGACCAGCGAGTGGACGAACGCCGAGAGTCGGGAGTGGTTTTGGGCGTGGAGCACGAGAAACAACTCGGCACGGTCACGCTCGGCGTTCCGCGGGCCCTGCGCAACTTCACCCGAAGGAAAGGCTTCCTCTGGACGTCCGGCTGTTAAGTTGGTCGGTTCCATTTCAAGTCTTTCAACTCGCCGCCGGCGGGGCAAAGTCCCAGCTCGCCGCCGGTGGGGAAAAGTTCTAGTACGGTAGCAGTGCGATGGCGAAAGTGCTTTCCTTCACGTGAGGGACCCGCCCGATACGCTTCCGGCAAAGCTCCTGACAGTCCCCCGCTCTCAAAACCCAGCCTGGAGACCCAGTCTAGGAAAAACCCAGCCGGGGACGTGACGACAGAAAGTTGTCCGCTAAACGGGTCAGCGGGAGCTAGCTAGGTAATAAACAGCCGGCGACGGCGATTACGCGCGCAATAAACGGGAATTGTGGCCCAAATCCTACGGAGAATTACAGGAACACCCCGCATTCTTGCCACTTATGCCAGTCCCTCCCGGGCGAGGGGATTCCTTCGCTGGGAGCCATGGAGGGGGCAAGCTCTTCGCATCGGGGTGAGTTTTGCTGCGCGGTGATGTGAGCCCGACCGGCAATGACGGTGTGATGGGGTGGTCGAGTCCTTTGCTCTGGTACGGCCTACTTAGACAAGCTCCGGCATTGAACGCCTCGCTGGTCTCAGATTCCTGAGGTCTCTCTACCGCACTCGGCGCCGCGATGACGGGCGTGGCTACTTGGGGCGGATCGAAAGCACGCCGTCGGCGAACGGCTGGAGGAGCGAGTCGTCGGGGCGATCGGCGCCCTCGACTAACCAGCGGCGCCGATCCACGGGCGACGCCAACAGAACCGGCATGCGGTCGTGTCCGACGCTGCGGACTTCGGCGTTCGGCTCCGTGGTGAGGAACGTCACACTGAGAACGTCGGCCTCGGCACCCTGCCACGACTCCCAGAGGCCCGCGAACGCCAGCGGCTCGAACTCGTCGCCGCGCCGGACGCCGAAATAGTGGTCGCGTTCGTGGAACTCGACAAACGGCACAAGGCAGCGGCGGCGTTTGAGGGCGTCGCGGAACGTCGGCTTGCTGGCGGCCGTCTCGCAGCGGGCGTTGAACGTGCCACGCTGGAAGGCAGCGCGCTTCGGCGACTTGTCCGACGGCTTCCACCAGCGCGGCAAAAGCCCCCACTCGGCGCCGAACGCCTCTAGCTCGCCCGTGTCGTCGAGGCGCAGCGCGGGGACGACTTTTAGGGGCCACGCACCGCCATCCTTTAGTTCGACGGCCAGCTTGTCGAACAGCGTCCGCTGATCGGGGCGCAGGTGGTATTCCTCGACGAAGTGCTCTGGGAGGTTCTTGGCGGACTTGTAGTGGTGGCACACGGCGAGAGCGAGCGGCTAGCGGAAGTCACGGGAGACGCTCCCCATCGTACCAGCGCGGGCCCCATCGCCGATCGGCTCAATCCGCGCCACCACGACGTGGAGGATGCCCTCGGGCGAGTGTTGTAGCTCACCCCGCACGACCCACGCCGGCGAGCGCTTGGCGGTGCGGTAGTAGCGTTCCCACGTCCGCGGGTGGACAATCAAGTTTGTGGCGCCCGTCTCGTCTTCGAGCGTCACGAACGTAATCCCCTTAGCTGTACCGGGACGTTGCCGTAGGAGGACGACGCCGGCCACGGCGACGAGGGCGCCGTTGGGGAGGGTTTGCAGCTCGTGGGCGGTGAGCACGCCGCGCTGCATTAGTTGCTCGCGGTAGAACGCCACCGGGTGGCCTCGGAGCGACAGCCCCAGCGACCGATAGTCGGCGAACACCTCGTCTTCCGCCGGCGCGGCGGGGAGCGCGTCGGCGAGGGGCTCCTCGTCCACGAGGCCCGCCAGCAGGGGTTGATCGACGGCGTGGCGTTCCCGTCCCATCGCCTGCCAGAGCGACTGGCGACGGTCGGCGCCGAGTGAACCAAAGGCGTCGGCTTGGGCGAGGGCCTCGGCGTCGTTTCGGGCTAAGCCTGTGCGGCGGTGGAAGTCGTCGAGCGATCGGTAAGGCTCGGCGCCGCGCCGCTCGACGACCCGTACCGCCGCGCTACTGCCCAGCGAGCCGACCATCCGCAATCCGAGCCGTAGCGCGAATTCGTCTGAGTTCCCTTCGAGCGTGCAATTCACGTCGCTGTGATTCACGTCCACGCGTCGGACCTCGACGCCGTGGTCACGGGCGTCCCTCACCAATTGGGCTGGCGCGTAGAACCCGAGCGGCTGGCTGTTGAGCATCGCCGCGCAGAACGCGGCCGGATGGTGATACTTGAGCCAGCACGACGCGTACACCAGCAGCGCGAAACTCGCCGCGTGCGATTCGGGAAAGCCGTACTCGCCAAACCCTTGCAATTGCCGGTAACAGCGTTCGGCGAACTCGTCGTCAAGGCCGCCTGCGCGCATGCCGTCGAGCAGTTTTTGGCGGTAGTGCTCGATCTTGCCGGGCGTCCGCCACGCCGCCATGGCGCGGCGGAGCTGGTCGGCTTCGCCGGCGGTGAAGCCAGCGGCGACTTGCGCGAGCTTCATGGCTTGCTCTTGGAAGATGGGGACGCCGAGCGTCCGCTTGAGCACGCCCTCGATAGCGGCGTTGGGGTAGGACTCTGGCTCCTTGCCACGGCGACGCTTCAGGTAGGGGTGAACCATATCGCCTTGGATGGGCCCCGGGCGGACGATCGCCACCTCGATAACGAGGTCGTAAAAGTTCTGCGGCCGCAGCCGTGGCAGCATCGACATCTGGGCGCGGCTCTCGATCTGAAACACGCCCAGCGTGTCGGCGCGGCAGATCATCTCATAAACGTCCCGGTCCTCTTGTGGCAGAGTGGCGAGAGTCCAACGCTTCCCGGTATGCTCGGCGACAAGGTCGAAGCACTTACGGATGGCGGTGAGCATCCCTAGGGCGAGGCAATCGACCTTGAGGATGCCGAGCGCTTCGAGGTCGTCCTTATCCCACTGGACGACGGTGCGGTCGGCCATCGCCGCGTTCTCGATGGGGACCATTTCACAGAGCGGCCCGCGCGTCATCACCATCCCGCCGACGTGCTGCGACAAGTGGCGCGGGAAGCCCATCAGCTGGTCGACCACAACCAGCAGGCGACGCCCCAGCGGCGAGCGTGGGTCGAGCCCCGCCTCGCGGAACCGCTCGGGGAGCTTGGGGTCGTTCTTCCAGCCGTCCACTTGCTTGGCGAGCGCATCGACGCGGTCGAGTGACAGCCCCAGCGCCTTGCCGGCGTCGCGGATCGCCGAGCGTAGACGGTAAGTAATCACGGTCGCGGCGAGGCCGGCCCGGTCGCGCCCATATTTCTGGTAAAGGTACTGCAAAACCTCCTCGCGGCGCTCGTGCTCGAAGTCAATGTCGATGTCGGGCGGCTCGCCACGCTCTTCGGAGATGAACCGCTCGAAGAGCAGGTCGCTCTGCGTCGGATCGACCGATGTCACTCCGAGGCAGTAGCAAACGGCCGAATTGGCGGCGGACCCGCGCCCTTGGCAGAGGATGCCGCGCGAGCGGGCGAAGCGAACGAGGTCCCACACGGTGAGGAAGTACGCCTCGTACCGCAGCGTGGCGATCAGCCGCAGCTCGTGCTCGATCTGCTGGCGAACCTTGTCGGGAACACCCTCGGGGTAGCGGCCAGCCGCGCCTTGGAGAGTCAGTTCGGTAAGCCACTCGCGCTCCGATTTGCCGACCGGCGCCAGCTCCTCGGGATACTCGAAACGCAGCTCGTCCAGCGAGAACCGGCAACGCTGGGCGACCTCGACCGTGCGTGCCAAGGCGTCGGGCCAGTCGCGATAAAGCCGGGCGAGGTCTTCGCGCGGGCGCAGGCAGCGCTCGCCATTGGGCAACAATTCCGCGCCGTCGGCGGCCTCGATCGTCTCGCCCCGGCGGATCGCGGTGAGCACGTCGTGAAGCAAACGCCGCTCGGGCGCGTGGTAATGAACGTCGCCCGAAGCGACCATCGGCAGACCGGTCCGTCGTGAGAGATCGGCGAAGGCCGCGAGCCGCGCCCGATCGTCGCCCCCGCGGTGGGCGTCCGCCAAGAGATAACCTCGATCGCCTAATAGGTCGCGGAACGCGCCGAGCGCTTTAAGATCGAGGGTAGGCTCTTCCAAGACGGCGCCCCCTAGTAGCCCCGCGCCGTGCTCCGCCAAGTCGTCAAGCCGCAGCTCACAAGACCCTTTCTCGGCGCGTCGCAGCCCCGTCGTCAGCAATCGGCAGAGCCGGCCATACGACGCGCGGTCGGTCGCCCAGACAACGGCTGCTGGCGCGTCGGTGAGCGTCAACTCGGCGCCGACGATCAGCGGCAGGCCGGATTCTTTCGCGGCGACGTGCGCCCGCACTACGCCCGCGAGGCTGTTGCAGTCCGTCACGGCCAGCGCGGCGTAACCGAGTTCGGCGGCGCGGCCGACTAGCTCGTCGGCGTGCGACGCACCGCGGAGGAACGAGAAGTTCGTCCGGCAGCGCAACTCGGCGTAGGCCAGGCCGCTGCTTGCCGAAGCGATCGAGGGCGCAGGGATGGGCTCGCGTTTGGCGAGCGGTGACTTATCGGGCATCGCTCAGAACTCTCCCGCCAAACACCACTTGCGGCGGCGCAGGTCGCAGTGCAGCCACACCCGCGCGCCGCTCTCTAGCTCCACGCACCAAGCGTCGCGCCGCGCGCTACGGCCACGCCACCAGCCCGTCTCGATC
>JBGSJY010000474.1:0-1998 GCA_041741515.1 Pirellulales bacterium | reverse complement strand
GCGCGGCGACGGCCAGCGCCGCCGTGGTCGTGGCGCCGGTCTCCGTGGGCGGCTTCAGCTCGGCTTCGTGATGCTTGGGCGGCGCCTTCTCGGTTTCGGTGTCGTCGCCGGCGCCGATCTCCGCTAGCGCCTGCGATGGGGACGCGCCTCCTTCTAAGAGGACGCTCGGGACATCCCCTTCTCCCGATTGAGCGTTGGCGCTCGCTAGTGCGATCGAAGCGGCGGCGTCGGTATCGGTGGCGGCGCCGGCTTCGCTGGCCGCAAAGGCCGACGCCTGCGACGGAAGATCGGTTTGAGGATCGACTACCGGACCCGTGACCGGATCGGCCGCCGCGTCGACGGCGGCGGTGGAGGTCCACGCCTGGCCGGCGCCGTTAGAGACAACGTCGAACGTCGCGCCCGCATCGACGTCGATCGACGTGACGGCGTCGGCGGGCAAGACGGCGTCGGGCGCGGTCTCGAGGACGATCGTTTCGGTGACAACGAAGGTCGCCAGCAACCCGGCCTCTTGGGGGGCGATCTCAGCGATGTCGTCTTCGGTCGAATCGACGGCGGCTTGAACGTCGGCGTCGTCGGCGGCCGATTCGGCCGGCGTCGCCTGCTCTTCGCTGGTGTCTGGCCCGGCGGACGGCTCTTGAGCCGGTTGCGCGGCAGAGTTCTTAGCGGCGGCAGGTGGCGCCTTCCCCTCGGCGTTCTCAACGGCCGAGGTTAGCTGCGCGCCGAAATCGGCGGCGCCCTCGCGCGGCGGCTCGGAACGGGCTGCCTCCCGACGAAGTCCCTCGAAACGGGGGGGGCCCTGGGACGCCTTGAGCGTCAGCAGTGTTGCGGTGGATTGGACGGGTTCGGGCATGGTTGGAATCGTGTGGGGGCGTTTGCCGCTGACTACTGCCGTCCCAATTGGCCGAGCGCCTCTTGAAGGACACGCCGCTTCTCGCCGCCTTCGAGCTGCTGGGCCTGGATCAAGTGCAGTTGGTCGAGCTCGGCGGCGCCATCGAACCGGTTGAGGATGTCGGACCAGGTGTCGATCGGCATGGTGTTGATGATCTGGATCGTCTCGTCGAGCGCCTTCTGTTTGGCGTCGGGGTCGGAGCCGCCGCTGTTGAGAATCCGCAGCAAGAGCTCCTTGCCTTTGTCGGGCTTGGCGACCTTCAGATCACGCACCACGTTACGGACCCCCGCGGCGATCGTCTCGGTGCTGACTTGGTCGATGCGCTTCTTCAGCTCGGTGGCCATCTGATCGACGCGGTCGCGCTGCTCGATGGATTGCGCCAGGCTGTGTTCGAACTCGGTCTTCCCCCGGTTCAGCGACTCTTGTCGGGCCTCGTAATTCCGCATGGCGAGGTGACGGAGCCGGCGCTCCTCGTCGAGCGAAGGCTCTTCCGCGGGGGTCGGGTTGTCGGTCGGCCCGTTCTCCGCGATCTTCTCGGCGGTCTCGACGCCGTGCAGCATCGCAACGATGCGGAAGGCCCGCTCGTCGGTCAGTCGTTCGGTCTGCCACAAGTAACCGATCCACAGCGACGCCGTCAGGACGGTGGCGACAGCGGTGTAGCCGATGGCGGAGAACAAGAACTGCATGGGTTAACTCGCTGAGCAGCTTGGCCCTGAAGTGCGGTGGGGTGGTTAGTAGGTTTGGAAGAAAGTGTCGGCGGGGGCGGGGGCGACCATCGCGGCCCGCGAGGCGTGCTCGTCCAGCAGCTTGGCCTCTCGCCGGGCGGCTTCGCGCTTCGCCTGCTGGTCGGCGCGTTCCTTGAGGACCTCGATGGCGCGGAGGTCGCGCTCGGCCTCCGCGACGAGCAGGCGTCGGCGATCGATCTCCTGCTCAACCGCTGTGATGTTGGCGCTCAGGGTCTTCTCGTCGGCGCGCAGCACCAGTTCGTAACGCCCCGCGCTGAGGAGCCAACCGGTGTCGGCCGTGGCGGCGGCGTGGCGGCGGGCGTCGAGCAGCTCGTCGAAGAGCGTAGCCAACTCGACCCGCTTCGCCTCGAGCACCTCCGCCGC
>JBGSJY010000473.1:0-2118 GCA_041741515.1 Pirellulales bacterium | reverse complement strand
GAGGCGATCCGTCGCCTCGGGCCCGCAGCCGCGGGTTGGCAGATCGTCCACCAGTCGGGCGACGGGTGGCTGACGGCGACCGAGGCCCGCTACAAGGCCGTCGGCGTCAACGCGCTGGTGGTGTCGTACATCGACGAGCTTGCGCATCTAGCCCGTTCGTCTGACC
Source organism: Pirellulales bacterium (assembly GCA_041741515.1). Classification (GTDB taxonomy): domain Bacteria; phylum Planctomycetota; class Planctomycetia; order Pirellulales; family Lacipirellulaceae; genus Botrimarina. Next base: position 1,952 of record JBGSJY010000473.1, on the reverse strand, counting down.
TCATCGTCTGTCGGCCGAGCGGCTCGACGCTCGCCGAGGTGTCGCTCGCAGGGCTGCCGGCGGTCTTTGTGCCCGATTCCCGCCGGCGCGACGGGCTCCACGAGGCGAACGCCCACCTCGCAGCGCTCCGCACCGGCTGTCCGATCGTCAACGAGAGCAGCGGCGATTTCGCTGCCTCGCTCGCCGGTGGCCTGCGCCCGTTGCTCGAAAGCGAGTACGAGCGCGAAGCGATCGCCGAGCGGCTCCGCAAGGTCGCCCGGCCCGAGGCCTCGGCCCTGGTGTCCGACGCGGTCTGCGAATCGCTCGGCCTCCTCACCGTCGCCCTCCCCCCGCGATTACGCCTGGCCGCTTAGCCTTAGTAACTCAGGATTTCTACCACGAAGGACACAAAGAACACGACGGCCGGTTTCAGGGACAGGATCACCCTGCCGAATCGTTCGTCGTGTTCTTTGTGTCCGTCGTGGTTGACTTTTCTTTGGCTGCCGTTGATCAGCAGCGGGCGCAGTGGTGGCTGGGTCGCTTTGCAAACGGGGACCGCGGCGGTATACCGAAGGCTTTGCCTGACCCCGCCTGCTACCTCCGGCCCGTCCCCGCGGGCTGTCCCGTCATGCCCACCGCCGCGAAGAAAGCCACCAAAGCCAAACGCGTCTTGCTGGTGGACGACGACGCCGAGATCATCGAGTCGCTCCGCCTCGCCCTGGAGGCCAACGGCTACGAGGTGCTCGTCGCCCGCGACGGCAACCAGGGCCTGGCCCTCACCGAGCGTGAGGACCCGGACCTGGTGATCCTCGACATGATGATGCCCAAGCGCTCGGGCTTCTTGGTGCTCGAGCGGCTCCGCCGCACGCGCGAGGACTCGCCGCCGGTCATCATGATCACCGCCAACGAGGGCAACCGCCACAAGGCATACGCCGAGATGCTGGGCGTCGATGAGTACCTGCGCAAACCCTTCCCGATGGACAAGCTGCTGGAGAGCGTGAAGCGGCTGGTGGGAGGGTGATCTTGGTACTTAGCCCCCCGTCATTGACTGGGGGCTAAATGCAATTTGCTGGGGCGAACACTGGTTTCTCTGCGAGCATTCTGCTCGCCATGCTGGCGTTTTGACGCCCGCTGTCTGCCGTCGCGTCGCCGCTGAGGCGAATCTCTCCGTTTGCCAGGATTGTTCAATCCAGGCCGAAACCCTGGGCCGTACCCTCCACGCGGTTTCGTCGCCTCGCCGCGCGGAACCACTGGCCGGCTCCCGGCCGCTCTCTGTTTAGCTCCCCAGCATTTCACCGCAGGTCCAGCCTCCATGACGCGACGTCCCTTCGATGCTCACCATTTTCTCGGCCTGGTTGCCCTGATTGCCGCAACTCCTTTCACTGCCTCGGCCGCAACGCTCGTCGCCCCCGCGGGTTTCGACGGCGTCGACGCCAGCGCGACGTCGGACGGTCCGTTTGGCAGCACGACCGGCCCCGCTGGCCGTCGTTATCAGCAGATCTACGACGCCAGCCTCTTCGCCGGCGCGACGGGCCCGCAGACGATTTCGGCAATCCAGTTCCGGGCCGCTTCGCCCGAGAACAGTTTCCGCCCGAACTCGATCACCGCGTCGGACGTGACGATCTCGCTCTCCACCACTAGCGTGCTCTCGGACCCCGGCGCCACCGCGGCTGGCAACTTCAGCGCGAGCTTCGCCGACAACATCGGCGCCGACGTGCAGGTCGTCTACAGCGGCCCGCTGACGCTCGACCGCGGCGGCTCGAATGCTTCCGGAGCGCAGCCATTCGAGTACGGCTTCACGCTGCAGACGCCCTTCACGTACGACCCATCGATGGGCAACCTGCTGATCGACTTCGTCGTGCCCACCACCGCGACGCTCACCGCCGGCGCCGGCTTCGGCGCGGTCGAGAGCTTCGACGCCAGCGTCGCCTCGAGCGACGGGACCGCGTCGGTCACCGGCACGGGGACCAACG
>JBGSJY010000472.1:0-2445 GCA_041741515.1 Pirellulales bacterium | reverse complement strand
GGCGGCGGGCTCCGCAACGACGGCCTCGTCGGGAAGGCGGCCCTCGTCGCCTGGCGGCCAAGGTTCGCCCCGCTCCTCCGCCGCCTGCCGGGCCCGCTCGTTCTCCCGTTGTTCCTTGAGCCCCACCAGCACCTGACGGATCACCCAGAACCCGACGACCAGCAGCGGACCGATCGCATCGATCAAGCCAGCGGCCAGCAGGCCAGGGACCTGCAGTGCGGACGAGACGGCGGCGGCATCCATTACGGGGGGCATCGGGACTGGCTGAGCGACCGGGCTAGTTATGCGACGGGGGGGAACCGAGTGGGATTCAGCGGGTCTACTTGGCGGTGGCGATAGCGGTCCGCATGTCGGTGTCGGCCTGGACGTTCTGCATCTTGTAATAGTCGAGGATGCCCAGCTTGCCGCTGCGGAACGCCTCGGCCATCGCCTTAGGAACTTCCGTCTGAGCCTCCACAAGTTTAGCGCGCATCTCTTCGATGCCTGCCAGGTTTTCTTGTTCTTGCGAGACCGCCATCGCCCGGCGGCCCTCGGCCTGGGCGCGGGCGACACGGGTGTCGGCCTCGGCTTGGTCGGCCTGGAGGCGGGCGCCGATGTTGTCGCCCACGTCGATGTCGGCGATGTCGATCGACACGATCTCGAACGCTGTCTGCGAATCGAGCCGCCGGGCGAGCACCGCCTTACTGATCCGGTCGGGGTTCTCCAGCACGTCCTTGTGGCGTTCAGACGAGCCGATCGCCGAGACGATGCCCTCGCCGACGCGGGCGACGATCGTCTCCTCGGTGGCGCCGCCAATGAGCTGGTTGAGGTTCGCCCGTACGGTAACCCGCGCCTTGACCTTCAGCTGGATGCCGTCCTTGGCGATCGCGTCGAGGCTCGGCCGCTTGCTGTTCTTCGGCGGGCAGTCAATCACGCGCGGGTAGACGCTCGTCTGCACCGCTTCGAGGATGTTACGGCCGGCTAGGTCGATCGCCGTGGCGCGCTTGAAGTCGAGGTCGATGATCTTCGCCTTGCGGGCGGCGATCATCGAGCGGATCACCAGCGGCACGTTGCCGCCCGCCATGTAGTGGGCCTCCAGGGCCCGGGCCGTAACCCCCTCTTCGTCGGTGATGCCGGCCTGCGTCGCCATGATCTTGCTGCGGACGATCACCGTCGGGTTGACCTTGCGGAAGGTCATCCGCAAGAGGTCGAAGATGCCGATCCCCGCGCCGGTCGTGACCGACTGGATGTAGAGCCGGAAGAACCGGGCCACGATCGCGAAGATCGTCAACAGGACGATGATCCCGGCGATCGTCAGGACGATCCAGACGGTCGGATTGTTGAGGAGATTCATGATCGGCGGCGATCCGCGGCGGCGGGAGAGACGGGGGCAGCAACCCTTTGTTGTAGGGGGGCCGTATCCCCAAAACAACCATCTAGGGAGGGGACCTCGCCCATCGCCGGGCCGGGGCGTCGGCCGCGGCCGACCCTCAGAACCGGTAAAGACTGTCCGCCGACCTCGCAGCGGATCGGCTTCTTGCCACGGTCGCCACGGCGCCGGGGCCAATCGCGACGTAGATTTCGGTTGCGAAGCGCACCGCAGGCGGACGGCGGTCGCCCCCTCTTCTCCCTACGTAGGCGGTCCCTCGGCAATGTCCCAGGCAACGATCGATGCGCCGGCGATAGAGCCCCTGCGCGACCTCGTCGAAGACTGGAACCGGTCCGAGTCGAGCCGCGCCGAAGACCTGCAGCGCCTGCTGGAGCCTCTTGAGCAGGCCGTCGGTCAGCTCAGCGAGTGGGCCGACCGTGTCGCCGAAGCCGAGCAGGCCGAAGAGGACGCCCGCCGCGAAGCCGCCCACAAGGAGCAAGCCGCCGAAGCCCGCCGGCGCCGACTCGAGCACGACTTGCGACTCGCTCGCGAGCGGGTGACCGAGCTGGAACACCTGCTGCAAGAACGGACCGAGGAGCTATTGCGTATGCAGGCCGCCAACAACCGCCTCGCCGCCGAGCTGCGTGAGATCGGCGACGACGAGCCCTTGGCGAGCGACGCGGTCGCCGACGAGCGCGATGATGTCGACGGCGACCTGATGGCGATCAACCTCGAGGACGACCAGCTGGCCGACGACTTCGCCGGCGCCGAACCGGTCGAGGGCGTCGCCGAACGGTTCGCCCGCCTGCGCCAGAACTGACGCCGCGGCGGTTTTCCCCCTCGGCGCCGTGAGCGGCGCGAACCCGGCCGCGCCCCCCGGCTGTCCTTTCCATCGTTAACCAACCGTCCTCTTGCCGGACCCCTCCTTCACCGACGTCGTCACTATGGTCGCCACCGCCCTGAATCACCGTCCGCTCCCTGCGCCGCCCGACGGGCCGGCCTGTGGTTCGCACGTCGTGACGGGTGACGGCCAGCAGATCCCGTGCGAGTCGCTGGAGCGCCTCGAACGGCTCGACGACACGGTGTTCGCCGCCCTG
>JBGSJY010000471.1:0-2700 GCA_041741515.1 Pirellulales bacterium | reverse complement strand
GCTGGCGGCCGGAAAGCAACGAGGGACGGTCAGGCGGGCATCGGGCGATGGGGCGCCGCCGCCCGACGACTGCAAGCTTCGCGGCCTCGGCGGCTGGGTCAAGCGGGCATGGGTCAAGCGGGTCGGCGAAGCGAACCGCACTTGCGGCGGGTCGCCGACTCTTCTGTCAACGAGCTAAGCCGCACGGTTTCACCAGCCGGCACTTCTTTCCAGACATTTCAGGGGTTTTAGGCCTGAGAGACGACAAAAAGCTGGACATGGCCGACGCCCTTGGTAGGATGGCGGATGGTTCAGGAGAGCCGTGGCTGAGGATTTTTCCCGCCCATCAGCGGGAGGCGATTGCCTAATCCTGATCATCCCCGGTTCCGTAAGCGACGGCCTCTTCTCTGTTCCGGCCCCGTCGTTGCACCTTCGGGTGTGCGGCGGGGTTTTTTATTGGTCCGACGGCATTTTGCCAGACCCGCGGCGGACTCTCTCTTCCCCCGCCAATAAGCCCGCGATCTCGGTGGCTTTAGGAGAAGGAGATAAGGGGATGTTGGTGATAGGGGGTTCGCATGCGGACGACCAACCCTTCTGACGTTCAGCCCCGATCGACGTAGTTCGTCGGTCCATGGTGGGAGATCTGCCCTCAGCCGCTCGCGGCTGCTCCTCCCTCCCCAACAGCAACACGCAGACCTTATCGCGTCAATTCCTTTCGCCGCACGATGGACCTAAGCCCGCTCGCTTGCGATCCCTCCTAGCACCAACATCCCTCTGTTCGCCTTCCAGAAGCGCCATCATCAGCGTCACGTAAGATGTTGGTAGACTAAGAAGATCGATTCCAATGGATACGAGGAGACGTGATGAATGAGGGACCGGAGAGTCGGAAGGCCATCTGGGCGATGGGCGACGCCACGCACGCGGGCGAGAGCGTTGAGCTCCACTGCGGCGCGCTGATCGCAGCGATTCCTTCGACCGGCGTCCACGGCCTCGGCGACGTTAAGTACGCGGGCCACGGCCTCGGCGCGACGTTGCTTACGGTTCATACGCCGGCCGGGCCTTTGCCCCCGGCGGTCGAGTCGTATGTCCGCGGCGCCGACCATGTCACGACGCACGAGCCGACCGACGCGTTCCCATTCCGCACGCAGCTCTACTGGTCGGGCAAGCCGCTCGCCGACGGCGCGGTGGCGACGACGCTTAGCGTCTCATTGCAGACCGACCTGCTCGACACACGGCCCGAGCTGCTGCTCCACACGGAAATCGCCGGCGCCACGGCCCGACACTGGAACGCCGGCGCCTGTCGGCTCCAGACGCCAGCGGGGCTGACCCTTGTCGTCACTCCCCACCCCAGCGACGCGGCCGAGTGCGAGCTCGAGATCGCCGAGGGCAAGTGCACCCTCCGCGTTTCGCCCCCCTTCCTGGAGAAGGGAGTCATCCGCCGTATCCGCCTCGCCGCCATTGTGCTGCCGGGCGACGCGAGCGACAAAGCCATCGCGGCGGCGCTAGCGGACCTCGCCAACGACCCGCCGCCGCTAACGACGTAGGGTCCGCTGTACGGACCGAGAGACTCTCTTTGGCGAGCGGACGGGCTCTTCTAGCTCCCCACGACGGACCGCACAACGGACCCTACCAAGGAATACGGATCGCGTCAGCGTCCGGCTCCAACTCCGGGCGCTGACGCATTCCGGCTCTCTGATTGTTTTCCGTTTTAGGGCGGGGGTACCCGCTTCACTCCCAGCGCTGGCGCTTAGGACTCCCGAACAATGGTGCGACTGGCTACTCCGCAACTGCCGACTTAGCAGCCTTCGATCTGATCAGAAAGAACGCCGCAAATAATGCGATGAATTGAAACGACAAGATCGCGGCGCCAAACCTCACGATGCGATCAATATAGAGATTCTGCATTTCAATATCGGACATGGGCACATAAGACGTGTGACTGTACACGACGAGCCAGCAGGTCATCAAGACGGACGCACACAATGCAGCGAGAAGAACCCAGCGCGCCATCGGTTCCTCTGCGTTTTAGCGCCTCGGCGTGAGACAATCCTCTCAGCGTCTCCGCGTCTCTGCGCGAGACTTCCCGCTTACCCAGCCTTAATGCTTGTAGACCTTGTGCGAAGGGCGGCCGGCGAGGATCTCGGCCTTGCCCCAGTTGGTGACGGCTCGGAAGGCGTCGCTGGTAATGAACGCCTTGAAGGCCTCTTCGTCGTTCCACTGGCTGGTGATTAGGTAAGACGCGTCGTTCGCCACGTCACGCCACAGCGTCGAGCTGTCATGCCCGTCGGCTGAATTCAAAGCTCCGAGCACAGCGGCGAATTTCTCCTCGAACTCCGCCTGCTTGCCGGGCAGGACGACGTAATTCATTCCGACAGTGACCATCGCGACGAGTCCTTTGAGAGAGCAGTCCTGGTTGAAGCGTGTGGGGCGCCCGCTGAGCGTACCACAGAACGCCGCCGAAGAATTAGTTGTCGTCCGACGGCGCGACGGCGAGGGCCTTCAGGGCGTCGAGCGCTCCCAAGAGATCGTCGCGGCTGATCTGGTCCCAGCCGGTCATCTTGTGGCTGAGGATCACCAGCTTGAACTGCTCGAACGCGTCGGCCACGTCGTCGGGCAGCTTCGCCAGGTCGGCGAACGGGCGCACACGGGGCGCCTTTTCCGAGACGTCGTCGGCGGCGCCGAAGGGGGCGTCTGACTCGTCCGAGGCGGCCGCCGCGCTGT
>JBGSJY010000470.1:0-6803 GCA_041741515.1 Pirellulales bacterium | reverse complement strand
CCCTTCGGCGGATACAACCGCCTCTACCGCAACGACGGCGACCGCCAGTTTACCGACGTCACGCAGGCGGCCGGCGTCCGCGATTCGCGTTGGTCGTGGGGGACAACCTTCTTCGATTACGACAACGACGGCGACGTCGATCTCGCCGCCACGAACGGCTACAACGGCGGCGGCTGGTCGAATGACCGCACCTTCCTGTGGCAAAACGACGACGGCGTTTACACGGATGTCTCGGTCGCAGCAGGCATAACCGACACCCTCCAGGGCCGCGGGCTGGTACACCTCGACTACGACGAAGACGGCGACCTCGACCTGCTCGTCATCAATCACGGCGCCGCGCCGATCCTCTACCGGAATGACGGCGGGAACACGGGCCATTACCTGCGTATCGAGACCGAGGGCGTCCTCTCCAACCGCGACGGGATCGGCGCCTGGATCACGGTCACTCCCGACCTGACGGACCCCGGCCGCCAGCAAGTCTGGGAGATCGACGGCGGCAGCAGCTTCGTGAGCCAAAACGAGCGGACCGCGCACTTCGGGCTCGGCGCCTCCGCGGATCCGATCGACCTGGTGACAATCCAGTGGCCCAGCGGCGTCGTGCAGCGGCTCTACAACGTGCCGGTGGACCAAACGCTACGGGTAATCGAAACGGCGGTCGCGACACCCGGCGACTTCAACGGCGACGGCGTCGTCGATGCGGCCGACTACGCGGTATGGCGCGATCACGTGGGGGCGCCCGCCGGCACGCTGGTGAACGACCCGATAGCCGGCGTCATCGGCGCCGTCCAGTACGCCGTCTGGGCCTCCAACTACGGCGCTGGTCAGCCGCCATCGCTCACGGTTCCCGAACCAAAAGGCGCCGTGTTGTTGGGCCTGATGCTTTTGGCGGCTCGGAGTTCCACTGGCCTACGCCGCATCTGTCGGGTGAGGACCACATCAGCTATCTAAGGCAAGAAGCAAGAACACTAATCGACACTAATCTCCGCTATTCAGCGGATTCATTGATTAGTGGAGATTAGCGTCGATTAGTGTTCCCTCTCCCCTTGGATCGCTCGCACTCGGCCGAGATTACAGTGCGTCGTTCGCCTCCTTCACGACGCGTTCTCCTTCCTTCCGCCCGAAGAGCCAGAACAGCGCCGGGTGGACGAAGAAATCGAGCAGCGTGCTGCTGATCACGCCGCCGAGGATGACCGTGGCGACCGGGTAGAGGATCTCCTTGCCCGGCTCTCCCGAAGCGACCACCAGCGGCGCCAGCGCGATGCCGGCGGTGAGAGCGGTCATGAGGACCGGCGCGAGGCGCTCCAGGCCGCCGCGGAGGATCATCTCGTGGGTCCACGACTCGCCCTCGTGCTTCACGAGGTGTAGGTAGTGCTGCAGCAGCAGGATGCCGTTGCGTGAGGCGATGCCCGCCAACGAGATGAAGCCAACGATACTGGCGATCGACAGCGTCTGACCGGTGAGCACCAGCGCCGCGACCGATCCGATGAAGGCCATCGGCACGGCGGCCATCACCTGCAGCGACAGGTTCACCGACTTGAACATTGTGTAGAGCACCAGGAACACGCCCACCAGCGAGCCGACAAACAGCCAGCCGATCGTGCGCGACGCCTGCTGCTGGCTCTCGAACTGGCCGCTGAACTCGAAGTAGTAGCCACTCGGCAAGGCCTCTTGGATCGGACGGAGACGCTCCTTGATGTCGCCAACCACGTCCACCAGCCCGCGGCCCGCCACGTTGCATTGCACAACGATCCGCCGCCGCACCTGCTCGCGATTGATCACGTTGGGACCGGCCGACGTGTAAATCCGGGCGACCGACTCGAGCGGCACCACGCCGCCGCCGGGGGTTTCGATCGGCAGCCGGCGCAGCACCTCGATGTTCTCTCGGGCGTCTTCGTCAAGCCTTACCAAAAGGTCAAACGTCCGCTGGCCGAGGAGCACCTCCGAGACCACGCGGCCGTTCATCGCGGTCTCGATCATCTGGTTGACGTGGTCGACCGACAGCCCGTTGAGCAGCAGCTTGTCGCGGTCGAGCTCGATGCGGAGTTGCGGGATAAGCGTCTGCTGCTCGACGAGCAGGTCCCGCACGCCCGGGACGCCGGCGATCGCGGCGCGGGTCTTCTCGGCTTGGCGGCGGAGGACGTCGAGGTCGTCGCCGAAGATCTTGATGCCCACCTGCGCCTTGACGCCCGACAGCATGTGCGAGATCAGATGGGCGATGGGCTGTTCGGTGGCGGAGACAACGCCGGGAAACTCGTCGAGCGTCTGGCGGATCGCCGTCAATTGCTCTTCGCGGGACCGGGGCGACTCAGGGTCGAGGTCGATCAGGTACTCGCTGGCGCTGACGGGCTCGGCGTGCTCGTCGAGTTCGGCGCGGCCGGTGCGGCGCGCGAAGCCGATCACGTCGAGGTTCTCCGTCAGCCGGCGCTCGATCTGCCGGTTGACGGCGTTGGAGGTGGCGAGCGACGTTCCGGGCGGCAGCAGCACGTTGAGCTGCACCGTCCCTTCGTTGAAGGGAGGCAGAAAATCTCTTTCCAGCCGCAACAGAGCCACCATCGCCACGGCGACGGCCGCCGCCACCGCCATGAGGTTCAGCCACGGCATCGCCAGGCTGAAGCGGATGACGCGGGTCGCCACCCACTTCAGGAAGCGGAGCAGCGGCCCGTCTTTCTCGTGCCCGACCCGCTTGCTGCGGCCGAGCAGCAAGTAGGAGAGCACCGGCGTCACGGTCAGCGAAACGACCAGCGACGCCGCGATCGAGACCACGTACGCCACTCCCAGCGGCGCAAAGAGGCGTCCCTCCATGCCCGACAACGCGAACAGCGGCAAGAACGCCAGGCAGACGATGATCGTGCTGTAGACAATCGAACTGCGGACCTCGACGCTCGCGTCGTAAACGACCGCGAGCGGCGGCCGGGGATCGTCCACGGCGCGATTCTCTTTCAGTCGGCGGAAGATGTTCTCGACATCCACGATCGCGTCATCGACCAGTTCGCCGATCGCCACCGCCAGTCCGCCGAGCGTCATCGTGTTGATCGACAGGCCGAACCAGCGGAACACGAGCATCGTCACCGCCAGCGACAGCGGGATCGCCGTCAGCGAGATGAACGTGGTGCGGAAGTTCATCAAGAAGGCAAACAAGATGATCACGACCAGCACGCAACCGTCCCGCAAGGCCTCAAGGACGTTGTGCAGAGCGCGGTCGATGAACGCCCGCTGGGCGTAGACCGGTTCGACGCGGACGTCGTCGCCCAGGGCGCCCCGCATCTCGACGACCGCGTCCATCACCGCTTGGTGCAGCTTGCGAGTGTCGGCGCCGGGCTGCTTGCTGATCGTGAGGATCACCGCCGGGCCGCCGGAAAAGGCCTCGCCGCTCTCACGGACGTAGGCGGCGCCGTCGCCGCGCTTGATCTGCGCCCCCTCGACGATGGTCGCCACCTCGGCAAGCGTCACGGGCCTGCCGTCACGGATCGTGACGGGGATTTTCTGCAGGTCCTCGACCGACTGCACGCGGCCCAGCGCCCTGACGAGCAGCTCGTCGGGACCCTGCTGGTCGAGGTAGCCGCCGGTCGCGTTCACGTTGGAGCTGGCGATCGCATCCTGGACCTGCTGGAGCGTGACGCCGTAGCGACGCTGCGCCGCCGGATTGACGAGCACCTGGAACTGCTTGCGGCCCCCGCCCATCGTGAACACCTGCGCGACGCCGGGGATGGTGAGCAGCCGTTGACGCAGGACCCAGTCCGCCCGGGTGCGTAGCTCGATCGGGTCGGTGACGTCCCCTTCGCTCCACAGTCCGAGCACCAGGACCTGGCCCATGATCGACGAGATCGGCGCCAATTGCGGGCGCACCCCTTGGGGCATGCGGTCGGCGACGAGGGCGAGCCGCTCGGTCACCACTTGGCGGTCGATATAGATGTCGGTGCCGTAGTCGAACTCGACGTAGATCACCGACAACCCGATCCCCGACGCACTGCGGACCGCGATCACGCCGCTGGCGCCGTTGAAGGCGGTCTCGAGCGGGAAGGTGATGAGCGACTCGACCTCCTCGGGGGCGAGGCCCGGCGCTTCGGTCATCACGACGACGCGTGGCCGGTTCAGGTCGGGGAAGACGTCGATCGGCGTGTGCATGGCCGACCAGACCCCCGCGATCATGACCGCGACGGCCAGTCCGAGCACCAGGAGCTGGTTGCGTAGCGAGAAGCGGATAACGGCATTGAGCATCGAGCGGCGCGCCTGAGTCAGTGGTTGTGGCCGGCGTGGGGGTCGATGGCGCCCCCCGATTTGTTCTTCAGAGCGAGCTGCATCTGGTGCGCGCCGGTCATCGCCACGGTGTCGCCTGGGAAAATGGCGCCGTCGTTGGCGACGACCACCGAGCGGCGGTCACGGTAGCGCTCGTGGACCGCGATCCGGTCGAAGTGGTCGCCGTTCTGCACGAACGCGAAGCTGTCGGGCCCCTCCCGCACCACCGCCTCGGCGGGCAAGACAAGCTGGTCGGCCCACTCCTCGACCGGCACACGCAGCTGCATCCGTTGCCCCGGCCGGTATCGCCACGACACGAAGCGTTGCCCCGCGTCGTTCTCGGAGTCCTCGACAATCTCGTTCTCTAGCAGCACGTAGAACGGCAGGGTCCGCGACGCGGGGTCCACCTCATTGGCGAGGAAAGCGATTGGCAACCCCGGCAGGTCGCGCTCGGACCCGTGTTGCTCGGCCCCCCGCTGCTCGACCACGGCGGTCGCCCGCCAGCCGCGTCGCTTCGCTTCGGCGACGGCGGTCGCGTCGGTCTCGAACGCGGCGCCTTCGATGAATAGCTCGCTGTAGTCGGCGAGCACGCAGAGCACGTCGCCCGTGTTGACGGTCTCCCCTTTGTGGATGTCCAGCGACTGAATCACCAGCGGGGGACCGGCCGTCGCTTCGGGAGCGGGCGTCGGCAGCGTCGTCGCCTCCTCCTCGGTAAACAGCGCCTGCTGGAGCGGGGGCGTGTTGGACAGCTGGATGCCTTCCTCGTGCGGTCGGTCGTGGTCGTCGAGGGTCGGCGCGTAGACCCGCAATTGCGTCAGCAGCCGCCGCTCCGTCGCGATGCGGTCGACCTGCTCCAGCGACAGGCCATGCAGCCGCAGGGCTTCTTTCTGGGAGGCCAGCGAGGCGAGCAGCTTGTCGCGGGCGTACTTGCGCTCGAGCAGCACCTTCCCCGGCACGGCGCCGCTGGCGCTGACCTCTTCGAGCCGCGCGACTTCCTTCTGCTCGACATCGAGATTACCCAGGGTCTGCAAATACTCCTTCTGCGAGTTCACCAGGTCCTCGTGGGTGAGCCGCAGCTCAACGAGTAGCGTCCCCGGCGTGACCGCTTCGCCCGTGACCGCGTGGACGTGGGTCACGACGCCCGTCATCGGCGCGCTGACGGGGAGCCGGCTGCGGCCGGGACGTTCGACCACGACCGCCGGCACCGAGACCGACCGCACATAGGTCGAGACGTCGACCGGCCGGACCGTCTCAGGGCCCAGACCGAGATTCGCCATCGCCGCGGCGGACAGCTCGAGCGACTGCTCGTCGCTATGGCCCTCGTGGTCGTGGGCTTCATGGTCATGGCCATCGTGATCGTGGCCCTCGTGGGCGGATTCGTCCTCATCGTGGCTGTCATGGTCGTGGTCATCCTCCTCAGGAGTCGCCCGCCCGATCCAGGCGCGTGACCACTGCGCGACGGGCGTATCGAGCGACGCGACGACCACACCGCCCGCGAAAGCGAGCAGGCCAACCGCCAGTCCCAGCGCTGTTATTGCGATGCCGCGAGTCGGTGAGGCCATCCTCATTTCCCCTTCGAGTTAGAAACCGCCGAGCGCCGACCGACGCGCCAGCGCCCGGCGTGTTAGCCGACGACGATCAGTGGTTGTGACCGCTGTGGTCGTGGTCGTGATGCAGCGAGGTCGAGTACGGCTTGCCGGCGATACGCACCGCGAGCTTGGCGACCGCGCCCGGCGAGTGCAGGTCGTTCATAAGTTGCTTGCCGACCGCGGCGTACATGGCCGTCGGCCCCGTCGTCTGGCCCTCGGAGTAGAGCGGGGACAGCTTGTGCTGCCGCGGCGCGCCGCCCCCCCGGACGTTGACCAGCATGTGCGGCTCCTGGATCGCGACGGGCTGCTTCGCCGTCGCATCGAGCAGCACGACGGTGACCTGATCCCGCTCCTCGTCAAGAACCAACTCGGCGTGGTAGGCCTCGTTGCCGAGAACGAAGAGATCGCCACCGTGTGGGCCTTTCTCGTCGTGGTCGTGACCTTCGTGGGCGGCGTGGTCGTGGCCTTCGTGGACGCCCTGGGGAGCGGCGCCGGCGGCGTACGGAATCGCGATTACGGCGGTCGTGTAGAGCGCAGCAAGAAATAGGGAACGCATGTTCGATCCTTCAAGCAGAGGTAGGGACGGTTTCTCGGCGGCATCTACGCAACAGCGCAGGTTCGACCGAGTTGCGACAATTAAATCGGAGAAATCGTTAACGCCGAGAAGGCGCTAATGCGGGCAGAGGGGCCCCAGGGTCGCGCTTCAAATGCGCAGCAGCGTCCCGCAAGCGAGAAGGGATCGCACGCCGTCGGGCGGCGTCGTTTGCCAAAGGCGCCAAGGCCTCGGCGTGGCCGACAACGTCACAAGGGGCGGCGTGCCCCACGCGGTCACCTGGTCGGCCGGGTCGAGGTCGAACGGCGCCTCCAGGGGAAGTCCAACCGGATCGCCCTTCACGCACTCGGCGCACCCGTCGCATGGCGCCGGCAGGGGCTGATCGTGGTCGCACGTTGCGGCGGACCGCCCTTTCTGGCTGGCCG
>JBGSJY010000469.1:0-11154 GCA_041741515.1 Pirellulales bacterium | reverse complement strand
GTGACGCGGGGGTCTTCGTGGACGCGCTCGACCGACATCGCGAAGTCGAACTCGACCTCGCACGGCTCGTGGCCGCCGCTGATCGGCGCGGCGGAAGACGGTTGCGGCGTGCAGGCCAGCGGGATGTGGCCCTCACCGGCGAAGAGGCCCGAGGTCGGGTCGAGACCCACCCATCCGGCGCCGGGGAGGTCGACCTCGGTCCAGGCGTGCAGGGCGGTGAAGTCCTCTTCGGGCCCCGAGGGGCCGTCGAGCGACTTCTGGTCAGCAGTAAGCTGGATGAGGTACCCCGACACAAACCGCGACGCGTAGCCCAGACGCCTCAGCGCCTGGCACATCAGCCACGCCGAATCGCGGCACGAGCCGGTCCGCTTGGTGAGCGTCTCCTCACAGGTCTGCACGCCCGGTTCCAGCCGGATCGTGTAGCCGATTTCTTGCTGAAGCCGCTGATTGATATCGACGAGGAAGTCGATCGTCTTGCGGGGGGTGCGGTCGATGGTCGATAGCAGCTCCATCAGCGCCGGGCTCTCTTCGCTCGTTGCGAAGTAGGGCTTGAGGTTGTGCTGCGTTTCTTCGTCGTAGTAAAAGGGGGTTTGCTCGGCGTTGGGCTCCAAGAAGAAGTCGAACGGATTGATCGCCGAGAGAGATGCCGTCAGATCGACCGTGATGTTCAGCTCGGTCGCCTTCTCGTTGAAGACGCACCGCGCCAGGTAATTCCCGAAGGGGTCCTGTTGCCAGTTGACGAAGTGATCGGCGGGCGACACCTGCATCGAGTAGCTCTCGATGGGGGTCCGCGAGTGGGGCGCCGGGCGCAGCCGGATCACCTGGGGGCCAATGGCGATCGGGCGGTCGTACCGGTAGCTGGTCCGGTGGTGCAGCGCAACACGAATACTCATTATTTGACGACTATCCAGGCGTGCGACGCGTCGGCGGCGCGGTCGGCGGGACCCGGCGGACCGGGCAGGATTGGTGGGGCAGCGGCCAAGGCTCAAGGGAGCATAGTTTGAGTCTGCGACTGCTGCTGGGATTCGGCGTCCGTGTCGAGCGTGAAAAAGTCCTTTTGTAGGGCATTTCCGATTTCGTTCAGCCGGCGCTGGAACGCATCGATGTATTCGTGCATCCCCGTCCGGACAATCTCGTCCAGCGCCGTATAGTCCATTTCAGACCGCAGGCGCCCGGAGAGCTGTTCAGAACGGCAGCTGAACGTGCCGGGACGGCTTCCCGTGATCTCACTGATCGATTCCTGAGCGCGGATCAGGCAAAACCGCATGGAACGTGGGAAGTCGCGGTCAAGGATCAGGAACTCCGCGACCTCCTCGGGGGTGATGCGGCCGTGGATGCGGCGGTACATCGTCAGGGCGCTGGCCGATTTGAGCAGCGCCGACCAGCGGACGACGTCGAGTGTCGAGCCCACGTCCTGCACTTCGGGCAAGAGGTGGAAGTACTGCACATCGACGATCCGCGAGGTCTTGTCGGCCCGCTCGAGCAGACGCCCGATCCGTGAGAAGTGCCACGCCTCACCGTGCGACATCGTCGCGTCGGTGGTGCCCACCAGCGCGTGGCTAGCGTTCTTGACCATGTCACAGAACTGATTGGGCTCGGCGACGAACCGGCTGTTTTGCAGCGCCGACTGCACCATCAAGTAGAACTTGTTGACCTGTTCCCACATGGGGACCGTGATCGACTCGCGTACGCTGCGGGCGTTCTCGCGTGCAGCGGCTACGCAGGAGAAGATCGAGTTGGGGTTCCGCGGGTCGAAAGCCAGGAAACGCAGCACCGACTCACGGTGGGGTTCGCCGTAGAGCTTCTTGAACAGCTCGTGGTCGCCGGTGGTGTAGACTAGCGGGGCCCACTGCTCACTGAGGTCGACCCCCTCGCCCAGCGTGAGATTATCGTTGACGTCGATGAAACGCGCGACATTCTCGGCCCGCTCGACGTAGCGGCTCATCCAGGAAATCGATTCGGCGACGCGGCTTAGCATGCGGTGCGGGCGAGGGCGTAGGTCTGCGGTCGGGCGTTATCCGGTTTTTCCGGGTGGGTCAGGGCTCAAACGTGATTGGTCAGGGCCTTCCAGGAATCGGTGCCGGAGGGGTCGCGGAGCACCCAGGTGTCCTTGCTCCCTCCCCCTTGGGACGAGTTGACGATCATCGAGCCCCGCACCAACGCGACGCGCGTCAGGCCGCCGGGCATCACGTAGATCTCCTTGCCGGCTAGCACAAACGGACGTAAGTCCACGTGCCTCGGCTCGAGGCCATCGGAGGTCAGCGTCGGCGCGGTCGAGAGATCGAGCATCGGCTGGGCGATGTGCTCGCGCGGGTTGGCGCGGATCCGCTCGGCGCATTTCGCCAGTTCCTCCTTCGAGGCCCGCGGGCCGAGGACGATGCCGTAGCCGCCCGACTCGTTCGTGGGTTTAATGACGAGCTTGTCGAGGTTCGCCAGCACATGCTCCCGCTGCTTTTCGTCCCAGCAGACGTACGTCGGCACGTTAGCGAGGATCGCCTCCTCGCTTAGGTAATAGCGGATGATTTCTGGAACGTACGCGTAAACCGCTTTGTCGTCGGCTACGCCGGTCCCCGGGGCGTTGGCGAGCGTCACGTTGCCGGCCCGACAGGCTCGCATCAGGCCCCGGACGCCTAGCTGCGAGTCCTCGCGGAAGCACTCGGGATCCAGAAAGTCATCGTCGATCCGGCGGTAGATGACATCGACTCGGCGGAGGCCCCGCGTCGTCCGCATGTAGACGACGTCGTCAACCACCGTGAGGTCGACTCCTTGCACCAGCTCGACGCCCATCTGCTGAGCAAGAAAGGTGTGCTCGAAGTAGGCCGAGTTGTAGACGCCCGGCGTCAGCACCACCGCCAGCGGCGAGTCCGCCCCCGGCGGCGCGCAGTCGAGCAGCGTCCGCAGCAGCTGTTCGGGGTACTGCTCCACCGGCGTCACAGCCATCCCCTGGAAGACGGTCGCGAACGTGCGCTTCATGATCTCGCGGTTCTCGAGCACATACGAGACGCCCGAGGGGCAGCGGAGGTTGTCCTCCAGCACGTAGAACACGCCGTCGCGGTCGCGCACCAGATCGACGCCGCTGATGTGGCACCACGCCTTGTTGGTGGGGCTGAAGCCGCGCAGCTCGGGGCGATAAGACGAGGCGGTTTGGATCAGATGCTCGGGGACGACGCCGTCGAGAATTATCTTCTGGTCGTTGTAGAGGTCGTCGATGAACAGGTTCAGCGCTTTGACGCGCTGGCGCAGGCCGGCCTCGACGCGGGCCCACTCGTCGTAGCCAATAATCCGCGGCAGCACGTCGAATGGCCAAACCTTCTCGACTCCGGCCTCGTGGCCGTAGACGTTGAAGGTAATTCCCATGTTGCTGAGGTGGAGTTCCGCGGCGATCTGCCGATTCCGCAGCTCGTCCAGCGTGACCCCCCCGAGCCGCTCGACAAAGGCGCGGCAGGGGTCACGAGGAACTTCCGCCGACGCGAACATTTCGTCGAACGAGTCGGTGTCGTACATGGGGCAGTGGGGCCCTCGGGGGAGCAAGTTAAGCCGGCAAAATACCGCACGACGCCCGCCCAGGTCCAATCCCTTCGCCGCAATTATGCGCGCCGAGTAGGCAGCCAGAGCAAGGTTGTGCGGCACGCGCACACAGCGACCCCGCGCGGATTCCCGGCGAAAGCGGGTCCGCACAGTGTGCGGTGAATGCACAAACTGGGGCAGCAACCATTGTGCCATATGCGCAAGACAACTTACCGTTCAGCGCCAAAAGTGCCCCTGAATCCGGTTTGCTGCTGGATATGAGCGTGCTGCCGGGGTATCCATGGACCTCCGCCCAGGCGTTTCGATTCCACCGAATCGCGACCGAGACCAGGCGATTCGCAGCCCCGGAGTGCGACTCCCCATGGCCCTCCCGAAGCCCTCCCGTCGTGGATTTCTCGCCGCCGGCGCAGCAACCGGCCTAGGAATCACGCTCAGCGACTTCTTCGCGCTGCAGTCGGCCCAGGCCGCAACGAACAGCTACACGCCGCCGCCCGTGCGTGCCAAGAGCGTCATCCATATTTTCCTGGAAGGCGGGGTCTCCGCGCAGGAAACCTGGGATCCCAAGCCCGACGCTCCCATCGAGTACCGCGGCGAACTGGGCTCAGTGGCGACGAATCTCCCCGGCGTCCGCTTCAGCGAGCTGCTGGGCCGCACCGCGGGAATCGCCGACAAGCTGACGGTCGTCCGCTCGATGACGCACGGCGAGGCGGCCCACGAACGGGGCCAGCACAACATGCTGACGGGATACCGGCCCAGTCCCGCCCTGGTCTACCCGAGTTATGGCAGCGTCGTCAGCCACGAGTTCGGCCCCCGTCATGATCTACCCGCCTACATCAGTATTCCGGGACAGGTCACCGAGTACGGCGGCTCGGGTTACCTGAACACCGCGTTCGCCCCGTTCAGCGTCGGCGACGACCCGGCGAACCCGAGCTTCGCGGTCCGCGACCTCAACCTTCCCGGCGATGTCAGCGACGAGCGTTACCACCGGCGCCTCTCCGCGCTCGAGGCCGTGAACCGCTCGTTCGCCGAGCGGGCCGAGTCAGACGCCGTCGCCGCGATGGACGCCTTTTACCAGCGGGCCTTCGAGCTGATCGGCTCACAAGACGCCCGCGAGGCGTTCAACCTCCAGAAAGAGGACAACGCGATCCGCGACCGCTACGGCCGCCACCAAGCGGGGCAGCGGATGCTCCTCGCCCGCCGGCTGGTCGAAGCGGGGGCGCGGTTTGTCACTCTCTCGTACGGCGGCTGGGATCACCACCAAAACATCACCGGCAACATGCGGAACCTGCTGCCGGCGTTCGACCAGGGCTATTCGACGCTGATCGCCGATCTCGACGAGCGCGGCCTGCTCGACGACACCCTGGTGATTGTCTCTAGCGAGTTCGGCCGCACCCCAAAGATCAATGCCGACGCGGGCCGCGACCACTGGTCGAAGGTGTTTAGCGTCGCCCTCGCCGGTGGCGGCATGAAGCGCGGGGCCGTGATCGGCTCTTCAGGGCCCACCGCCTCGGAGCCCGAGGACACGCCCATCACCCCCGAGGACTTGGCGACGACGGTCTTCCATCAACTTGGCATCGACGCCGAGAAAGAGCTTATGGCTCCGGGGGACCGGCCGATCGAGATTGTCGGCGGTGGACGCGTCCGCAAGGAATTGATCGCGTAAAAGTTTGCCCCTCCGAACCGCGGCCCCGTGGTTCCTCCGCTCGCCCTCCCTTCCCGAAAGGGTCGTGTCGTGCTTCTCCAACGATTATCACCGGCGCCCGTGGGCATTGTTTGCCTCGTGTACGCCTCGGCATTTGCGGCAGAGCCGCGCATCCATCAACTGGTTCCGCAAGGCGTCCGCCGCGGCGCTGAGGTGACGGTTAAGCTGCTCGGTCCGCGTGTCGGCGCCGAGCCGCAAGAGGTCCTCTTCGATGCGACGGGCGTAAGCGTTGTGAAGCTCGAGCCCGCCGACGGCAACACGCTCCAAGCCACGCTCAACGTCGCCGAGGACTCGCCGCTCGGCCGGCACGCAATCCGCCTGCGGACCGCGACGGGCGTAAGCAACCTCGTGACGCTCCACGTCGGCGCCCTCGAAAGCGTCGATGAAGTCGAACCCAATAGCGCCGTCGCCCAGGCACAAGCGATACCGCTCGGCCGCACGGTGCACGGTGTCATCCAAACGGAAGACGACGACTACTTTGCTGTCGATATGACGGAAGGGCAGCGCATCTCAGTTGAAGTCGAAGGCATGCGTCTTGGCCGGATCTTCTTCGACCCCTGTGTCGAGCTGCTCGACGCCGATGGCCAACCCGTCGCGGCCAGCGACGACGAGCCCGCCGCCTACCAGGACGCCTTCTTATCCTATATCGCGCCGGCGGCCGGGCGTTACTTCGTGCGGCTCCGCGACTCGGCCTATCAGGGCAACGACCAATCGACTTACTTGCTGCACATTGGCGATTTCCCCCGCCCCGAGGCCGTCTACCCGCCGGCGGTTGTCGCTGGGCAGCCGACCGAGGTCACCGTCCTCGGCGACGCCCGGGGCGACTCGAAGCAGATGGTCACTGCGCCGGCGGGGACCGTGGGCCTTTACGATTTTCATTGCGCTGACGAAGCGGGCGTCGCACCGTCGGGCTTTCCGCTCGAACTGGTCGCCACGCCCCCCGTGCTCGAAGTCGAACCCAACAACAGCCTCAAAGAAGCAACCCGCATGGCGGCGCCCGGCACAGCGGCGGGAGTGATCGGCGCCGAGAAAGACCGCGACCACTTCGTTGTGTCCATGAAAAAGGACGAAGTGCTCGACCTCCGCGTCCGCGCCCGCGAACTGCGTTCGGGGCTCGATCCGGTGCTGCGGGTCTTCGATTCCGAGGGAAAAAGGGTCGCGGGCGCCGATGACGAGGGCCGCTTCCCCGACAGCTACGTGCGGTTCACGGCGCCCGCCGAGGGCGATTACACGCTGCAGATTGACGATCGCACGCTGCGGGGCGACCCGTCGTTCGTCTATCTGGTCGATGCGGCGCCTCGGATCGCCGCGGCGGAAGTCACACTCAATGATCGGCAGAGCTTCGAGGCGACCACCATCGAAGTCCCGCAGGGCGGCCGCACGGCGGTGCTGCTGACCGTCAATCGCAAGGATGTCGGCGGCGAACTCAAGGCGACCTTCGACGCCTTGCCGCCGGGCGTCACGGCCGAGAGTCCGCCGCTGCCGGTCAATTACAATCAATTGCCGGTCGTCTTCACCGCGGCGCCCGACGCGGCGCCCGGAGGGACGCTCACGGGGATCACCGCCAGCTTCACGCAGCCCGAAAACCAGCCCCCCCTAGAGACGCGATTCCATCAACAGACGTGGATGGTCCGCGGCCGCAACAACGTCTCGGTCTGGAGCCACTTCGCTGAGCACGCCGCGGTCGCGGTGACGAAGAAACTGCCGTTTTCGATCACGGTGGACCAGCCGCAGGCGCCGCTCGTCCGGGACGGCAACATGGTCCTTAAGGTTCACGCCCAACGCGATGAGGGCTTCGACCAAGCGATCCGCGTTTACACGCTCCACCACACGCCGGGCGTGTCCACGAACCGCTCGCTCTCGATCCCGCAAGGAAAGAACGACATCGACATCCCCGTCACCGCCAACGGGCAGGCCAGCGTCGGCGCATGGCCCACGGTCGTCGTTGCCGACACGGGCGTCGATGGCCGCGTCTTTGCGTCGTCGCCGTTCGTGACGCTCAACGTCGCCGAGGCTTACTTCGACCTCTCCGTGCCCACCGTCACGACGCGGCAAGGCGAGCCGGTGGAGATGACCGTCGCGCTGTCGCACCGCACGCCGTTCGAAGGCGCGGCGACACTTGAGCTTGTAGGACTCCCGCCGGGCGTCACCGCTGCGCCGGTGGAGATCGCCGCCGGGGCCGAGTCGGCAAAGTTCTCGATCAACGTGCCACAAGACGCCCGCCTCGGCCAGAATCCGGGCGTCGGCGTCCGCGTGCGATTGACCGTCAATGGCGAGGGGGTCGAGTACCGACAAGGCTACTCCGAACTGCGGATCGATCCCGCTCCCACCAAGACCGCGCAGCAACCCGCCAGCGCCGAAGGACAGAAGTCATGACCTATCGATTGATGGCGATCGTTGCGTGTTTAGCCGCCGCGTCCTCCGTCGCGCGGGCGACCGAAGAAGGCCCCGCCCCCGATGATTTGACGACGCGGTTTGTCAAGCTCGACCTCTACCCGCCTCAAGTGACGCTCGGCCATGCCGACGACTACCAAGGGATGGTTGCGGTCGCGACCCAGGCGGACGGCGTGACGATCGACGTCACGGACCTCGCCAAGTGGCGAGTCGGCGTCGAGCACGGCGAAGAGGAGGCTCTGCGAGTCGAGGGGGGAGTCCTGCGGGCGTCGAGTGAGGGCGTGGGCCGCGTCAGCGTCGAGTTCGCCGGCCTGCAGGCCGAAGCCGACGTCCACGCCCAAGGCATCGACAAGACCAAGCCCGTCAGCTTCACTCACGACGTGATGCCGATCCTCATGCGCACCGGCTGCAACGCTGGCGCGTGCCACGGCTCGTCGCGCGGAAAGGACGGCTTCCGCATGTCGCTGTTTGGTTTTGACCCCACGGGCGACTACCACCGGCTCACGCGCGAGCAAGTCAACCGACGCCTCAACCTCGCCGTGCCCGAAGAGAGCCTCTTGCTCACCAAGGCGGTGGCGAGCGTCACCCACACCGGAGGCAAGCGATTCGACGACCAGAGCGACTACTACGCCAAGCTCTACGACTGGATTGCGGCCGGCGCTCCCAACGACCTCGACGGCGCGCCGACCGTAACGGGCGTCGCGATCTATCCGCCCAAGGCGGCGATTGGCGCTGGCGGCCAAACGCAGCGTTTTGTCGTGGTCGCCGACTATTCGGACGGCGCCTCCCGAGACGTGACGAGCCTCGCCGTCTTCCAGTCGAGCAACGAGTCGTCCGCCGCGATCGATGCCGCTGGCCTCGTGACCTCCGACCGCCGTGGCGAGACCTTCGTCACCGCCCGGTTCGACACGCACACGGTCGGCAGCCAGGTGCTCGTTCTACCGACCGACGAGCCGTTCGAGCCTCGTCCCGAAGAGCCCGCCAATTACGTTGATGAGCTGGTGAACGCGAAGCTCCGTACATTACGCGTCCATCCGAGCGAAGCCGCAACGGACAACGAGTTCCTCCGCCGCGTCACGATCGACGTCGCCGGCCGCCTGCCTACGGTCGAAGAGGTTGAGGCGTTCTCCGCGAGCGAAGACCCGACCAAACGCACGGCGAAGATCGATGAGCTGCTCAAGGACCCGGGGTTCGCCCAGGTGTGGGGCCTCAAATGGGCCGAGCTGCTCTTGGTGCGGACGCTCCCCAACCGGGTCGAGTACAAGCCGATGTTCTTGTACTCGCGTTGGCTCACCGAGCAGCTCGACGCCGGCAGGCCGCTGGACGACCTGTTCCGTGACCTGCTGTCGGCCAGCGGCAGCTCGTTCACCACGCCCCAGGTCAACTTCTACCAGATCGAACCCGACCCGAAGAAGATCGCCGAGAATGTCGCCCAGACCTTCCTCGGCACCCGGCTCCAGTGCGCGCAGTGCCACAACCACCCGTTCGATCGCTGGACGATGGACGACTACTACGCATTCACGGCCTTCTTCACCCAGATTGGCCGCAAGGAAGGCGAGGACTACCGTGAGGTCTTCGTGTTCAACAGCGGCGGCGGCGAATCGAACCACCCTGTCGATGGCCGTGTGATGAAGCCTAAGTTCCTTGGCGGCGCCGAAGCGGACATCGCGAAGCGGGACCGCCGCGAGGCGCTCGCCGATTGGGTCACCTCGCCCGAGAACCCCTGGTTCGCGCCGAGCGTCGCCAACCGCGTCTGGGCGCATTTCTTCGGGGTAGGCGTCGTGGAGCCAATCGACGATATCCGCGTCAGCAATCCACCGAGCAACCCGGCCCTGTTTGACGCGCTCGGCCAACGGCTGATCGAATACGACTACGACCTGCGGCGCCTTGTGCGCGACATCTGCACGTCCAACGCCTATCAGCGGTCGTGCGAGCCGACCGAGTCGAACGCCGACGACACGCGCAACTTCGCCCGCGCCCACGCCCGACGGATGCCGGCCGAAACGCTGCTCGACTGCCTCAGCCAAGCGACCGGAGCCCCCGAAAAGCTGCCTGGCCTGCCGCTCGGCGCCCGCGCGACGCAGATCGCCGACGGCAACAGCGGCAACTACTTCCTTACGACCTTCGGCCGCTCACGTCGCGAGTCGGTGTGTGCGTGCGAGGCCAAGACCGACCCAACCCTCTCGCAGGCGCTGCACTTGCTGAACGGCTCGACCGTCGCCGGCAAGATCGATAGCGGCAAGCGGATCGAGGCCTGGCTCGAAGAGGGGAAGTCGCCCGCCGAGGTCGTCGACGCAATCTACCTCAGCGCCTTGGGCCGCCCCGTAACCGAGCAAGAGCGGGCCGACCTCACCGCGATCCTCGGCGAAGATCCCCAACCGATTGAACCCTTGCGTGACCTCTTCTGGGCGGTGCTCAACTCCCGAGAATTCGCCTTCAACCACTGAACAGCAACCGCCAAGACGCCAAGAGCGCCAAGTCTCGCCAAGGCGACTTTGAATACTGACATTTGATTGCAACATGTCCTGTACAGACTCATTGGTATCGGCGCCGCTCCTGCGTTTAGCGGCCTTTGGCGCTCTTGGCGTCTTGGCGGTTTCATCCGTCGAAGGCGCGGTGACTTTCGAGAAGGACGTCAAGCCGATCCTGCGTGAGCACTGCGCGGGGTGCCACAACCAGGACGACGCCGCCAGCGATTTTGCGGCCGACGGCTTCGACGCGATCCTTGCCGGCGGGGCAGGGGGGGAGGTCGTCGCGCCGGGCGACCCCGATGGCTCGCGCCTGTGGCGCCTCATAACCCACGCCGAGCAGCCCGCGATGCCGCCCGGCGGCGACAAGCTCCCCGACGCCCAACTCGCGGTCGTCCGCGCCTGGATTGAGGGGGGTTTACTCAAGGACGACAAGTCCAAGCCGATGGCGTCGAAGAAGGCGGCGATCGCCGTTGTCGATGTCGGCGACCTCGGCAAGCCCGTCGGCGAGCCGGCGATGCCCCAGGATTGGTACCGCGAACCGGTCGTCACGAGTGATGCAGTGGGCCCGGTCGAGTCGCTCGCCGCCAGCGCCTGGGCGCCCGCCGCGGCCGTGCCCTGGCAACGGCAGGTAGCGCTCTACCACACCGAGACCAACGCCCTACTGGGGGTCACGCCCTACCTCGAAGGCGCCCCGCACGTCGTCCGCTTCAGCCGCGACGGGAGCCTGCTGCTGGTGGCCGGGGGAAGAGAGGGCGCCCTGGGGACGGCGGCCGTCATTGATGTCGTGAGCGGCGCGCGGCTCGCGACGGTTGGCGACGAGCTCGACACGGTCCTCGCCGCCGACATCAGCCCCGACAACCGGCTGGTGGCTATCGGCGGCCCGAAGAAGAAGGTCCGCGTTTATCGCGTCGAGGACGGTTCGCTTGTCTACACGTGCGAGAAGCACACCGACTGGGTCACCGCGATTGCGTTCAGTCCCGACAACAAGCTGCTCGCGACCGGCGACCGCTCCGCAGGCCTGCGCCTCTGGCAGGCCGAGGCAGGCCACGAGGTGACGGG
>JBGSJY010000468.1:0-3465 GCA_041741515.1 Pirellulales bacterium | reverse complement strand
GGCCCTCGCGGCGGCCCTCGGCGTGTCGCGGCGCCGGACGCGCTAGCCGCCGGACTTCGATAACCGCCATGACGCTCTGGGGCGGCGCCGGATATGCTGGTGCGGATCAATCCGCCCCCATCCGGCGCCGCCCTTCGTCCTATGCCGCAGTTCGCCAGCTCCGTCAATCAGTACCCGGGTCGGGCGTCGCTTGCTTGGTACGCGCTGCTGATCGTCACGGGGACGGCAGTTCTGTACCTGTGGCCCGCTTGTGCGGCGTCCCGTGAGAACCCGATCTCGTTCCTCGACGCTCTGTTCACCTCAACCAGCGCGGCGTGCGTTACAGGGCTCGGGGTGCGGTCGACGGTCCATGACTTTTCGCACCTCGGCCAGGCGGTGATTCTCGCGCTCGTTCAGCTCGGCGGCGTTGGCATCATGACCGTGACGACGTTCATCGTCGTTCAGTTCAGCCGTAGCGGCAATCTCCGGCAGCGCAAGGTGATCGCCGACACGCTCGGCGCGGGGGAGGGGGGCGACCTCCGCGTCATCCTCCGCAACGTCTTGATGATGACGCTCTTCTTTGAGTCCGTCGGCTTCGTCATCCTGGCGGCCTACAACCACATCAACTACGCCCATTTCGCCGACCGGGGCGTCTGGGCGACACACGGCGAGGCAACCTGGCACGCGCTCTTCCACAGCGTCTCGGCGTTCTGCAACGCGGGCTTCGCGTTGCACGACAAGAGCCTGATCCCATTTGCGGAAAGCTTCGTCGTCAACGCAACCGTCGCCCTTCTGGTGATCATCGGCGGGCTCGGCTTCCCGGTCGTGAACGACCTCTGGAAGAGCCGAAAACGCCCCGCGCCCGATCGCTGGGGTTCGTTGCAACTGCACAGCAAGATCATGCTGATCGGCACGGCCGTGCTGCTGGTGCTGGGATTCGCCAGTTTCTTGACGCTCGAGTCGGACGGCGTCCTCAAGGGCGACCCGATCCTGCTGCGAATCTTCAAAGCGGCGTTCCACAGCGTCACTTGCCGGACGGCCGGCTTCAACACCGTGGAGGTCGGTCAACTCACCAACGCGATGCTGTTCATCAGCATCCTGCTGATGATGATCGGCGGCGGTCCGTGCAGCACGGCCGGCGGATTCAAGGTGTCGACCGCCGCGATCATCTGCCTGCGGGCCTGGTCCACTTTTCAGGGCTACGCGCGGTTGAACCTGTACCGCCGGACGATCTCGCCGCGCAGCATCGAACGCGCCGTCGCTACGGCGATGCTCTTCATGGCCATCGCCGCCATTGCGCTGACGGCCCTGCTGGTCATCGAGCAATCGAGCATTAGCCACAACGGCGGCCAAGGAAAGTTCATTGACACCTTCTTCGAAGTCATCTCGGCCCTCGGAACTGTCGGCCTCAGCACGGGGCTGACAACCGAGCTCTCCAGCCCCAGCCGGGTGATCATCATCATGCTGATGCTGATGGGGAGGCTCGGCCCGATCACGACGTTCGCCGCGCTCGCCCACGGCGAACGCAACGAGCGCGTCGAGTACCCAACGGCCGAACCCATCGTCGGCTGACCACTCGCCGGCAAGCCCTCGCCAGCCGCGCCGAATCGGGCCATGATGGGGTGACGAACGAGCGTCCCCCCCCAATCACGCAAGTCTGCCGCCTCCAGCCTGCCGCCTCAAGTCTCACTCCCACTCCCATGGCTGATCACAAGCAATTCGTTGTCATTGGGTTGGGCTCTTTCGGGGGGGCCCTCGCCGAACGTCTCGGCGAGAACGGCTGCCGCGTCACGGGCATGGACCAGAGCAAAGACCGCGTCGAGTCGCTCAAGGACGTCCTCTACGAGGCCGTTATCGGCGACGCCCGCGACCGCGAGTCGATCTCGCACCTGCCGGTCGCAACCGCCCACGCCGTGGTCATCAGCATGGGCGAAGACATCACCCAATCGCTGCTGGCGACGCTCCACGCCCGCGAGCTCGGCGCCAAACAGGTGGTCGTCAAAGGCGTCACCGACGAGCACGCCCGGATCCTCAAGTGCCTGGGAGTGAACCGGGTGATTTTTCCCGAGGAGGAAATCGCCCGCCAGCTCGCCGACCAGATGACTTGGCCGAACGTGCTCGACTTTCTGCCGATCGACCCCGAGTACAGCTTCGTCGAGGTGGCGTCGCCCGATAACTGGGCCGGCAAGACAATGCAAGAACTGGACCTCCGCCGCAAGCACAACGTGTGGGTCGTGGGCATCAAGGACGCTCTCACGGGTAAGCTGCAGATGTTCCCCGGCGGCGACTACCGCCTCTCCGCCGACCAAGTGCTGTTGGTGGTCGGCAAGCAAGCCGACGTGAACAAGCTCAGCGATTTTCGCTAGACGCTTGCGCTATGAGGCTTGAGATGGCAAGCTTGAGGGTGGGAGTGCGTGCCTTTTCGGTTTGACCGACCAACCCTCACAGCTCAAGCCTCATGCCTCACCCGCCCCCAGGCGGGCCCGCTCGGCTAGCAGCTTCTTCTGAAAGCGGCCCTGCACGACATCGATCGCCACAAGGATCGCGACGGTGAAGTAAAACGTGCTCTTGGCCATCGGCTCGACGATATAGCCGAACAGATGGAGGTGCGCGAGGTGGCCCCCTTCGCCGATGAGCATCACGCCGATGATGAACAGGACGAACAACCCCAGCACCTCGTAGAGCCGGTTCTTCTTGAGGAACGCGGCCACGCCGTCGGCGAGCCAGATCATCAAGGCGCCGCTGAGAACGATCGCCGTCGCCATCACCCAGAAGACCTTCGTCAGCGCCATCGCGGACAGGATCGAGTCGAACGAAAAGACGAGGTTCATCGCCATCATCGACGCCAGCACCCCCGCCACCGAAGCGGGCTTGGTTTCGGCGGCATGATCGGGGTCCTCGATCGCCAGTAGGTGGACGATCTCCTTGACCGCCGTGTAGAGAAGGAAGATTCCGCCGAACAGCACGACGAGGGCGTGGACCGTCACGTTGCCGGAGATGACCCTCCCGAGCGGTCCGCCCTCCGGCAACGAGAACAACGGCTTCTCGAAGTACTGGACGGCGTGGATGACGACGAACAGCATCGCGACGCGAAAGACGATCGCGAGCGTCAGTCCCACCTTGCGAACCCAGGCCTGCTTCTCCAGCGGCGCGCGCTTCGCCTCGATCGACAGGTAGAGCAGGTTGTCGAAGCCCAGCACCGTCTCGAGCACCACGAGCACGGCGAGCGTAAACAGGTTCGGCAGCAGATCGGCGGGCATCGGCGGCAGAGGCCTCGGAAGGATTGTCTAGGAAGACCGTAGTTCTAGGAGCCAAACGCCCGCGCCGCCAAGGGAGAATCCCAAAGTCTCTGGCGGCGAGCCATCGACGTTCGTCGGTGGTCTGAAGCGGCTAGCGGCCTCCGGCGACGGACGTCACCCCCCTTCGCCGTCACACCCGCTCGAGGATCGTCGCGATCCCCTGCCCCGCGCCGATGCACATCGTCGC
>JBGSJY010000467.1:0-15680 GCA_041741515.1 Pirellulales bacterium | reverse complement strand
AGATGGTCGGCGAGACATGACGAAAAGTCCTCCCTGAAGCGGCGGCCGCTCGCCGGGCCGTCGTGGGCGGCGGCGCGGCGGGGCGAGACGGCGGGCGTGCTAGCAGGCGTCACGCCCCGCAGCTTACTCGCCCGTTTGTCTACCGGCACGCCTCGCCTCGGCGAACTTCGCTAGATTGCCCCGCGTAGCCAATCTGTTGCCTGGTAGGCAAAGCGGCGCGGTTGGCGGTAGGATCGCCCATAGGGCCCCATTGCGGGGGGCCGACGCCGCCTGTTCAGGTCCGTAACGCGGCGGTCAGGGAAGACCCGCACTCACTACCAGCGTCGCCGGCCACGAAGGCCCGGCGAGCGGCCGCCGCTTCAGGGAGGACTTTTCGTCATGTCTCGCCGACCATCTCGCGCACCCCGTCGTAAGGCGTCATCTTCCATGCGAACCCTCACCGAACTCGCCGCTTTCATCGGCCTGCTCTCGTTAATCGTCAGCGGCTGTGCCGATGGCCCGGGAACGTCGGCCGCAACCGCTCAGGAGCCCGCCGTAAAGACGAAAGCCGTCGCCGCTAAACCTATGAACAAAACCGCCGCAGCCGAGGGCGTCAATTCCACGCCGCTGATCCCACGCGACGTGTTGTTCGGCAACCCCGACCGCGCGCAAGCCCGCCTCAGCCCCGACGGCAAGTACCTCAGCTACCTGAAGCCGGTCGATGGCGTGCTCAACGTGTGGGTCGGCCCTGCCGACGACGTGGACGCCGCCAAGCCCGTCACCGATGACAAGCTCCGGGGCATCCGCTCGCACGGCTGGGCCTACAACAGCCAGTACATCCTCTACACGCAGGACAAGGGGGGTGACGAGAACTGGCACGTCTACGCCACTAACGTCGAAACCAAGGAAACCCGCGACCTCACGCCCATCGAAGGCGTCCGCGGCGAGCTCGCCGGCTCGAGCGAGCGTTTCCCCGACGAGGTGCTGATTGGTTTCAACGACCGCGACGACCGCTTCCACGACATTTACCGCGTCAACATTCTGACGGGCGAGAAGACGCTCGTCCAAGAGAACCCCGGCGTCGCCGGGTTTGTGACCGACGACGACTTCAAGGTGCGCCTGGCGGTGAACTTTACGCCCGACGCCGGCCAAGTCTGGCTCAAGCCCAAAGGCGACAAGCCCGGCCCCAAGGGCTACGAAGACTGGGAGCCGATGGAGAAGTTCACGAGCGTCGACGCCATGAACAGCGGGCCGGCCGGCTTTGACAAGACGGGCAACATCCTCTTCTACGAGGACAGCCGCGACCGCAACACGGCCGGCCTCTTCTCGCGCAACCTCGACACCAACGAGACGAAGCTCATCGCCGACGACCCGCGGGCCGATGTCGGCGGCGTCATGTCGCACCCAACCGAGAAGACGCTGCAAGCCGTCTCGTTCACGTACAGCAAGACTGATTGGAAGATCCTCGACGAATCGATCCGCGCGGACATCGAGTTCCTCAAGAGCTTTTCGGACGGCGAGTTCGTTGTCAGCGGCCGCACGCTCGACGACTCGAAGTGGACGGTGGCCTACGTGCTCGACGATGGGCCGATGAAGTTTTATGTGTACGACCGCAAGGCCGAAGGGGACGCAAAAATGCGTTTCCTCTTCAACAGCCGCGATGACATCGCCGAGTACCCGCTGGCGAAGATGCACACGCCGGTCATCACCGCCCGCGACGGGCTCAAGCTCGTCAGCTATCTGACGCTCCCTGTCGGCAGTGACCCCGACGGAGACGGCGTCCCCAACGACCCGCTGCCGATGGTGCTCGACGTGCACGGCGGCCCCTGGGCCCGCGACGGCTGGGGCTTCAACTCGACGCACCAGTGGCTCGCCAACCGCGGCTACGCCGTGCTGAGCGTCAACTACCGCGGCTCGACGGGGTTCGGCAAGGAGTTCGTCAACGCGGCTGACGGCGAGTGGTCCGGCAAGATGCACGATGATCTTTTGGACGCCGTGAAGTGGGCCGTCGATAATGGCGTCGCTCAGCAGGACAAGATCAGCATCATGGGTGGGTCTTATGGCGGCTACGCGACGCTCGTCGGCCTGACGTTCACGCCCGACGTGTTCGCCTGCGGCGTCGATATCGTTGGCCCTTCGAGCCTCGTGACGCTGCTCAACAACGTGCCGCCGTACTGGTTCCAGTTCATGCCGGTGATGAAGCAGCGTGTCGGCGACTGGTCGACCGAGGATGGGGTCAAGGCGCTCGAAGCGCGCTCACCGTTGAGCAAGGTCGACGCCATCACCAAGCCGCTGCTCATCGGCCAGGGCGCCAACGACCCGCGCGTCAAGCAGCAAGAGGCCGACCAAATCGTCAAGGCGATGGAGGAGAAGGGGATCCCCGTCACGTACGCCCTCTACCCCGACGAGGGCCACGGCTTCGCCCGCCCGGAGAACTCAACGAGCTTCAACGCCGTCACCGAGATGTTCCTCGCCAAGATCCTCGGCGGACGCTACGAACCGCTGACGGCCGAAGACCTCGAGGGCTCCAGCCTCCACGTCCCCGCCGGCACCGACGACGTGCCGGGCCTCGCCGAGGTGCTGCCGGCGGATCGGCAGGAGATGCCGAAGCAAGAAGAGGAGAAAGCGCCCTCGCCCTCCGACGGTTGAGGGTGCTCTACTGATGGACCTACGCGGCGTTGATTTCCCGAAGCCGCCATGGAGGGTGAAGCGTCATGGTCTCCGAGCTGCGCTGGACGCTGCTTGCCGTTCTTCTTGCCCAAGCAGCCGGCGTCGGCGGCGCGGAGCCGGAGAAGCCCGTGATGCCGCTCCCGTGGCGGGTCGCGTTTGTCGACGGCGAAACCGACGAGCCGATACCGGGCGCCACGGTCCGCTGCTCGGTGCGTGAGACTCCCGGCGGTGAGACGCATGTCCTGACGCTGATAACCGATGAGCAGGGCGCCATCGACATCCCGCTGTTGCCGGGCGAAGCGGTCTTCCCCCATTTCGGTTCAGTGGGGCACTGGCTCGACGGAATCCCGGTAGTCGGCGAGTTTGACATCGACGATGATGGAAAGTTCGACACGCTTCCGCGCGAAGCGCTGCACCAGCACAGGGCTTGGCGCGGAACGGTTGTGCGGGGACGACTGCTCGACCCTGAAGGAGCACCCGTCGCCGACGCACCGATGATCGCGGGCGTTTATCTCTACAGCGATCTTTGGGACGAGCGGCTCGGCCGTCCCCAGCGGGCCTGGGAGAGCTGGGACCACGGTCAGTGGCCGAATTGGGAGGCGCCTTACAGAACCAACGTGGATGGGACATTCAGCGTCACCGTCCCGCCGCCCGATGCCCGCTCGTATATCCGCCTCGGCACGCGCAGCGGCGGTTTCTACCGCGTCGAGACCGATCAGCTTAGAGAGCAGCAGCCGGACCACGTGCTCGTACGCTTCGCCCCGCTCGTCTTCGACATCAGCGAACACAATCAACCGGACGAACGTCCCAGCCGAGTCAGTGACGACGGCTCGATCGACGTCGGCGACCTGCAGCTCCAAAACGGCGTGGTGCTGCATGGCCGCGTACTCGACGCTGCCGGCCAACCACTTGAGGGGGTCCACCTCTACACCTCGGCCGAGCACGGCCCGCTGGCGGGGCGGACGACGGTTTCGCAAGCCGACGGCTCCTATCGCTTCGCACCGATGGTGCCCGGCGAACTGACGATCACGCCCGAAGCGACGATTCGCGGGCCAGACGGCAAGAAGACATGGGACGTGCAGGCCGTCTTCGTGCCGCTGCCAGTGCGACTGCCCGACGACACGGACGATCTCGAGCTCGACCTTCGCGCCTTGGACCACGTCGATTTAGAGTTCGAGTGGATCGACCGCCGCGCCGTGAAAGGGCCGATCGCCTACTACGGCACGCACCCCGTCACGGGTCGGATCCCCGTAGAGGGTGGAAAGCCGCTCTGGTGGCGGGGCGAAACCTTTTTGGTCGAACGCGAAGGCAAGCGCTTTCTGACAGTCAAGGCGCCACAGACTCTGATCGACGCTAAGATCGAACTCGCCAGCGACAGCCGAGTCACCGCGCGTCTCGAAGACGCCGACGGCATGCACCGGCCAGGATCGACCCTGCTGAGCGACATTAGCCAGCCCGCCCGCCGCACGATCTACGCCGACGAGCCGCAGGTGAAGAATCGGTAGTAGCGAGATTTGCCTCTTGCTAAAGACGCGACCCTCGGAGTGCGGCTTATGCGAGCCGGGTAGCGTCAGCTCCCGGAGGATTTTCGGTACCCGCTTCACTCCGGGAGCTGACGCTTGCCGGCTCGCATGCAACAACTCAGTTGCTTCTTAACGGCGCCGTGGAGCCATCGTCGTCATGGCGGCGAGGCCCATTACCAGCACTGCGGAGGTCGGCTCGGGAGTGACGCTGAACAGGTACAGCGGCGACTCGCCGAGCCCCGCAATCGCCGCCAGATAGCCGTCCCCCATCGCGACGTTGTAGCCGAACTCGCCGGGGTTTAGGCCGTCGGTCGGTTGGATGCGAGCCAATTGCGTCCGTGTCGCCGCGTCGAAGAGGAAAACGCTGCCGAGCCCTTGGAAGGGGACCGGGTCGCCGTCGTAGAGGCTGCCGACCGCCAGCACGCCGTTGTCGGCGGCGAGGAAGCCACCGAACGAAGGGTCGCCGCCGACTCCCGGCGTCACTATGGAGGAGAGGTAGCTGCCGGTAATCGCGTCGTAGAGACCGACTTGGCGGCTCAGGGGACCGCCGCTTGAGGCGGGACCGGTGACGAACGCCACCCCGCCATCAATGGCGACGCCCGCCCCGAAGTAAGCGTCCGCTGAGGGGCCGCTGAGTTTGATGATCTCGCTCCCCGAGGCGACATCGAAGAGATAAGCGGCGCCGGCGTCAGCGCGTTGTTGGCTGTCGCGATTGTCTCCGATGATGGCGATTCCTGCGCTGACATCAAGGAATGCGCCGAAGGTGCTCGCCCCGCCAAAGTCACGTGGCTGGAAGACAGCAAGCTCCTCGCCCGTCGTCGTGTCGAAGGCGTAAACGCGACGCCCTGCGCTGGAGAAACGTTGCGACGCGGTGACGAGGGCCACGCCATCGTTCAGCGCCACGCGGGTCCCAAATGTCGAACCGGTCGGGGGCGGCGTGGTTGGCGTCAGCGTGCGTACGAGGGTGCTCGTCGCGAGGTCGTAGAGCAGCGCCGAGTTATTCGTCGTCGGAATCAAGGCGACCGACCCGTCCATCGCCACCTCGCCTGTCAGGCCGGACGGCCCGTTAGTCCCAAAGCTGGTGGGAGTGAGCGTCTGCAAGTAAATCCCGTGGGCGGCGTCCAGCACAAAGATCTCGTCGGGCTGTCCTACGACGGCGAATCCGCCATCCACGCCGACGGGAGCGCTGAGAAACACCCGAAAGGGTGGCGCGACGTACCGACCGGTCTGTTCAAATTCGATCGCTAAAGCGTGCGGCGGGACGACTGCGAGCAGGCAGAAGGTGAGCGCGGTACGGATCGGGGTCATGAGCGGCTTCGTCGGGTCGATCGGTGGGGTTAGTCAGTGATGGTGACGCCACCTTACCCAGCCGATCGCGCCGGTTGAAGCATGTCCGAATGACGTCAGCAGCTTTTTCCGATCCCGCGGACCTTCAGCAGATATTTCCATGCGAGCCGCGAGAGCGTCAGCTCCCGGAGTTAACTCGGCACCCGCTTCACTCCGGGGACTGACGTCTCCCGGCTCGCGGGGGAGCTAGTCTCGCGTGGCTAGCGTATTGCGCGCCATGTCTGCCGAAGCAGTCGTGTGGGCGGCGGGTTGCCGCGGAATTGCGAGTCCCAGGCCTCGGCGATGAAGTACGCGTAGAGCAACTGCGAAGTGGATCGGGGTCGCCGCAGCAGCGCCTGCGCGATCTTCCACAGAACCTTGGGATTGGTCGCCAGCGCGCGGCGCATGCGGCTCATCCGGTACTGGCTGGCGGCTCCGTAGCCGGTCGTGCCATCCACCTGCTTCTCAAGTGAGAAGTACGGCCGCGCGCACTCGACGAGCTGGGTGTAGGCGGGGTAGTAGCCGCCGAACCAGTGGTGCAGCAGGCTGAACATCCGCTCGGGCGAGCCCTTCGCGTAGCGCCGCCAGTCGCTGAGCAGCACGTCGGGGTCGAGGGGCTCGGGGACATGGATGGCGGTCGTCACGAAGCGGGCGTCGGCCGCCGCCGGGTCGATCATGCGGTGGGCGATCTCGAACGCCTCGTGATAGATCGCGTTCATGCGCCCCGGCTTTACGTCCTCGGGCTGCACCCAGTGCTCGAGCGAGCCGTTGGCGATGACGCCGTCGAACCGGCCCCGCCAATCGGGCGCGTCCAGGAGGTCGCGGTAGTTGCAGCAGTGGACCTCCAGGCCCTGCTCCTGACAGTCGCGGACCTGATCGGGCGCGATGTTGACGCCCACTCCCACGGCGCCGCGCTGGCGCGCCTGCCGCAGAAGCCTGCCGTAGCCCGGCCCGATCTCCAGCAGCCGGAAGCCGCGTCGCGTGCAGCCGACCTCATCAAGCAGGTAGTCGATCTGGCGGACGACGCCCTCTTCCAGCGTTCGGTCCTCGGCCGTGTACTCCCCATCGGCCAGGTCGCGGATGCCGGCGCCCTCGGCGATGTGCATCAGCGCGTAGCACCGCCGCACGCGCCGGTTGGGCGCCACCCGCATTGGAGGGGGCGCCAAATTAAGAGGCTTGGCGGTCCCGGCGAGGGGAGCGGAGACGTTCGACGCCGACTCGCTAGTGGTATAGACCATGGTTGACGTCTCTGGGGAGAGTACCTGAGCGCATCCTACAACTGCGGGTCGGGCGCGGTCAAAAATCAGGAAGCGATGACCGCCGCAACATGACGACGTGATCCCTTCACAGGGAAGGGCGTCCGCAAATCGACCAGGGTGGCAGCATGGCTTACACGCCCCGCAGTCGAAGGGCGTGATTCGACCGGCGTGGAGACGCCAGATCCGTGCGATCCAGCAGGCGCGCGTACGGTGCGCCCTAAGGCGAGGCCTTCGGTACGTCCTTTGCTATCGCTTGCCTCCACTGACGGGCGCGTTTGTCGTGCCGCACTCCAGCACACTCCGATTACAGGACAGCCATTATGTCTCTTGAATCCCTTGCCGACGCCTTCCACGACGAACTCCGCGACGTGCTTAGCGCCGAGAAGCAACTCGTGAAGGCGCTTCCCAAGATGGCGAAGAAAGCAAAGTCCGCACAGCTGAAGAAGGCTTTTGAGAGCCACCTCGCCGAGACCGAAACCCACGTCGAACGGGTCGAACAGGCCTTCGAGGAGACCGGCAAGGCCGCCCGCGCGAAGACTTGCGAGGCAATGAAGGGCCTCATCAAGGAGGGCGAAGAACTGATGGAAGAGGACGCCTCGCCAGAAGTGATGGACGCTCTGCTCATCGCCGCTGCCCAGAAGGTCGAGCACTACGAGATCGCCACGTACGGCACGCTCTGCACGTGGGCCGAGGCGCTGGGTTACAAGAAGGCCCTCAAGCTCCTCAAGCAGAATATCGCCCAGGAAGAGGCCGCCGACGAGAAGCTCTCCAAGATCGCCCAGACGGTCAATGCGGGCGCCGTCGAAGCCGAAGCAGCGGCGAAGTAATCCGCTCCGCCCACGGTGAACGACAGCTTGACACGGCGGGCGCCACTTTCATTGTCCTTGCGATGGGTCCGAAACCCTCGCCTTCAGGCGAAACCTTAAGGTTCATATACTAGCCGGATGGAGAATTACCGTTCGGGAGCCCACAGCCGGTATGACCTCAAATACCACTTCGTTTGGGTGACGAAGTATCGGAAGCCCGTGTTGACGGGGGCGGTGGGCGTTCGGGTACGAGAGCTGGTGCGGGAGGTCTGCCGGACAAACGAGGTCGAGATCCTAGAGGGGGCGGTGTCGTCGGACCACGTGCACGTGCTGCTGTCGTGCCCCCCGACGGTTTCGCCGAGCAAGCTGATGCAGTACATCAAGGGTAAGAGTTCGCGGAAGCTGATGACGGAGTTCAGGCATCTTCAGAAGCAGTATTGGGGCCGGCACTTCTGGGCGAGGGGCTACTTCGTGGCGTCCAGCGGGAACGTGACCGACGAGGCGATCGCCGAGTACATCCGCGGGCAAGACGGAACAGAACCGAGTGACGGCGACGACAACTTTCGGGTCACCCCTCGTGAGTGAAGGACTTCAGTCCGTAGCTCACGAAACGCTTGAACCCACCGGCTTCCAGCCGGTGGTTTTTCAGTGGGGCGTCCGCCGTGGCGCTGCGCTAATCTTTGATCCGCGCGCCGAGCGTCGCCACGTCGTTGAATCGGTCGACATTGCGATGGCCGGCCCAAGCCACGCCGCGGAGCAGCAGCGTGCGATAGACGGGATCGTCGAACGTCCACATGAAATGCCCGGGTATCGAAACGAACACCCGGCCGCCACCGGCGTGCTCCATCGTCCAAAAGAGAGGCTGCGGCTCGCCCTCCTCGACGCCCGTTCCCAGCAGTGTCAGCCGCGAAGGGTCGCCCGTCAGCGCCCAGTAAGATTCGTCGGTCCATTGCGCGCGGTGCAGGTTGCGAGCAACCGGGTGTCCGGCGCCGGGAGAGAAGTCGACATCGAGAACCCCGTGGCGGTATCTGATGCCGCCGCCCCCTTTGGCGGAAAGGCCGATGCGCTCGGCCATCGCCGGTTCACCGCCGCGGCCATCGACCGCCCAGTGGATGTAGACCAGCCCGCCGCCCCGCGCCAGAAAGGGATCGATGACCGCCGCGCGCGCGTCGTCCCAACGGCCACGTTGGTAGAAAACGATCACGTCGGCCCATCGCGCCTGATCGGCGGTGGGAAACTCCCACGCCGAATCGACCACGACGCCCGGCGAGCGCGGCAGCAGCTGGGACCAGACGTCGAGCCAACTCGGGTAGTCGTGTTCGCCGGCGTCGTGATCCTTAGGTCCCGCCACGAGCAGCACCCGCAGGGGCTTGCCGGCGCGGTCGGCTTCGATGGCGGCCTCGTCGGCCCCGGAGTGCAGAGCTTTGATTGCCGCCCGCGAGGCCGGCGCGGGGAGGGTGTCCTCGTCGCTGTAGACCGGCATCCGCGCCGACGATTTTTCGCCCAACACGCGG
Source organism: Pirellulales bacterium (assembly GCA_041741515.1). GTDB lineage: Bacteria > Planctomycetota > Planctomycetia > Pirellulales > Lacipirellulaceae > Botrimarina. The sequence continues at coordinate 6,603 of JBGSJY010000467.1, read as the reverse complement.
TCGAGTTCCGCCTTGATCTGCGCGGACCACAGGTCGTAACCGGTCGCGTTCAGGTGGAGGCGGTCTTCACGGTAGACGTCCGAGCGAGCGTCGCCATTCTCGAGCAGATAGCTGTCGGCCGTATGGAGGTAGTACACACCCGCCCGCTTGTCGCACTCGGCCTTGAGAGCCGCGTTGACCGCTTTGGTCTGCTTCCACACGTGCTGCCGCAATGGCGTGGGACGCACGTCGCAGCAGATGATCTGCGCCTCGGGCTGATGGTGACGGAGCACGTCGGCCACATAGCCGAACCACTCGGCCACCTGTTCGGGCGAACGGTCCCCCGCGCCGCCGGTGACGTCGTTCGCACAGAACACTAGCGCGGCGCGGTACTTGTGCGGCGAGATGATGCGATGGGCGTAGTAAGCCAAGTCGCTGAAGCTCGCGCCGCCGTAGCCCCGCGGGATGACTGGGTAGGGCGCCAGGTCGGCGGCGGCTGTCTCCCAGAGGCGGATGCTCGAGCTGCCGATCAGCAGCACGGCGCCTTCGGGGTCGGGCGTCGCCTTGTCTTTGGCCTCGAGGCGCGACACCTCGTCTTCCCAGCGAGCGATCTGCTGGGCGTAGGCAGAGAGGTCGGGAAGCGGCGGGGCGTCAGCCCAGGCGGCGAGCGAGCAGCAGCTAAGAGCGAAAATCAGTAGCAAGCGAAACGTCATGGCGCGGAGCGAGATCGGAGGAAGAGAGACGGGTCGGCGCGCGGCGCCCGCAGGGGGCGCGTCGTCAGTCTAACACACCGTTGCCCCAACGACCGCCGCCCCGCGCCCGAGCGAGGCCGCCTAGGGGATCTGCCCGTCCGCCGGCCGGCGGCCGATCGGCACCGTCGCGCGGATCCGCGTGCCATTGCGGAAGAGCTCGATCTCGACCCGCTCGCCCACCGCGCTGAGATTAACCAGGTTGTAGAGGTGGTCGGAGTCCTCGATCGTGGTGCCGTTGTAGGTGAGCAGGATGTCGTCTTCGCGGAGCGCGGCCAGGGCGGCGGGCGAGTCCGTCTTCACCGCGACGATCCGGGCCCCGAAGAGCCGTGGCAGACCGGCCGCCTGGGCTCGCTGCTCGTTGAACATGCTGTCGAACTCGACGCCGAGGTAGCCGCGCTGCGCCTCGCCGTTTTCGATCAGTTGGCCCGCGATTCGGGTCGCCAGGTTGATCGGGATCGAGAAGCCGATCCCTTCGTTGCCGCCGCTCGAGCTAGCGATCGCCGTGTTGAGACCGACCACTTCGCCGCGCAGGCTCACGAGCGGCCCGCCCGAATTGCCGGGGTTGATGGCGGCGTCGGTCTGCAAGAAGTTTTGCAGCTCGACCTCGCCATCGCCCAGGTCGAGGTTGTAACGGCCTTTAGCGCTGACGATGCCTCGTGTGACGCTGTGGCTGAGGCCGAAGGGGCTGCCGAACGCCATCACCTGCTCGCCGATCTCGAGCTTCGAGCTGTCGCCGAGCACCGCCGGCACGAGGCCAACGCTGTCCTGGGCGCTGATGGACATCACCGCGACGTCGGTCTCGCTATCGCTCCACAGCTGCTCGGGCTTGAACGGGCGGCCGTCCACCAGCTGCACTCGGATGTGCGAGGGCGACGAGTGCTTGATGACGTGGCGGTTGGTGAGCACGTAGGGCTTGCCGCGGAAGTGGACGATGACGCCCGAGCCCGCCTCTTGTCCGCCGCGGATGCGGTGCTCGCGGATTGGTCGGGCCTCGATATGGACGACGCTCGGCGCCACCAGCTTGGCGACCCGCTTGTAGATGCCCAGCTCCGACTCGAGCGCCGCGACGTCGCGCGAGAGGGCACGGAACTCGTTTGCTCGCGATTCCAGCGTCAAAGGCTCGGCGGCCGCCTCGCCGATACCGACCGCGACGAGCCGTGGCGACGTCTCCTCGACGGTTGACGACGGCGATTCCTGCGCCGATGCCGCTGACAGGGCGGCCGTCAGGACGACTCCCACGACCGCGATGGCGGCCCGGGAGTGGAGTGCGGCGGGGGGCGTTTTGCGGACCGTGTCCGGCATAGCGGGCAATTGAGCGGAGGGGAGCGGCGGGACGCAATGCAAAACGGGGCCGGGCGCCCCTGGCGTCCCGACCCCGTAGTCTAGCGGATTGTTGCCGGCGTTAAACGTCGGTGGCGGTTTACTGGAGCTCGAAGTCACTCACCCGGCTCTCGACTTCGGAATAACCGGTATCCACGACGCGACTCCAATCTTCGGGCGTGCGGTCGTCGAGGGTGCCGTCCTCGGCGGCCTGCTGGCATTCGATGCACATCGTCGCGTAGGGGAGGGCATTGAGCCGGGCCACGGCGATCTTCCGGTTGCAGATCTCGCAGTCGCCGTAGTGGCCCTGACGGATCCGGTCCAGAGCCTTCTCGATACTTCCCAGCTCGCGGCTTTCCACTTCGGCCAGTTGCGAGTTGATTTCGTCCTGGGCGGCGTCGAGGGCGGCGTCGACGATGTCGCCGCCGGTCTGCTCACGCAATTGCATCAGCAGGCTGAGGTCGCCAGCAAGAGCTTTCCGCAGCGCGTCGCGCCGGGTGACCAGCAATTGCTGGATCTTCTTGATCGAGTCGTTACGGGTGCGGGACATGCTTGGCGCCTCGTCGTATCGTCCCGCCGGGGGATGCCGCGTGGTGCGGCTGGTCGCCGGGGGGACTTGTTTGCTGTTCCAGGGTGCATAGCGCGGTCAACGCAGGCGGTGGCGCCGCCCGTTTGGTCTGCTTTGCAAGCTTAGTACGCGATCTCCGGCTGTACGGTTGCCGAGTTCGGTTCGGAATCTGGTATTCCGTTTATTCCCCTCTTGGGGGTGGTGCGGGCGCCGCCCGCCGTGGCCGGTGGAGACCGGCAGGGTTGTTCGCGAAACAGCGTCTTCCAAGCCCCATTTGCGAGGCCGCCAAAGGTTTTTTGTAGCGGCCGCGACTTTGACCACCCCCAATCGGCGAGCTACATGCTGGTGTCCGCTGCGCCCCGATCTACCCGGACAGAAACGAATCCGGAAATTCCGCCGCGGCCCGCCGCCCCCTCGATCAAGCACCATGTCGACAGTGATTCACCCCGCCAACTCCCTAGCAGCCGGCGCCGCCGTGCCCGACGGCGTCGCCCGTTTGGGCCTCGTCGATTCGGTCGGAGCGAGCCTTGCCAACCTGACCGAGGCGCCGCAGACCATCGGCAGCGGCCCCCGTTGCTCGGTGCGTCTGGGCGGGAGAGGGCTGCGCCCGCTGCACTGCGTCATCACGCCCGGCAAAAACGGCCCGATCGTCCGCCGTTGGGCGACAGAAACACGGCTCAACGGCCTCGATTTCACCGAGGCCTCCCTCAGCGCGGGCGACCTGCTGCGGATCGGCTCGATCGACCTCCGCGTCATTGAACTCCCCAGCGACCAGCCCGCCGGGGAAGCTTCGGAGGCCGAAACCCCGGAGGCCGAACTTTTCGATGCTGAGACGGGTTCCTCCGCGACAGCTCTTGCCGAACTAGGACTGCCGCCGCTATCCGAGACCGATTGGCTCGACGACAGCATCGACGACAGCATCGACCAACTGATCGCCGCGGTCGCTTCCGCCAACCACGCGGCGCACGAGGCTGATGTCGATATCGACGCCGAGCTTTCTGGTGGCGATGAGCCCTGGGAGGCTGAGGGCTTTGTCGATGCTCAGGGCGAGGACTCGCCGGTTCCGTTCGGAGAAGGTACGCCCCCGACGTCGGAGCCCGAGGAGTCGGACGCTGATCTCCAGCAGCAGAGTTTCTATCAAACGCGTTTCGCTCAACCGGGCTTCGCTGAAGAGGCGCCCGCCGCTGTCGGCGACGGGGCCGATTCGGACGTCGATACGTGGCTTACCAGCGTGGCCAACCATGTCGAAGCAGCCGTTCCGACGATCGAGCGACTGCGCGAACGAGCGGCGACCCGACACGCTCGGGTGTTGGCCCTGGTCGCAGCATTGCGCGCCGAGCGGCGACAGTCTGCCGATCTTGCCCAGGCCGCCAGCGACTTGGCGTCGCAACTCGAACAGGCGCTCATCGCCTCGGACGAGGCGGGCGTCGAACTGGCGCGGCTTGTCCATGAAGGGGCCGCGGCCGACGAGGACCTCGCCGCTACCCGCTACGCACTCGACGAAGCGGGCCGACGCGCCGAGCAGTTGGAAGCCCAGGTGGCGGACCTGGAGGCCCAAGTCGCCGAGCTACAATCGCACACGCCCGCGCTCGAGGCGCACGTAGCCGAGCTGGAGGCCACCCTCGCCGCGTTCGCGAAGGCGCCCGAACCCAACGACGCCATCGAACCCGTCGGTGAAGACCTTAGTCTGCCCGTCGACGGGCCGGCCGATCATGTCGCCGAGGCGGACTCGTGGGCACTCACAGGGGCTGTCAGCGAGGACGCCGACGCCGTCCCCGTCTTCGCGGACGAGGTGTGGGGCAGCGAGTCTCAACCGGACCCCTACCTATCGGACGCGGCCGAGGCCGGCGAAGAGGGGCCCCCGAGCTGGCCGGCTCAGCCCGAGACCCACGGGGCCCAAAACGCAGAAGAGCCGCTGTGGGGGATCGAACGCCTCGCTACGGAAGAGGCGCCGTCACTCCTCGATTCTCCCTGGGGGGCGACTGCGGCGGAGCCGGTCGCCACGCAAATCCCTACGGAAGAGCCGACCGAAGCTTCTATCGGGGATTCAAGCAACGTCGAGTTGGACTCGGACTCTCGGTGCTTTACGGAAGCGCCCCTGACTTCCGAGGAGGAAGAGTGGGAAACGACGTGCGAGCCGGCGTCGATAATCGACGAGCACGTCGAACGGCTAGCGGCGCTGCTGGATGGGGAAAAAACGGCGTCCGCCGGTGAGAGCGCGGCGCCCACGGCCGACGGCGGGGAGTTGTGTGGCGATGACCAAGAGCAGACCGTAGCCGCGCCTGAGCCCGCGCCGGAAGTCTCCTACATCGAGCGCTTTGCGAGCCTGCTGCCTGAGGACGACGAGCCCGTCGAGCAGCCGGCGCAGGTCGCCGAGGCGCCCACGCCCGGGGCGTCGCACGACGACGAGTCGATCGACGACTACATGCGTAAGCTACTGCAGCGGATGCGCGGCAGCTCGACGGAAGAGGCGGCGACCGCTACGAACGACGAGACGCCGCGCAAGAAGTCGCTCGCCCCGGCGTTGCCGACGGCCCCCGAACCGGCGCCGGTCAAGGCGGAAATGCTGCGGGACCTCTCGGAATTGCGGCGCTCTCCGTCACCGGAGGGGAACACCGATATGGGGGCGTTGCGTCAGCTCGCCAATCAGTCGGCCCGCCACGCCATCGATGTCGCCCAATCACGTCAGTCGCGTGAGCAGGCGACCTTCCGGTTGATGGTGTCGGTCATCTCGTTAGGGGTGGGCACGCTGGCGTCGATCTTCGCGCCGAGCCCCCTCGACCTGCAGTTCATCGGCGGCTTCGCGTCGGTGGCGATCGGCGGCTGGTTCTTCGTGCGGACGGTCCGCCAATGCCAGACGCGCACCCTCGACGAGCAAATCGCCCTCGCCGCCAAGCAAACCGGCTGACGACGACGAAGCTTCACCACGACGGACACGAAGGACACGACGGCTCGTAATTAGAGCTGGCTTGGACTTGCCGAGTGGGCCGTCGTGCTCGTCGTGTCCGTCGTGGTGATATTTATGAGCGTCAGATCGCGGAGCCCGCGTGCTGAGCGGTGACCGTCTCGGTGATGCCGCCGCGGGCGTTGAACGCGATCTCGACCTTGATCCATTGCGGCTTCACGACCGCTACGAGGTCGTCGAGGATCGTGTTGGTGATGTGCTCGTAGAAAATCCCCTTATCGCGGAACGAGCCGAGATAGAACTTCAGGCTCTTCAGCTCGACGCACAACGTCCGCGGCGTGTAGGTGATCGTCACCACGCCGAAGTCCGGCTGCCCCGTCTTCGGGCAGAGCGACGTGAACTCCGGCTGGCGGATCTCGATCCGGTAATCACGGTCGGGGAACTGGTTGTCAAACGTCTCAAGCAATTCGCGCGACATTGGGGGCGTGGCGGCAGGGCTAGCGTAGGGGGTCGCTAACAGTGAGGTAGGGCGTTGTGAAGGAACCCGTGAGTTTGGCATGATGGCACGGTGCGGGGTAGGGGAGCGCGACTCCCCTCCGGTGACTCGCGTCATCGGTTCGCCGCCCACCCAAAGCCATCCCAGGCGAGCCGGCGACGCCAGTCGTCGGAGTGCGTCTGGCGCTCGCCCCGAATTCACTCCCCGTGCCCGACCCCCCCAAAGCCGTCGTCCTTCTCTCCGGAGGCCTCGACTCCGCCACGGTCGCGGCGATCGCCCGGGCGGCAGGCTTCGCCGTCTACGCCCTCAGCATCGACTACGGCCAGCGTCACCGCTTCGAGCTGCAATCGGCGACTCGCGTCGCCGCGGCGGCGGGCGTCGCCGAACACCGCACCGTGCGGATCGACCTGGGCTCATTCGGCGGTAGCGCCCTGACTGCCGACATCGAGGTCCCCCACGGCCGCAGCGACGAGGAGATGGCCGGCGGCGTGCCGATCACCTATGTCCCCGCCCGCAACACGGTCATGCTGTCGCTGGCGCTGGGCTGGGCGGAAGTACTGGGGGCAGCGGACCTGTTTGTCGG
>JBGSJY010000466.1:0-2872 GCA_041741515.1 Pirellulales bacterium | reverse complement strand
CATCTCTTCTTGGAATCGCGTGACGCGGGTCTCCACCGGCAAGCGGTCGGCGGGGGGCGGCGGCGCGCCAAAGCGGTCGACGAGCTCGCTGCGGAAGTCGTCAACCTCGCCCTCGCTAGCAGCGCGGGCGAGCCGCCGGTAGAGGTCGATGCGGTCCCGCTGGTGGCCGACGTAGCCCGCCGAGAGGAACGCCTCGCTCGGCAGGTCGATGTTCACATCGACGCTCAGCCGCGGCGGCAACTGCTTAAGCTGTCGAACCGCGTTCTCCAGCAGCGAGCAGTAGAGCTCGTACCCAACCGTGGCGATGTGTCCCGACTGCTGCGTTCCCAGCAGCGACCCGGCGCCGCGGATCTCGAGGTCGCGCATCGAGAGCGCGAAGCCCGCGCCGAGCTGGCTGAACTCTTCGATCGCCCGCAGCCGCCGCGCCGCCTCGGGCGAGAGTCGCCGGTCTTCGTCCACGAGCAAGTAACAGTATGACCGCCGGTCGCAACGCCCGACGCGCCCGCGCAGCTGGTGCAAGTCGGACAGGCCGTAGCGGTCGGCGTCGTCGATAATCATCGTGTTGGCGTTGGGAATATCGAGCCCCGACTCGATGATCGTCGTCGCCAGAAGGATGTCGTATTCGTGCTGCACGAAACGGGTCATCACCTCTTCGAGCTCGCCGTCGGCCATCTGCCCATGCCCGACGCCAATCCGCGCCTCGGGCACGATCTGCTGCAGCCGCACCGCGACGTTGAGGATGTCGTGGACGCGGTTGTGGACGAAGTACGCCTGCCCGTCGCGATCCAGCTCACGCAGCAGCGCGTGGCGGATCATCTCTTCTTGGAATCGCGTGACGCGGGTCTCCACCGGCAAGCGGTCGGCGGGGGGCGTTTCGAGGTTCGAGATGCCCCGCACGCCCAGCAGAGCCATGTGCAGCGTCCGCGGGATCGGCGTGGCGGTCATCGTCAGCACGTCGACCATCGACCGCAGCGCCTTGAGCCGCTCCTTCACCGCGACGCCGAAGCGCTGCTCCTCATCGATGATCACAAGGCCCAGATTGGCGAACTCGACGTCCGCCGACACCAGCCGATGCGTACCGATCAGCACGTCCACCGCGCCCTCCTTCGCGGCGGCGAGCGTCCGTGTCTGCTTGCCAGCGGAGATGAAGCGGCTCAGCCCTTCGATCACAAACGGGAACTCCGCCATCCGCTGGCGGAACGTCCGCAAGTGCTGCTCGGCCAGCACCGTCGTCGGCGCGAGGACGGCCACCTGGTAGCCGGCGTCGATCGCCTTGAACGCCGCGCGCATCGCGACCTCGGTCTTGCCGAAGCCGACGTCGCCGCACAAGAGGCGGTCCATCGGCCGCGTCGACTGCATGTCTTCCTTGATCGCCGCAACGGCCGTCTTTTGGTCGGGCGTCAGCTCGTAGGGGAACGCCGCGTCGAACTCGCGCTGCCACGGCGTGTCGTCCGGAAAGCGGATGCCGGGCCGGGCGTCGCGGCGGGCCTGGACCTCGAGCATGTCGGCCGCCAGGTCGCTGACCGCTTCCTCGGCCGCCTTCTTCTGGCGCTGCCATGACTTGCCGCCGATCTTCGCCAGCGGCGGCTTGAGCTTCTTGCCGCCGACGTACTTCTGGACCAGTTCGATTTTGGAGCAGGGCACGAAGATCCGCGTGCCGCCGTCGTACTCGACCTCCAAATGCTCTTCGGCGCGGCCTTCCTTCTCGACGAGCTTCATGCCGCGATAGCGGCCGATACCGTGCGCGACGTGGACCACGAGGTCCCCTTCGCGCAGTTCGAGGAACGAGTCGATCGCCCGCCCCGTAATCGCCCGGCCACGCTGCCGCGTCACCTCGCGGCGGTTGAACAGGTCGGCCGAACTAAGGACAAGCGTCTTCCGACCGACAAAGCGGAAGCCCTCGGTGAGGCTGCCGAGCACCAGCTCGAGGCGACCCTCCTTGGCGAGCGACGTCTCACAGAGCAATTCGCCCAAGCGGGCCGTGTCGCCTTCGGTGGGACAGACGATGACGGCGCGCTGGCCCTGCCCGATCGTCTCGATCTCTTCACGGACTTTCTTGACGTCGCCGCTGAAGCGTTCGACCGACTCGAAGGCGAGGTGCCCCGTCTCCTCGAACGACCCCATCGGCACGCCGGCGAGCGTCACGCTGGGGTACTTGAATACCTCGGCGAGCGTCGTGCGGACGCTGTGCAGCGACTTGGGATCGACGGCCCGCTCGTGGAAGAACTTGCCCTCCTCTTCCAGGTCCGCCGGCTCAATGAGGGCGAACCACGCGCTGTCGCCCGCGGGGCCTTTCAAGTGAGCCGTGAAGTGCGCGCGGCCCGACTGGGTCGGGTCGAGCATCGTGACGGAAGTCTCTCGTAAGGTCGCCACGCTACGCTGGGTCGCCGAGTCGAACGAGCGGATCGACTCGACCTCGTCGCCGAACAGCTCGATCCGCACCGGCCGCTCGGCCTCCGGGGCGAACAGATCGACAATCCCGCCGCGCACCGCGACCTCGCCCGGCAGCTCGACGGCCGTCGTGCGGTGGCAGCCGTGCTCAACCAGCCACTTGCAGAGCTCTTCCACATCGAGCGAATCACCCACGGCGATCCGCCGCGTGGCTTCACCGAGCGCGTCAGGCGCGGGCGTCGGCTGCAGGAGGGCCTGAATGCAGGAGACGATGATCCGCGGCGCGTCCAGCGGCTTACCTCTTAACGCCTTCAAAGTCCGCAGCCGCGCCCCGAAAGCGTCGTCCGATACGCGCCGGTCGGCCGCGTCGGTTTGCCACGCCGGGAAGGTCGTGACCCCCCCGGGGTCGGCGACGAAGTTCGCCAGGTCGAGCGCCACCGGCGCGACGTCGCTCAGGTGCGGCAGCAGCGCCACCAGCGGC
>JBGSJY010000465.1:0-2673 GCA_041741515.1 Pirellulales bacterium | reverse complement strand
ACTTGGCGAGTCTCTCAGCCACTGCTTCGACATGCATGGCGGCCGTGACCGCGGAGATGGAACCAACACGGCAGGAACCCACCTCAATATTCACAACAACACGTTCCGAGCTTCACCGGTCCCGATTAGGATCCGAGGCGTCCCCGAAGAGCTCAGCCAGATACAGAAAAACTGGTTCCCTAACTGTTCATCCTCCGCCGAGGCGGTGGAGGCCGAAAAAAACACCGCCGTCAGGAAGAACGCTTTCGGTAGAGCGAACGCGACCGTCGTCAAATGAGACGGATCGCGATGCCGGCTTAAGCCGGAGCCCCGACTCAGCGCAGTTGCTGCACACTAGGTCACTCGTCGCGCTCCAGCGGGTCGTTGTTCGAGTTGCCGTGCCGCTTGAGGATCGCGTTGCTCCATGGCGGGATGGTTTGGTGGATCGACTCCTCGACAAGTAGCTCCCTCACATCGCACGTGGCGTACGCGCCGTCGCTGTAGAACATCTCGTTCTCTTGGTGGACCCGCTCCAACAGTGGCTCCGCCGCACTCGTAATTCTCGTTGGTGCGGCTCACTTCTTACGTCTAGTCCGTTGCCCAACTGAGCAAGGTTACATCAACTTCGCTGAGTCGGCGATCCCGCTAACTCGCAGCGGTGTCCCAGCCGGCGGAAGACCTCAGCGACTTACCGGCGAGCGCAACTCCGAGCGGCTGGTCCAACCTCGGCGAGTTGTCAACACGTCGATATGTTTCGCCGCGAGCTTGCTGAAGCGGTATATTGTCCAGCTCAACAACGCCCTTAGGCTACGAGTATTCCGAAAATGCATGCTCGCTCAAACGCGTCTCGATCCCAATCGCTTTTGCTTGCCGCGTCCATACTAGGCGTCGCCAATTTGTTGTCGCTCGTACTTACCGGTGCAACGTTTGCAGCGGAGTCTCGGCCGAACGTCCTGATCATCCTGGTGGATGACTTGGGTTACGGCGACCTCTCGTGCTACGGCGCTCGAGACCTGCGAACGCCGCACATCGACCGGCTCATGTCACAAGGCGTTCGCTTCAACGAGTTCTACGCGAATAGCTGTGTCTGCTCGCCAACCCGCGCGGCGCTCCTAACGGGACGCTATCCCGGGCTTGTCGGCGTCCCGGGCGTTGTACGAACCGACGATGCAGACAATTGGGGTTACCTCCAACCCGACGCAGTGGCGCTGCCGACTTTCTTTCAACGGACGGGATATCACACATCGCTCGTTGGAAAATGGCACGTCGGCCTCAAGCCAGAGAACCACCCAAACCGACGAGGATTTAACGCGTTCAAAGGGTTCTTGGGCGACATGATGGACGACTATTGGCATCACCGTCGCCACGGCGTCAACTACATGCGTGATGACTCTGAAGAGATCGACCCCAAGGGGCACGCGACCGATCTGTTTACGCAGTGGTCGATCGACATGCTAGAGTGCTATGCCGAGAAACCGGGGCCTTTCTTGCACTACCTCGCCTACAACGCTCCCCATGCCCCAATACAACCCCCGGAAACGTGGCTGCGGGTTTATCAAGAACGCGAGCCAGATACGGATCCGTTACGCTCCCAGATCGCCGCATTCATCGAGCACCTGGACGATGGCGTCGGCCGGGTCCTATCAGCCCTCGACCGATTGGGACTGGCCAGCAACACCATCGTCGTATTCACATCCGACAACGGCGGATCGCTCCGATACGGATCAAACAATGGTCCATTACGCGGCGGCAAGACGCAGATGTACGAAGGGGGTCTGAAAGTGTGCGGATGTTTTCGCTGGCCGCAGCGCATAAAGCCACGCTCCACTAACTACCGTGCGCTGACAATGGATATTCTCCCAACTCTCGCCGATCTCTGCGGTGTGCCTATTGGGGTCACAGTGGACGGCGCTTCATTGAAACAGTTGCTCCTGCAGGGCAACCAAGAGCCGTTCGATCGAGTCGACTACCATGTGTGGCTGCAGGGGGGTACGAAAGAGGCGCTACGAGCCGGTGATTGGAAGCTCGTTCGCGAGCGGCAAGAAGCCGGCACCGAGCTCTACGACGTGGCCAACGACCCCCACGAAAAAGTCGATCTTGCTAGCCAGCAGCCAGAACGCGTTGCGGAGTTGACAAGGCGGCTACTTGAGCACCGGAGGCAAGCCAGTAATGTTCCTTGGCGCCGCCCCGATCCGGAGGACCGCGCAGGCTCGCAAGACTGATCGGCCGCAACCTCACTACGGCTAAAACCAAGGACTTCGAGACGGCAGCCTCGGCTGCTTGGGGTCCCCACCTCGGCCGCGTGGCACGTGCGCGCTTAGCTTACTTCACAGTTATGACGAACGTCCGTCGGTTGCCTCAACCGCGGCGTCGAAGCGGTCCGGCTAAGTCGCTGAGGTGCAACCGACCGACGCAGGTTTGGGCCCTTCGTAATCCGCTTCGGAGTGAAACGCCGAAGCGTCGAAGCGGTCCCCGCTTCGAGGTAGGAGTCCGACCGGCAGAATACCGTTCGAACCGCGGTTCGGTGATGACGCGCTTTTTGACGACGTCGGTAGAGAATATGAGAGTCTGTCGCCCGCCCGTTACCGATGAGGCCGCGACCGACTGGTGACAAAACCAGTGACACGCCCCGAAAAACGGGGCCGATTTGGGCTGGACGATCGCCCAATCGAAGGGTAACAACACTCTAGCGTT
>JBGSJY010000464.1:0-2797 GCA_041741515.1 Pirellulales bacterium | reverse complement strand
GACCGTGGCGCTCGGCGGGACGGTGTGCATCGCGGGCACCGCGGTGTTCGCGATCCGGCTGCCTCACCTGCGCGACGAAGGCCGCCGCCTGGTGGTGGGTCTGCAGATGACGGGCGGCGACCCGGCGGTGGAGGCGAGCTTTCAGCAACCGTCTCTCACGGCCACGCCACCGGCTTCGCTGCCGCAGCCAAGTACGACCACGAATTCCTAGCGTCACACAACCGGTGTTGGGGACGCGGGCGGCGAAAGTTCCTCGGGCGATGGGGCGTTAACGGCGGTTCCCAAGTAGCGGCCGACGTCCCTGATCCCGTCGCCGAAGGCAACGTTCAATTCGCCGCGGATCCGTCTCTCGCCGATGCGAATCGGGAGAAGGCGATATGCTCAGCGTACCGCGGGGGCAACGCCGAAACGAAGGACACATGAGCGCGGCGGACTTGGGCCGACTCCTCTGTTTCGCCGGCCGACTGCAGCCGATTGGACAACTCGAGTGAGAGATCGCAAGCGGCCATCCAATCGGCACGGTCATTGTCCGCGGAGAGATTCATCGCCTCGAAGGCGCGCACCGCGAGGCGTAGCGCCTCGACCGCTTCTTCCCCGTTACCAAGTTGATCCGCAACGAACACCATGCGTCGGCTTAGATGGGTAATACGGCGGAGTAGGCGGCGGTCGGTCGGTAACGCAGGACGGTCGGGCTGCGCGATCTCCAAAGCGGCAAGCAACGAACGCCGGGCTCCGACAAACTCTTCGCTCTTGGATTCTACGAGGGCGAGGTGACGGTACAGCCCGGACAACCGTATAACGTCTTCGATCTCGGTTGAGTCGCCCCACGCGCGTTCGGCGTAGACCATTGCGGCGTGCAGCATCTTGATCTGGCGTAGTTGATCGGTGCGGCGGAAGGAGTCCGACCCGACTCTGAGCACCTCAGCAATCTCTGCCGCCGTATTTGGACCACACTTTTCCGCCGCGGGAGCCCGTTGGGCCATCGCCAGGACGGTTCGCAAAGTCGTTGTTCCGGCTGCCATGGCGTCGCGGGAGTGATGCAGCCGCGCGAGAAGTCGGCGGGCCCGTACCGATTTGAGCGTCTCCTCGTCTTGAAGGTCTTCGTCGCCGTTCAAGGGCTTCAAAGCGATCACGGCCTCGAGCATTCCGCGCGACGTCGGCAGTGATTGCCAGGCACGCCAGCGCTCGACGGACTCGAGGACGGTGCTGGCGTACTGTTGCTCAACCGCGAGGCGGACCTTCGGATCGATTCGGGGGCGCCCTTGCCGGTCGTTTCGCCACGCCAGCCAGTCGCCATCGCCGTGCCTGCCGGCGTAAATGAGCAGGTGGAGGACGAGGCATCGCTGCCAGCCGTCGTCCTCGGGCGCAATCGCGATCACCTTGTTCCAAGCCTCGATCCCATCGCCGAGCGCCTTGCTCGAAGCGGCGGCAGTCCATTGGCGCTCGCCGTCGGCCAGCGCTAAGCTGATCGACATGGCGCGCCACGCCGCTTCGCAGAGGGGACTCGCGGCGGCCCCCTCGCGCCGGACGGCTTGCGGGGAGGGAAGACTCGCTAGTAACTCAAGATGGCCGTAGTTACTAGAAGCCAGGTGACGATCTTGCGCGACGGACCCGAGCACCTCCACCGTCAGGTCTTGCATCACTCTTTGCAGCTGTTCGCCGGTCACCGCGTGGGCGTGTTGTTCGTCGTGCCACTGCAGGAAGATTTTGGCGGCCTCTTCCCGGGCGCGCGACGAGACCGCAAGTCCGACGGCAACGGCTGCGACCAGCAGGGCAAAGCTCGCCGCGGTGACGGGGCGCTTCTTCACGGCGCGCCAGCAATGCGCCGCGAGGCCGATCGGACGGGCCCGCACCGGATCGCCCCGCAGAAACCTGGACAGGTCGTCTTCCAAGGACTGCGCCGAGCTGTACCGGTCCGCGGGATGGTCGGCAAGACACTTGTCGATAATCGCGGCGAGGTCGCGGGGCGTCGGCGCCGCGTAGATTGCCGAGCGGGCGACGTCACCTGCCTGCCCGCGAGCCGGGCGGATCTCTCCCGTCGGGCGGACCTTCCGCCCTAAACACGCCGCCAGAATCCCCCCGATCCCGAAGACGTCCGTCCCGACGCCGATCTGCGACGCGTCCCCGCGTTGCTGCTCGGGCGCCATGTAGGCGGGCGTGCCGACCACGCGCCCGGGAGAGGGAGTCTCGATCTGGCCGGAGAGGCCGAAGTCCGTCACCAAGGCCGTAGGAAACTTCTCTGGCGTGTCCGGCAACTCGAGCAGGATGTTCTCCGGCTTCAGATCGAGGTGCAGCACACTGCGCTGGTGGGCGTGGTGCACCGCGGCCGCGATCTGCCGCCCGATGTCTGCCGCCGCCGCAGGGGTGACGCGCTCGGGCGCTGCGCGGACCCATTCTCCGAGGGTCGGCCCTTCGCAGAACTGCGAGGCGATGTACCAGATGGGACCGATCCGCTGCGACTCGTAGACGCGGACAATCCCCGGGTGTTCAAGCGTGGCGACAACCTGCGCCTCGCGGACGAAGTCATCGGGGGCGGCGCCGCTGAGCAGCTTTTCGGGCCGCGGGATCTTGAGCGCCACGGTCCGCTCGAGGTCGGGGTCAAAGGCGCGCAGGACGATCCCGAAGCCGCCTCTGCCAAGCTCCTCGAGGACGTGGAAGCGCCCTAGTTTGACCGGTTCGCTCGGCGCCGCGGCGCCCTCTTCGAGCCGCGCCGCGGCGAGGCTGTCGGCGAGAAGCAGGAAAGCGGCTTCGAGGTCTGCTTCGTCGGGGAGGCCTTGGGCGTCGCCCTCGCCGGGGC
>JBGSJY010000463.1:0-16925 GCA_041741515.1 Pirellulales bacterium | reverse complement strand
GCCGCGGCGGTCAGGCCCCGCAGCTCGCCGCCGGGCCGCACCAACTCCACCGCATGCGGCCACGCCGAGTCGTCGAACCCGGGCTCATCCCAACCCTTCGGCAGCTGCCGGGCGTCGTAGTCCTCGCCACCGTAGACGTCGTTGTACGTGATCGGCCCGGGATCGACGTGCCAGGACGTGTCGGTGACAACGCGC
Source organism: Pirellulales bacterium (assembly GCA_041741515.1). Classification (GTDB taxonomy): domain Bacteria; phylum Planctomycetota; class Planctomycetia; order Pirellulales; family Lacipirellulaceae; genus Botrimarina. The sequence continues at coordinate 16,730 of JBGSJY010000463.1, read as the reverse complement.
TCGGTCGAGCCGTCGGCGTACTCAAGTTCGATTTGCAGGATCAGGCGCTGCGGTCCGAAGGTCCCTTGGAACTTACTGAAGCGGTTGCGGCGTTCGGTATGGTACATGCCGTCGCCGAGGATAAGTCCCACCGCGTTGGCGCCCTCGGTGAGCAGCGGTGTGACGTCGTGCGTCTCGTAGAGGCAGGTCTTGTCGTACTTCGTCCAACCCGGCGCTAAGAGGCCGTCGCCCGACTTCTGTCCGTTGAGGTTCATCTCGAAGTGCCCGAGCCCGCAGACATGAGCGATCGCTCGCCGGAGGCCCGGTTTTACCTCGAAGGCCTTCCGCATCAGGATCGACTCGGTCTGCCACGGGGCGACGATCCATTGGGCGGCCCAGTCGTCGGGATTGAGCACGCCCATCGTGAAGGTCGCCGGAGTGCTCCAGTCGCTGGCGGCGCCTTGTTCGTCCCAGGCTCGGACACGCCAAGTGACCGCCTGCGACGAATGCAACGGCTCACCGGCGTAAGGGATGAGCTGCGTCGCGGCGCTTCTGAGTTTGCCCGTGTCCCAGATTTTTGCGCCGTCGTGCCCGGTGGCGGTGATTTGGTACGCCGTCTGTTTGGCGCCGCGGCGATCGGACTCGAGCCGCCAGGACAGACGTGGCGACTTGACATCGACCCCTAAGGGATCGACAGCAAACTCGCACGTCAGGCCACCGACGCGCAGCGCCTCAGACGCGCTGGCGACAATCGCTACGGCCAAAAAGCCAGCGGTCAGGACACATCGGGACGCGGGCAACAGCATAGCGGGCTTCTCAAGAAGAATCGTAGGAACGGCGTTACCGCGCGAGTATCTCGGCCAGCTCGCGGACCGCCGACTCAACGGTCGCCTCCGGGCCGAGGCGGACGAGCCGCTCCGAGGCTCCCGCGGCAGCGTAGGCCTGGGTAGCCAACGAGGGAGTATCGTCGGCAGGCTCGCTAATGAGAATTACTGGCCGGGGCGCGCCGAGGGCCAACAGGCCGGGGACGTCGCCGTACTTAACGGCGCCGGGCAGGAACTGCGGGTCTCGCCACGAGCGGAGCCCCGCGAAGCGGAAGCCGCCAGTGTCCATCAGCGCCGCATCGACCGCTGCGCCCGCCAGGGCTAGCGCGGCAACGGCATAGGGCGTCGCATCGGGTTCCACGACTACCACTACGTTTTTGACGGACGGTTGGAGCTTTCGGGCCGCCGCAATCGTCGCTAGTAAGTCGCTCGCCCGGTGCGCGACGGCGGTGCGGTTGTAGCCGTAGGTGAGCGACGCCACGGGGCGCTGGTCGGGAACGACCGGCATTTCGGTGAGCGGGCCGGCATCGGGCGCCAAGTCACCTTGGGCGAAGAGATCGACACCAACGACGCCAAAGCCGCTCTTTAATAGAGCCGCCGCGAGATCGGTGGGGGGGGCGTCGGCGGGGCCGATCGCTGACTTGCCGGCGCCACTTGCGACGATGGCGATCGTCTGGACGTCGCGGGGGAGCCGCGCAAGCGCCGGGAGTTCAATTCCGGCATCGCTATTGGCGATCGAGAGAGTGATGACCGAGTGGCCCTCGGCTTTGGTCGCGTCTAGAGCGTTCGCGTCGCTCCCCTCGAGCGCGTTCTCGGCGCCGTCCAGAAGAACGTGGAGCGCCTTGCCGATCGCGTCCTTGTAATCGCGGAGAGTTGAAGCGTCGGTCGGCATCAGTTTGGCGAGGGCCTCAGCGGATTTAGCCTCGATCGTCTTCATGAGCGCTACCTCATAGCCACGATCGACCGCGGCGTCGTCAATAGCCGGCACACTGCGGATCTCGGCGGGTGTGACTGGTTCGAAGTCGATCTCGACGACACCGGCGCCCGCTTCGAGTCCCAGCCAGCGGTCGAGCCACGGATACATCGCCGCTCGACTGGCGTAGTTGTAATTGTGCGGGAACTGAATGAGCGAGGCGTGCATGACGCGGTCGGGGACGCCGAGCATCGCATACAGCCTCTGCAGCTCGGGGAAGCCATCGTTGGCAGTGTTGCGGGTCCAGTCGTCGGCCGAGGCCATGCCGAGCGGCCGCGGCGCCATCAGAGCCGCGAACTCTACATTCGAAGTCCCCAGCCGCAGGCAGCAAGCGTTTTCGCAGCCACAGCCCCCTTGCATCGCGGTCGAGACCATCACGACGGGGAACGCCACCGCGGGGCGGTCGTCCACCGCGCACAGCATCAGAGTCTGTGTCGCTCCGCTGCTACCCCCGGTGACGCCGATCCGGTTCGGGTCGACATCGGGGAGCGACTGGAGCCAGTCGAGCGCGCAGAGCGAGTTGTAGGTCTGGACTCCCAGCGGGCCTTGCATCCGCAGCTCGGCCTGGGTGCTGTAGAACCCCCAGGCGTTGTCGTCGGTGAGGACCGTCTCTTCGCCGGGGGCGTGTATCGCCTGCAAGGAGATCTGCCGGCTGTCGCCGTAGCCAAGCATGTCGTAGAGAAAAACGACGCACCCCATGCGGGCGAGCGTCACGCAGCGGGCTTGCAGCGGAGCGCGGCCGCCACGCTCGTAGCGCTCGGCGCCCGCCTTGATCTGGTCGGCGAGCGACTCATCTTTGAACGCATTGAACCTGCCGTCGGGCCAGTGGCCGTACGGGCAGAGCACCGCGGCCCGCTTGGTATCGGTCTCAGCAGCGGGGCGGTAGAGGCTGCCGGTGACTAAATGACCGGGGAAGCTCTCCAGTTGGACCGCCTCGACGGTGTAGCCGTCGCCCTCGACCCTGCGGAGCACTCTTCCGTGAGGAATCGGCCGCTGCGGCATCGGCCACAGACCCGCGGCGACGAGCACCTGGCGACGCACCTCGGCGGACCGCTCGTCCCACGCCGCCGCCGATTCGGGAGGCGTGAACGGAAAGCGGTCTTTGCGAAGATTGACGAGATTGTCCAGCCGCGGATCGGCAGCGGTGGCGACGCCCGCCGTCCCTGACACGACGAACCAGGCTAACGCGGTAAGCCCTGTAGCCCTGATGACCGACGCGATCCCGCCCCTCGCAATCCGTGGCCCGATGTCCGTCTTCGTGGGGTCCTGCATGTCAGCCCTTAGATTTTCCGCGACGGGCCTCGATCCGATCTCGATAGGCCGCGATGTTGTCCTTGCGGACCGGTTCGACGCTGATGTGGATAGCGCCGCGACCGACGACCGGCAAAAACTCTTCTTCACCCCGGCAGAGGTAGCCCACCATTTTTACGGCCTCGTAGCCGTACTTGTAGGCGTCTTGAGCGACGGCCGCGTAGACGCGTCCCGATTCGACCGCGTCGAGCATTTCGTCGGATGTGTCGAAGGCGATCAACTTGACGGCGTCCGTCTTGCCTTTGGCGTCGAGCTGCTTGAGGACGACCGGCCCCTGGCGTGCGTTGAGCGTCACGATGCAGGCCACATCGGGGTGCTCTTCGAGAAGTTCATCGACCTTCTTCGCGCAGACGTCGTTGTCGCCGTCGTCGGTATAAAAGCCGACGATGGAGTACCGGGGGTCCACCGGCGACGCATCGGGGTCGGGAGACTCGGCGATACGGGTCCGTAGCCCGCCCTTGCGCTCGATGAGATTCTCTTTGGTGTCGTTCGCCATGAAGACGGCGATCTTCCCCCCCTCGGGGATCGCGGTTTTCACCAGCGTCCCGGCCACCAAGCCCGCGCTGAAGTTGCTCGTGCCGATGTAGCCATGCCGGGCGGACTTGGACGCGTCGGAGTCGTAGGTCACCAGCGGCTTGATGCTGGCGATCTGAGTAAGGACGGGCGTCTCTCGGTCGGGGTCGATCGGGCTGATCGCCACGCCGTCGGCGTTGGACATGCTGACGACCGACAGAGCCTGCATCTGCTCCTCAATGCTCTCGGGGCTCTTGAGCTTGACGACATTCAGCGTAATGCCCTGCTGGTCGGCAGCGTCCTGCGCGCCCTGGATCGCGGCGTCCCAATAGTCTCCTGCGCCGGCGGTGATAAAGGCGACCGTCACCGGGTCGGTCTTGAGCTGCTCCGGCTGCGAGGCCGTCGAGCGGACATAAGCAACCGCGGCGATCGCTGCGACGACGGCGACCCAGAAGGCTTTGTTTTGGAGCATGATGGGCTTTCGAGACGAGAGAAGGAGCGACGAGGCTTTAGGGACTTAGTCTTGAGTGTACGGGAGCGGTTTGCAAGACAGAGTTGATCTTACTGCCGCGTTTCGCCGTCATTACGTCCGCCAAGCAGCGCAAAAGCCATCGGATCGACGTCGAAACCGTAAAGTCGCACCGAGCCGTCGCAAAAAGCCATCAGAGTCCCAGCGGGATGCGCCGAGCCAAACCGAAACTTTTTGTCTAACTTGCCGTCGGTGTCCGAGGTCGGCGGGAAAGGGTTTCCTGCGTGGGACTCAAGGTAGACCCCTTCGCCGGTGTTTCCGGAGTTGTCTTCGTCGTGCCCTGAGTAGAGACCCTGATCGTCGGCGGAGTGCGTCCCCGTGGCGTAGTAACGCGGGTCAAGCGCCTTCTCTCCTGCCAGCACCGTGTGCGACGCGCCGTCGGTGACTTGTCCCATCCGGACGATGCTGCGGACGTAGACCACTCCGTTATAGATTTTGAGGCGCGGCTCGGCGAGGAAGTCGGCGATGCTCCCGGGCGCCGGTCCGATGCTGTCCGCTCGGCTCTGGTTGCCCGCCGAAGAGCGGTAATCGCCGCGGGCGACAAAGCAACTCCCCACCTCGCAATCCTGGGTGTTGTAGGCGAGGACCGGGAAGGTCGAGTCGACGAGCGGGTAGGCAGTCACCTCGCGCTTCGAGGGGCACATGAAGAGGTCGAGCGGCGTCGTCACGAGCTGGTACATCTCGGCGCGCAGGTTGGCCGGCGTCGGCTGGCCGGAGGTGAGCGTCGCGAGCACGCCCTGCCCCAGGTCCCGCAATGCGTAGTGCTCGGTGAACGCCAGCAGATTGTAAGCCCAACTCCCGGGCTGCTTCTCGCCGTAACCGGAGTCGGCGTCACCGACCCAGCGGTATCCCCAGCCGCCGGTCGGGAAGTGCCCGTGAGCCGCGACGTGGTTGCTCGCCCCCAGCGCGATCTGCTTGAGGTGATTGGCGCACTCGGTGCGCCGCGCCGCCTCACGCGCTGCCTGCACGGCGGGCAAGAGCAACGCGACGAGCACGCCGATGATCGCAATCACCACCAGCAACTCGACGAGCGTAAAGCCGGCCGGCGCCGAGCGGGGCATGGGATCGCTGCGGCGTGAGAGCCGACGGGCGTGCATCGGAGATGCTACTTAGGGTTGTTACACCGGCGCCGCGGCAGGGCTGACACGACCGGTTAGGTCGTCGGCCGTCTCGACGTCGCGGAGAATATTCCGCACCATGTCGATTTCACCGTTGCACAAGGGAGAGAAGGGGGAACAGAGCGTCGCGGCGCAGACGCCACGCTCGGCGAGCGCCGCCTTGATGCCTTGGATCACCGACAGCGCCGGGTTGGTCCCCAGGCGGTAGAGGTCTCCGAGCCGATCGACGCGGCTGCACAGCTCGTGGCAAGCAGCGGCATCGCTCGACACACACGCCTCGAAGAGCCGGACGAACAGCCGCGGAAAGACGTTCGCGCCGCCGCAGACGCCGCCGTCGCCGCCGATCGCGACGGTTTCGGCGAGCAGGTGCTCGGGACCGGCCATCAGACTCCAGTCGCTCCGCTCGCGCATGACTTGACGCATCTGGCGGAAGTAGTCGAGATCGCCCGAGCTGTCTTTGAGGCCGATGACCGTCGGCTCGTCGGCCAGCTGTCGGACGGTCTCAGGCTCGAAGATCGTCTTGGTGAGAGCCGGCATGTTGTAGAGCATCACCGGCAGCGGTGACTCCGCCGCCAAGCGTCGGACGGCGCGGGCGAGGTCGGCTTGGTCGATGGGGAAATAGCACGGCGGGGCAAAGACAACCGCGTCGGCGCCCGCCTCCGTGGCCGCCAGCGACATGTCGATCGCCTCGGCGAGGGACGTGTCCGTCACGCCCACGAGCACCGGCGCGCGGCCGGCCGCGATCTCGCAAGCCGCCTCAACCATTGCGCGCCGCACGCTGTAACTGAGCGACGGGCCTTCGCCCGTGGTCCCCAGGACGAACAGCCCATGGACGCCCCCGGCGAGGACGTTCTCGATAAGACGCTCAAGGGCGTCGCGGTCGAGCCCTTCCTCCGGTGTGAGCGGCGTCACGAGGGGCGGGACAATGCCACGCAGCGGACCGTCGGTGAGGAGTTGAGCCATGCCGATATCCTATGCGGCGACGCACGGTAGGGGAGCCCGTCGTGATACGAGGGCCCCAACGAAGGTAGTGGTCAGTGCGCCCCTCAGGGAAAAAAGGCGCGGCGTGATTGCGAAAATTACAATGGGAATCGCAGTCATTCGGGGATCCCTGATGATTCAGGCCTCACCGATTCAGGCCAATTGCCATCGACGATCACCGGACCGTCGAGCCGCGAAGGGTCGAGCACCACGTGCTTAATCCGCTCACGGCGCCACGTGTAGGTAATGTGAACGAGCCCGTCGCTCGTCTGAATCACGGCCGGGTACGAGTAACCGGCTTTGTGCTTGGTCTCGTCCTCGAGCACCAGCGCCGCTCGCCATGCCTTGCCGTCGTCCGAGACCGCGACGTTCAGCGGCGACCGGCCTTTGTAGTTGGGGTTGTGGTTGTAGACGAGCAGGTGGCGCCCGTCGGCCAGCGTGACCGCGTCGGTCCCGGAGCTCGGGTTCGGCAGGCCGGTGGTCGTCATTTCGCCCCAGGTAAGCCCGTTGTCATGCGACCAGACTTGGAAGACGCCGCTATCACGGGTGCGGCCGATCGCTTGCAGCACATCGTCGCCGTGACGCAGCAGGCTGGGCTGAATTGCGCGGATCGACTCGGGGTCGTTGACGGGGGGGGTCGCTTCCCACGTCCGGCCGTAGTCGGTGGTTCTCTCGAAGTGGACCCGCCAACCATGGTCCTCGCTGCTCGAGGGGGACAGAATGACGCCGTCGTCGAGTTCAATCGGCTTGTTCTTGATCGGCCCGAGGATGCCGTCGGGCAACCTCCTCGGCGCTGACCACGAGCGGCCGCCATCGTCCGAAGTGATGAGCATGCCCCACCAGCTCTGCGGCGACGGACCGATCTTGTAAAAGAGCAGCAGCGGGCCGCTCGACGGCTGGAAGAGCACCGGGTTCCAGGCCGGATAGCGCTCGCCCTCGAACTGGCCGTTCGCTACCTCGATCGGCGTCGACCAAGCACTCTCCCCCGCGCCGGCTGTCGCTTTGCGAGCGACCCAGATCCCGACGTCGGGATGGCGTTCGTGGGTTCCGCCGAACCAGGAGGCGATAAGATCCCCCCCGACCTCGGCAATCGTCGAGGCATGGCACGAGGGGTAGGGCGGGGCGTCGTCAATGAAGTCACTGACGAGAACCGGCGAGTGCGCCTCGCCACGCGCCATCGGCGGCGCGGCGACGATTGCCAGCGCCCACGCAGCGATGAAGCTCACGCGGGTTAGGCAAATCGTGGTTGTGACCAGGCGGACCAATCTCCCCGCTCCTGAGATGAGTTTCTGTTGTCGTGATTCGCGACAGCCCTAGCACGGTGGTGCGGCGCGACGACGTTGCTTCAGCCTACTCGCCAGCCCGTTCGATGCGGGTTCTTTAGAGAGCCCCGCTTTAAGACACCCCTTTGCTGGGGTCCGCCATAGCAGCACCAGCTCGCCGGAAGAGCGCAGACCGCAAAGTTGCCGTAGGCGATGGTAAGCGTTTCAGGCGGGGGCGTAGCGCGTCGCGACGGCGCTACCGAGTTGCGAGGAATCGCACCGACATTGCAATCGGGCGCCCTGCGTAAAGGTTGACCCTACCCCCTTCGAAACTGACACTGTACTGAGACGCTACTGGAATTCCAGTGGCGTGGCAGGCCCATTCGGCCGCGTAAATACTCTTCAGTCCCTCATCCGTTCTCCAAGCAACTCACCCCCTGTTTGGGTGGTTCTTGGTGGCTCATTCCTTGCTGGCTTGTACCTATGCACAAGCGGACCAGTCGATCGAGTGAGGCTTATAGCCGCCTCCGCGAGCGGATCACCACCGGCGAGCTTGCGCCGGGAGCGGTCGTCTCCGAAGCGGCGCTGGCCAAGGATTTGGGGATCAGCCGCACGCCCATCGGCGAAGCGCTCCGTCGGCTCTCGCACGAGGGGCTCGTCGAGCAGGTTCCCCGCTACGGGACGATCGTCCGTGAAGTCTCCCCCAACGAACTGGTGGAACTCTTCGAGATCCGCGAGGCCCTCGAAGGGATGGCGGCGTCGAAGGCCGCCCTGAGGATCAGCCCCGAGGCCCTCGGCGAGCTAACCTCGCTGTGCGACTCGATCGAGGCGGAAGTGGCCACCGCGGCGCTCATGGACAGCAGTCGGTTGGACGGCGAATCGCTGCGACGCTTCCTCGCCGCCGACATGGCCTTCCACATGCTGATCATCGCTTCGGCCGGCAACCGCCGTTTGACCGAGTTGATCGAGAATACCCGCAGCATCTCAGCGATGTTCAGCGCCCGCCGCGGCGAGCATTCGGTCGAGCGGATCCGCAACGCCAACACCGCCCACCGCACGATTGTCGAAGCGCTGATGGCGCGTGACGCCGACGCGGCGCAGCGGTTGGTGGTGAGCCACATCCGCACGTCCCGGGAGCAGTCGCTGCAGCAACGTGAAAACCACGCGCCCGTCCGGCTCGGGACGATCAACCTGCCCGACTATGTTCGGCAGGACTTGCCCCGCAACTGAGCCCGGCTCCGGAACGATCCCTCTTCATCTCCCTTGTTTTTCACCTTTCGGACAACGCCATGACCACGATTTGCTCGGGCGTTCTTATCAACCGCAGCGAATTCTCAAGGCTCGACGTACGCCCCACTGCCAAGCGGGCCGGACGCGTTCTGCCGAGCGATCGGGCGGTTGACGCTCTTGCCCCGAATTACGGCGCCTCGAATCCAATCGGGGGCCAGTTCTTCCGTTACCTGCCCGACCGCAGCGGGGACCTCGCCGCGACGCGGGTCACCGGCGTCGGGCGTGACGAGGTCCGCCCCGGCGACTGTTACCCTCGGCGGCATCACCCGACGCTTTACACCTACAGCTGGCGGACCGGACGCACCCTGCCGGAGCACCAAGTCCTGCTGCTGACCGGCGCGAATGGCGAGTTCGAGTCGGAGGCGACCGGCCCGATCCGTCTGGTGGGGGATGTGCTGATCTTCCTCTTCCCCGGCGTGTGGCACCGTTACCGGCCGATGCCGGGCGGCGGGTGGAACGAGCGTTGGGTGTCATTGCACGGCGACGCGATTGCGCGCCGACTGCAAGCGGGCCGAATCAGCCCCGCGAACTGCGTCTTCGGCATCGAGCAGACGATGCGGTTGCGGGCCGCGTATGACGCCCTTATCGAGCAGGTTCAGTGGGGACAGGCGACGGGCGTCAGCGCAATGCCGGACGCACTCTCCCTGTTGGACGAATCGCTTCGCCAAGCAACGGAGACGCAGCGACAAGCAACGGACCCGCCGCCCGTTCCGGACCCCCAGCCCGCTGTGGAGGAAGTCGAAGTCATGGCCCATCAAGAAGAGCAGGTCGAAGACGAGATCGTCCGCAAGGCTCTGGAGATCATCTGGAACCACGAGCACAACCCGCCCCTGGGAGTGAACGACGTGGCCCGCAAACTGCCGGTGACGCGGCGAACGCTCGACCGACGCTTCTCGGAGGTCCTCGGCCGGACCGTGCTTGACGAGATCAACGCCTGCCGGCTGAGCCGAGCGAAGCGGCTACTGGCGGACACCGACTCGCCGATCAAGGCGGTAGCCTACCTCGCCGGATTCCCGAGCCGCGAACGGCTGAGGCTGGCGTTCCTGTCGCACGAAGGGATGCCGCCGAGCGAGTACCGCGAGGCCGTGCGGAAGTCCCGGCCGGCGCGGGTCGGAGATTGAGACGAGTTACAGAGCTGCTGGCCGACGCCCGCATAGAATCGGGCGCCGCATTGTTGGTGTTGTGTGAGGTTATCCTCTGTCTGGAAACGGGGCGGTCCGTTTGAGGTGAAGCGATGACCTGGAATGATACGATTGGAACTAATCGAGGCGACGCCCCGCATGCCGCGGCAGGTGCGCGTCAGACTCTTCACGGAGTGCTCTTCGGATGAATCGCGAAACCATGCGTGCTCCCCTGCTGCGGGGAGAGAATCGGCTGCGCGGTGAGAAGCCCCGCTTCGGCTTCACGCTTGTCGAGTTGTTGGTGGTCATCGCGATCATCGGCATCCTCGTGGCGCTGCTCTTGCCGGCCGTCCAAGCGGCCCGTGAGGCCGCGCGGCGCAACCAATGCAAGAACCAATTGAAGCAGCTGTCGCTGGCGTGCCTCAACTACGAATCGACCCATAAGGAGATGCCATCCGGTGGATGGGGATTTCAATGGACAGGCGATCCCGACTGGGGCGTAGGGCAGAAGCAACCCGGCGGCTGGCTTTTTTCGATCTCGCCGTTCATCGAAGAGACATCGGTCCAACAAATCGCCGCCGGTCTTGGCAATGACATAAGCCAAGAGTTTGGAGCGAAAAGGATGGCCCTACTCCAACTGAACGCCACTCCGATCGCGACCGTGATCTGCCCGTCTCGACGCGCCGTCCAGCCCTACCCGGTAAACGTCACCAACAAGAACCTTATCTACAATGCCGCCACGCCGGATGACGGGCTCCTGGCGAAGAACGACTACGCCGCCAACGGCGGGGCTTCGAACCATACTCCCGGCCCCGGTCCGACCTGCTACTCCGACTACCCTCTGTGCGGAACGAATGGCGCTGACGTTCGGCCATTACCGCAAAATGGAATCATCGGCCCGCGTTGGGGGGCGAAGTTCAGGCAGATCACCGATGGCACGTCGAAGACAGCGATGGTGGTCGAAAAATACTTGCCACAACCACTGTACGAGAATGGTCTCCACAACGGCGACAACAATTCTATCTACTCAGGCTACGATATCGACAACTCACGAAATTTCGGCGAACGACCCTATCAGGACACCGATCTTTCTACCATTAATGCCAACGATCTGAACTCGCTTAAAGCCCTCTATCAGAAGTCAGCCGGCTCCCCTCATCCCGGCGTAGTTCAGGCGGCGCTGTGTGATGGGTCGGTGCATTCCTACAGCCTCGACGTGGAAAGGTACGTGTGGAACAACCTCGGCGACCGTAACAACGACGAGGCCTCTGACCCCACCGTTCCGTGGTGACGATGCCGTTTGCTAAGGGGATAGCACCGCGAGGCGCTGTTGGCGGCGGTCGAGTTTTTCGGCGGCGTCTCCTCCGTATCGCCTGCTCGTTGATTTGCCTCCTCACGGGCGCTGCAGGAAAATGTGAAAGCACGGACGATCCGGACGCGACGGTCTATCTCTTCACCTCCTTCGAAGAGCCCGCCGACGCGGGGTTGCGCTTCGTTTGGAGCCGTGACGGGCTTGACTGGCAGCGGGTCCCAGGTGTGTTCCTCAAGCCTTGGGTCGGCTCGGGCCAGCTAATGCGCGACCCGAGCCTCATACGCGGGCCCGACGGGACGTTCCATCTTGTCTGGACCACCGCTTGGCGCGGCGACCAGGGCTTCGGCTACGCGTCATCGAAAGACCTCGTGCATTGGTCGCCGCAGCGGCTGCTGCCGGTGATGGCGCACGAGCCGACGACCGTCAACGTCTGGGCGCCGGAGGTTTTTTACGACGATTCGCAAGAGCGCTTCGTCATTGCCTGGGCCTCGACGATCCCCGGCCGGTACCCTGACGGAGAGGAAAAGCGTCACAACAACCACCGGATGTACTACACGACGACGCGGGACTTCGAGGAGTTCACGCCCCCCCAACTCTTCTGCGAGCCGGGCTTTAGCGTCATCGACGCGGTGGTTGTGCCTTGGGGTAGAGACGGTGGCCCGGCCTACAAGCTAGTGCTCAAGGACAACACCCGCCCGGTGCTTGCGCTGCGCACCGCCGAGGGGGACTCGCCGACAGGGCCGTGGCGGAATGTCTCGGCGCCAATCACTGACAAGATGACCGAAGGCCCCACGGTCGCCCGCGTCGGCGACGAGTGGATCGTCTATTTCGACAACTACGGCGAAAAGCAGTACGGCGCGCTAGCTACCAAGGATTTCGTCATCTTTACCAAAGCGCCGGCGAAGTTCCCCGAGGGTCACAAGCACGGCACGGTGCTCAAGGTCACGCAGAAAGAGCTCGACTATCTGCTGCGTGTCGGCGCCGAGCAGGCGCCCGGAATCGGGCAGCCGTTTGCTCCGCAGTTGTCGGAAGAGGCGGCGGAGCAGCGTTTGGCGGAGATCGACCGGGTCGCCAATGTCGGGCCGTTCAAAGCGACTTGGGAATCGCTCAAGGGCTTCGAGATTCCCGACTGGTACGCCGACGCCAAGTTCGGGCTCTTCATCCACTGGGGCGCCTACTGCGTGCCCGCCTTCGGCAGTGAGTGGTACCCGCGGAACATGTACCGCAGGGGCTCGCCCGAGTACGAGCATCACCTGAAGACCTACGGCGCGCCCACGGAGGTGGGCTACAAGGACCTCATCGCCGACTTTAAGGCCGAAAAGTTTGAACCCGCCGCTTGGGCCGAACTCTTCCACGAAGCGGGCGTGCAATATGTCGTGCCGGTCGCCGAACACCACGACGGCTTCGCGATGTACGACACCCAGCTCACCGAGTGGAACGCCGCGAAGAAGGGACCGCGTCGTGACCTGATTGGCGACCTTGTAGCGGCATGCCGCGAGCGGGGAATAACCGTTGGCGCCTCGTCGCACCGCGCGGAGAACTGGTGGTTCTACGGCGGGGGCCGGCAGATCGACTCCGATGTGCAGGACAGCCAGTACGCGACGCTCTACGGCCCCGCGCGCGACAAACGCGTCGCCGAGAACCAGTCGGAGCCGCCCAGCAGGGAGTTCCTCGACGACTGGCTGCTCCGCTCGTGCGAGATCGTCGATAAGTACGAGCCGCGCGTGATGTACTTTGACTGGTGGATCTGCCAGCCGGCGTTCCAGCCGTATCTACAGCGGTTCGCCGCCTACTACTACAACCGCGCCGCTGAGGCGGGTTATGAGCCGGCGATCAACTTCAAGGAGTGGGAGGGTCATTCCTTTCCCCGCGGCACGGGCGTCCTCGACGTCGAGCGGGGCAAGTTCGCCGGCATCCAGCCCGAGCTGTGGCAAACCTGTACGTCGGTGTCGCGGAACTCCTGGGGCTACATCGAGGGACAAGACTACAAGCCAACTGGCGAGATCATCGACGACCTCGTGGACGTCGTCAGCAAGAATGGCGTGATGCTGTTGAATATCGGGCCGAAGGCCGACGGCACGATTCCCGCGCCCGAGCAGAAGATGCTCCGCGAGATCGGCGCCTGGCTGCGAGTCAATGGCGCGGCGATCTACGGGACCCGCCCCTGGACACGCTTCGGCGAAGGCCCCACCGAAGAAGCTGCCGGCTCGTTCACCGACGCCAGGCGCCCCGAGTTCACCGGCCGCGACATCCGCTTCACCGCCAAAGGCGACAAGGTGTACGCGATCGCGCTGGCGTGGCCCGAGGACGGAAAGCTGATGATTGAGTCGCTGGGGAACACTGCTGGTGCGATAGCGGAGGTCGTGCTGCTGGGGAGTGACGAGACGATCAACTGGCGACAGACCGATGCGGGGCTCGAAGCGACTCTCCCAGCCGAGCCGCCGACGCATTTCGCCCACGCGTTTGAAATCACTTTAAAAAAAGCTGAGCCCGCGAGTAACGCGAATCGGCGCGAATAAAACGAAGAGAATCGCGAGAGCGATCGAATCTATTCGCGGTCATTAGCGTCATTCGCGGGTGAAAAAGAAATAAAAATAAGCCCCCAACCCGTTCGCACGACGCGAGCCACTTATGTCCCATCGCGGCGTCAAATCCGATAGCGGCCCGAAGCTGGGTGTCATCGTCGGCAATCGGGATTTTTTCCCCGACCAGCTCGTCACCGAGGCGCGTTCCGACCTCGCCAAGCTCTTGGCAGAGCTGGGCGTCGAGCCGATTTGGCTCTCGGTCGAGGACTCCAAGCTTGGCGGCGTCGAAACGCACGCCGATGCTCGCCGGTGCGCCGTGCTGTTCCGTCAGCGGCGCGACGAGATCAACGGCGTGCTGGTCTGCCTGCCGAACTTCGGCGACGAGAAGGGCGTCGCGGACACGCTCAAGCTTGCCGGCCTCAACGTGCCCGTGCTCGTGCAGGGGTACCCGGACGACCTCAACCAGCTCGGCGTCTCGAGGCGGCGCGACGCGTTCTGCGGCAAGATTTCGGTCTGTAACAACCTTAGCCAAGCGGGAATCCCTTTCACGCTGACCGAGAAGCACGTCTCGGCGCCGTCGTCCGACAGCTTCCGCGCGGATCTGCGTAAGTTCCTCGCCGTATGCCGCGTGGTGAACGGCCTGCGCGGGGTCCGCCTCGGCGCGGTCGGCGCGCGGCCGGGAGCGTTCAACACGGTCCGCTACAGCGAGAAGATCCTCGAACGCAACGGCGTCAGCGTCACAACGGTGGACCTGTCCGAGTTCATCGCCCAGGCGAACAAGCTCGACGCAGCCGACCGCCGCGTGGTGGCGAAGCTCGACGACATCGGCGCCTACGCCGCCGCGCCGGGCGTGCCGCAAGAAAAGCTGGTACAGATGGCCCGGATGGGCGTCGTGCTCGCCGACTGGATGGCCGAGAACGCGCTCGACGCCACCGCGATCCAGTGCTGGACCTCGGTGCAGCAGAACCTCGGCTGCAACGTTTGCACGCTGATGAGCATGATGAGCGAGCGGTTCATGCCCAGCGCCTGCGAGGTGGACGTCACCGGCACGCTGACGATGTACGCGATGCAGCTCGCGGCCGATTCGCCGGCGGCACTTGTGGATTGGAACAACAACTACGGCGACGACGACGACAAGTGCGCCCTGTTCCACTGCGGCAACTGGGCCAAGAGCTTTATCCCCGACGCCAAGATCGCCACCGCGCCGATTCTGGGCAGCACTTTGGGAGTGGAGAACACCTACGGGGCGATGGAGGGCCGCACTCCGGCGGGCCCGCTGACGTACGGCCGGCTTACCACCGCCGACAGCGAGGGGCGTATCCGCGCTTACGTGGGCGAGGGGCAGCTCACCGACGACGTGCTCAACACCTTCGGCACGCGGGCGGTCGCACACGTGCCGCGCCTGCAGTCGCTCTTGAAGCACGTCTGCAAGGAGGGGTTCGAGCACCACGTGGTGATGACGCAGTCGCATTCCTCCGCGGTGCTCGTCGAGGCGTTTCAGACGTATTTGGGATGGGAGACCTACCACCACCAGGGGCTTAATAACGGGGGGGACGCCTCGGCATGACCCCCCCTGCCCTTTCAGACGACGCTCTGCGGCGCAAGAGCGCCGAATACCGCCGCGATGTGCTCCGCGCGATCTACCACGCCGGCGCCGGCCACACGGGCGGCAGCCTTTCGTGTCTTGACATCCTCAACGTGCTTTACAACCGGGTGATGAACGTCTCGGCCGCGAGTGCACAGGACCCGCTGCGCGACCGCTATGTTCAGAGCAAGGGCCACTCGGTTGAGGCCCTCTACGTGGTGCTTGCCGACAAGGGTTTCTACCCGCCCGAATCGCTCGAGACGCTCTGCCAAGGTGGGTCGCCGTTCGTCGGGCATCCTACGCGAAAAGTTCCCGGCATCGAGATGAACACCGGCGCGCTCGGTCACGGTCTGCCGGTCTCCGTCGGCATGGCGATCGCCGGCAAACTCGACGCGGCGCCTTACCGTGTGTTCACGCTGCTGGGCGACGGCGAGTTGGCCGAGGGGTCCAACTGGGAAGCCGCCATGTGCGCCGCCCATTACAAGCTCGACAACTTGACGGCGATCGTCGACCACAACACCCTGCAAATCACCGGCGCCACACGCGACGTTTGCAGCAACGCTCCCCTCGACGACAAGTTCGCCAGCTTTGGCTGGGAGGTCGTGAGCCTCAACGGCCATGACCTCGCCGAACTGACCGCGGCGCTGTCGCAACCCGCCGCCACCGGCAAGCCGACGTGCGTGATCGCCAACACGGTGAAAGGCCGCGGCGTGAGCTTCATGGAGGGCGTCGTCAAGTGGCACCACGGCGTGCCCTCGGCAGACGAATTCGCGGTGGCGATGGCCGAACTCGAAGGAGCAGTTCGATGAGCGCTCTCGCCCCTAGCCCTTATTCCGCCGAAGCCAAGCGACGTGCTGAAAAGCTCGGTCTACGGATGGGCAAGGCGAATCTCGACGTCTTCGCCGAGACGCTGCTTGAACTCGCGACGGGCGACAGGAACGTCCTCGCCGTGACGAGCGACTCGCGCGGATCGGGGAAGCTAAAGCCCTTTGGCGAGGCCTTTCCCAGGCAGATCGTCGAGGTCGGGATCGCCGAGCAAAACCTCGTCGGCGTCGCCGCGGGCATCGCGTCGTGCGGCAAGACGGTTTTTGCGGTGTCGCCCGCGTGCTTCCTGGCGACGCGGTCGCTGGAGCAGATCAAGAACGACGTTTGCTATTCCGATATGCCGGTCGCCCTGGTCGGCATTAGCGCGGGCGTGAGTTACGGCGCGCTGGGGAGTACCCACCATTCGTTGCACGACTTCGCGGCCTTGCGGGCAATCTACAACGTGACGGTGCTCGCTCCGGCCGACAACCGCGAGACCCGCGCCGCGGTCCGCTGGGCGGCGACGCACGACCGGCCCGTCTATCTGCGATTCGGCAAGGCGGCGCTTTACGACCTGGCGAGCGGTCCGGCGCCGGCCGACCC
>JBGSJY010000462.1:0-26276 GCA_041741515.1 Pirellulales bacterium | reverse complement strand
GGCGGACGTCGGCTGGACACTCGACGCCGGCCGGCTCGAGGCCGCGGCGCAGGCTCACGCAGAGGCGCTCGTCCGGCACGCGGCGTACAACGACGCTTCGGAAAACCCGGGGCCCGAAGAGGACGACGCTGAGACCGACTTTGAGGCGCGGCTCAAGGCGCTGGAGTCGAAGCAAGAGGAGCTCGCCGAGTCGCAGAGCGAGTTCGCCAGCGGCCTCAGTCGGCTGGTCACCAGCGGGCACAAGAAATCGACAATGCAGCTCTTCGGCCGGCTGCACTTCGACGCCTGGACCTTCCCGGGCGACTCGCCGGGCGTCAACGGCTTCGAGACGGGCGACCCCGACATCACCCCACAAGATACGGTTGGCATCCGACGTTTGCGGTTCGGCGCGGAGGGCGACCTGCCGGGCAACATGCTCTACCGCTTGGACATGGAATTCGCCGGCGGCGACGATACGCAGTTTCGCGACGTCTACATGGGATGGCGGGAGGTCCCGTTCTTCGGGCAAGTGTTGATTGGCAATCAGAAGCGTCCCTACGGCCTCGATACGATCAACAGCAGTTTGTACAATGTTTTCCTCGAACGGCCGTTGGCAATCGAGGCGTTCAACTCGGGCATCCGACGGGTCGGCGTCCAAGCGTGGGGTCACACCGAAGACCTCGGCTGGAATTGGCGGTACGGCGTTTTCAACCAGAGGAACATTCAGAGCGAAGGCATGTATGTCAGTGACAACTGGCAAGGCGAGCTCGCGGGGCGGCTCGCCAACACCCTCTGGTGGGACGAGGCCTCCGATGGCCGCGGCTATATCCACCTCGCCGTTTCCGGTTCGTACGCCGACACCGCCCAAAACGCCCCCACGGAAAATTACGCCGGCTCGGGGATCAACGAAGCCCGCTTCCGCACACGGCCCGAGGCGCGGTCACAAGAACGGTGGCTGGACACCGGGGTGATTGCCGGCGCCGCCGACTACCAACTCTTGGGGCTCGAGTCCGTTGTCAACCTTGGGCCCTGGCAGCTCGTGGGCGAGCAGCAGACCGTCTGGGTCGATCGCGTCGGCGCCGAACCGCTACGATTCCACGGCGCTTACGCGTACCTCTCTTACACCCTGACGGGCGAGCACATCCCGTGGGATCGGGAAACCGGACAGATCGATCGACTCGTCCCCTTCGAGAATTTCTTCCTGGTCAATACCTGCAGGAGCGGCGTCGCCAGCGGCCTGGGCGCTTGGCAGGTCGCGGTGCGGGGGTCGTATCTCGACCTCGCCGACAAAGACATTCAGGGAGGCGACGGCCGCGCCGTCACCACGGCATTGAATTGGTACTGGACGCCCTACGCCAAGTGGCAGTTCAACTACATCTACGGCAACATCACCGACAACGACCTCAACGCGCCGCCCGGGGCGCCCAACTTCGGCGACTACCACATCCTCGGGACCCGGTTCCAAGTCGATTTCTGAGCGAGCAAAGCATTGCGCCGTCGGCGATAGCCGCGGGTGAATCACCTTACGACTCGCAAGCCAACCGGGGGCTAAGGCCCCGCGGCTAATGACTAGAAGATCAGCCGGCACGCCTTAGCGTCCGGTTCCCGCCATTGGGTTCCAACAACATGACCCGCCAACGCCGCAAAACCCTCGGACCGCTCGTCGCGTTGTTTGCAGTGATCTCGTGCTTTACGCCCGTCGCTCAGGCGAAGTGTCCTCACGGCGACAATTGTTTGGTCTGCGTCCCAACGCGCGAGGCGACCAAAGAGGAGAAGAGCTGCTGGTGCGTCAAAGGGAAGAACGTCGCGGTCCCACCGATCCTTTGCCCTTGGGAGCCGGGCGGCTCGCCGATTAACACGTTCGACTGGCTCGAAAGGCTCCTCGGCTGCGGCACTTGCGGTGGTGAGTGCTGTCGCCACCCGGGGCCCGCTGGCTGCTATCCCGCGGGCTGCCGGGGCATACGGTGCGGTGAAATACGGCAAGTCCGCGACCTCGTCGAGAAGACCTATGAGGTGAATGACCGCGCGTGGAAGTGGGAAGTCCGCCGATTGCCGCCCTGCCGCTGCCGAAACTGCGGTTGCGCGGCCTTTGATGCTAGCGGCAGCTTCGGCTGCGGGTGTGAAGTGGATGAGCGTGACTAACGCGCTGAACGGGATAAGCGGCCAGACCAAGCCTCGCCGTCGCGTCTCTGCGCAGAATGATCTCGCCTTCTGATGGGGGCTGATCTATTATTAAGACAGTGTTAAGCCCCGATGAAGACGCCCGCGGCTGGGACGACGTCCCGCGCGAGCGCCAGAGCGGTTATGTCGGGCGAACCTACGCCCGTCCCCGCTTGAGGTATGCCCCGTCATGAGCAAACTGCTGCAACGCCACCTGTCCGAGGTCGAGCACGCCCTTTCCGTCCAGGCCGACGCCGTCGAGACGATGGTGCAGGTCGCCTACGAGGGTCTTCGCGAGCGCTGTCTCGGTTCGGCCGCCGAGGTGCTCGCCAAAGAGTCCCAGCTCAATCTCAGCGAGGTCGATATTGAAGAGAAGTGCCTCGCCCTGCTCGCCCTCCACCAGCCCGTGGCGGTCGATCTCCGGCGAGTCGCGGCCACTCTCAAGATCAACGGCGACCTGGAGCGGATCGGCGACCTGGCGCTCAACCTCGCCGAGCGGACCGAGGACCTGGCTCGCTGCCCCGATGTCCCGGTGCCGGCCGAGCTAGAGCTGATGGTCGAACGAGCGATCGAGATGCTCCGCGACGCCCATCAAGCCTTCGTCCACGTCGACGAGCAGCTCGCACAGAATGTCCGCCAGCGTGACGATGAGGTCGATGACCTCAACCGCCGCGTCATCGCCGATCTCGTCAAGCAGATGGAGTCGCGTCCGCACCAGGTCGAGGGCCTGCTGCACGTCTTCAGCGCGACGCGCATCATCGAGCGGATCGCCGACCACGCCACGAACATCGCCGAGGACGTCGTCTTCCTCGCCAAGGGAGAGATCGCGCGGCACCGCTGGTCGAAGTCGGCCTGAAGCGCGACGCCGGTGGTGTCTTACCACCCTAGTGGAAGGCCTACCTTGGCCCCTGGTCATTGACCGGAGGCTAAGTTTGGCTGCGTGCTTGCCCACTGCAAGACCGTTCTCTCAACAAGCTCGGCCGGCAGGAACTCTTGTTCCAACCTGCCCCGTACCTCCGTCAGAAGGCGCGCGTGGAGCGCCTGCTCGGGTGGGCTCAGGCTCTCGAGCGCCGCCTCGGTGGCGGGGGCGTGCTCCGCGACGGCCGATGGGTGGAAGCGGTCGAATACCTCGGAAGTCATCATCAGGGCGCTCAGCCCGGGGATCGCCCGCCTCGCTTGGGCCAGCAGTTGCAGTCCCCAGGTGTCGATGTCTCCCCAGTAGGCGACTGGCCTTTGCTGTAGCCACGCGGCGCTGGTCCACTGCAGATCGCGTCCCGCGCCGAAGACGGCGACCGTCCCCGGGACCGCGGGGAGTTGGTGCTGACAGTGCTCGTTCTCGATGATCAAGAGACGATCGCCGGGGGGTGGCGTCGCCGCCAGTTCCGAGCTGCGTACGCGGAGCTTCTCGAACGGGAGCAGCGAGCCATCCAGGTCCTTCAGCAGCAGCCAATGGTCGCGCTCCGCGTAGGCGTCGAGGAAGGCCTCCAGCCCGACCTCGCTGACTTCGCCATCGAATCGCACGTCGAGCAGGCTGGCGATCAGGTGCGCGTGGTGCTGGAAGAACTTCGTGTCGATTCCTTCGACCGACAGCATCCGCAGCGATCGTCCGCGGGCGGCCCCCGGGTCGAGCGCGCTAGCGAGCCGCGCCGCCCGCACCACCTCGTCGAGCGGTCGGTCCCGCCACAGCGATCGGCGGCGGATGAGCAGCGGGTGGAAGATCGGGTCGGACTGCTCGACGAGCATGGCGAGCGCTTCGAACTCCTGTCGCACCTGCCGGTCGCCGCAAGCCGCCACCCATTCGCTCGGTTTCCGTAGCTTCCAGGCGAGCGGGATGGTGACCGGTTCGGCCGCGGCGCGATAATGCACGTCCTCCCACGCGACCTCGCCGACCGGCTCACGGCGCCACGCTTCGACGTGGCGTTTCACGGCGTCGATCTCGGTCTGCAATCGGCCCGCAACGGGGCGCCCGATTGATAGGACGATCGGCCACGCATTGCCCGAGTTCAAGAGGCGCGCTTCGCGTATCGCTGCGGAATGCCACTGACGACAGAGTTTTGCCCGGAGTGCGGCTGGTGACTTCATGGCGCCGCTGCGGCCTCCTCGAGCCTCTCCCAGGAGATAGCCGCCAGCGTGGCTTCCTTTTGCGGTCGCTGGACGCAGATCACGCGTCGCGTGTGCTGCTTGAGCAGGCCGATCTCCTTGTTGGGCGTGACGAACACCGGGCTGAGGTGAAAGACCCGCAGCGCTTCGATGATGCGTCCCGCCGCCGACGGCGAGCTCTTCGAGAACGCTTCGTCGAGAACGACCGTGCCGTAAAGGGGTCGGCTCGCTTCGGGTGGGCAGAGGGCGTAGCTCAGCGACGCCGTCAGAATGTGGCTTGCCATCAACTCTTTCTCGCCGCCGCTGCCGCTCTGCGACCCGGTGCGTCGCGGCGATTGGGCGCCCGTTTGACGGTCCACCTCGACCACGAAGAACTGCAGCCGGTAACGCGGGTCCAGCAGCGCCTTGGAGCCCTGTTGTCGGCGATTCTCGCCCGCGTCGCGCAGGATCTCGACGAGTTCCCTGAGGGCCTTGTAGTGGCTTTCCCCCTCGTCGTCCTTGAGCGTGGCGCTACGTACCTTTCGCATGGCGGCCTCCAGCGCCCGCAGCCGCTCGTGCTTGATCCGTTCGGGCAGCAATTGCAGGTAGCGTCCCGACCGGAAATCGACTTTGACCAGTGTTTGGTTGAGTTCCTTGATCCGCTCGTCGATGGCGTCGACCTCCTCCTGAACGCCGGCCAGCATTTGCGTCACGCCTTGGTCCGACGATCGGTTGAGGTACTCCAGGAAGCGCTGGCGCTTCTCGGGCAGCGCCTCCTCGTTCAGCACCCGCAGCCGGTCGAGGTAGGCGGGGACGTCGTCGATCTCCGACCCCACGTCCGCCAGCGCGCCGGTGTCCACACGCCGCGCCGCCTCCATCCGGCGGACGAGCTCGGCTTCGCGATGGGCGATCGCCTCGGTTTGCTCGCTGAGCCGCCTGTCGATGGCGTCCTTCGTGTCTCGTTCGACGGCGTCGAGTTCGTCGGCCGTCACCTGGGGAAGGATTGCGCAATGCTTCTCCGCGAGGGCCAGCGCCTCCGCGTCGAGCCCCGCGCCGATCCGCTTCTGGGCCGCTTGCAGGCGTTGCTCCGCTCGACTTTGACGATCTACCTGGACCGCGATCTTGCTCTCGGTCTCGCGCACGGCGGCCTGCAGGCGATCCAGCATCTGCGCCTGGCTATCGTACTCCGACTTCGCCCGGCTGGCGTCCGAATCGGGGTCCAGCAGCATCGCCATGCGCTGCTCGGAATGAGCCAGCTCGGCTTCCGCGCCTGGCAGATCGATCGTCGCGAAGTCGAGCTGAGAGACTTGATCAATCATCACCAGGCGCTCGTCGAAGGTCGATAGTTCTTGACGCTGCGCTTCGGCTGCGTCCGTCATCCTAACGATGTTCGCCTGCACGGCTTCCCGACGATCGGCCAGGGATTGGAGCTGAATCTGGTTGTCGAAGCCCGTCATCCAGTCGTCTTGCAATCGGCGTTGGTCCTGCTTCTCGAACCGGCCGCGGCGCCCCGACGTCATCCCTTCGATGGTCAGCCCGTGTTCAACTGTTCGCAGCTCAGCGGCCGAAGCGACACAGTGCAGGTCGCGAGCCGCCAGCAGTCGCCTGGCGGTGTTTCCCAAGGGGTGTTCTTTGAAAGTCAACTTCTGCGTGAAGCCATCGGCGAAGCCCTCCCCCGGAGAGTCGTCGCTGCGGGCGCTTTGGAGCCGGACGTGCAAGCGATTGTCGCGGTGATTGACCCAGCGTAGGGCCGCTTCCACTGAGGCCGCGGGGACGAGGACCCGCAGGCGTTCGGAGCCGATCGCCCGCTCGATCGCGCCCCGCCAAGATGATTGATCGGGTTTCACCTCGACCATTTCCGCTAGGAACGGCAGGTCGTCTTCGGTCAAGGCGAGTCGCTCGGCTAGCTCGCTGCGGAAATCTTGAAACCGGGGCGGGATGTTCGACCCAGGACGGTCCCGGACTTTCTGTAGCGCCGCCTCGATGTCCGCCAATTCTTGCTCGGCGTCTCGTTTGGTCGCGTAAGCCACCAGGGTCTGCTCATGCTGCCTGTCCCGTACCCGCTGCGTCGCCCGGCGCTTCTCGTCGAGCAACGCCTGATTGCGGGCCAGCGTCGCTTGGTTCAGCACGTCATCGAGTTCGAGCTTGCGGGCCCAGAGCTGATAGTTGTCCGCGTGCTTCCTGCGGTCGGCGACCACGGTCCGTTGCGATTTGATGGTGTTCTCCAACTCGCCGATCACGTTGCCGCCGAGTTGCAGGTAACGCTCACGCAAGGCTTCGGCCCGACGTCGGCAGGCGGCTTCCTCTTGCTGCTGATCACCGAGGCAGGCCCGCAGGCGCCCCTGCTCGTCGTGGATCTGGTCCAACACCTGCGACCACCGCTCGCGACCTTGCAGAGCGAACCAGGTCGGCAGGGCCTGCTGGAGGGCGCGCGTCCGCGCGGCCTTTGCTCGCGACTTCAAGACCTTCTGGTGCTCAAGCGCCACGGGCGCCAGCGATTCCCGTTGCTGGCGGGCGATCTCCAGCTCTTTGTGGATTTGGGCCAGGTTGTCGAACTCTGCCGCGACCTCTAGCGCCCGGTCGAAGGCCGTGTTGTCGTCCAGCACCAACTCACGGAACAGCTCGTCGATGCTGTTGAGCTGCTTCAGGCCGGCGGCCCGGTTGAGAAGCGTGAACGCGTTGTCCCCCAGAGCAAAGAACTTTCGCGTGTGGGCCAGGTACGATTTCTTGCTCTCGAAGACCCGCAGCCCGGAGGTTTCGCGTCCGTGACGCATCAGCTCGCGGACCCCTTCGTCGTGCAGCAGCCGGAGCCATGTTTCCAGCGATTGGTCGTCGGCCAGTGAGAACAGCCACCGGCGCCGCAAATCGGCGGCGGAGTTGCTGGGACCGTCCGTCCATATCAAAGCCGCCAGTCGGAGAGTCTTCTCGCCCCCGTGGTAGGTGGCGCAGACCCCGGTGAGCGTCTTGCCGGGGCGGGACACCTCCTCGTGACCGTCCGAGCCGTCCCCTCCAAGCACGCCGCGCACGTACGACATCAGCGTCCGATCGCTCTCGTGGCCGCCGGTCGAGGCGAGGTTGTACCGGGGCTGTGCCACCAGCAGCGTCATCAGCGCATCGACCAGCGTGGTTTTGCCGCTGCCCGTGGGGCCGATAATCGCCGTGCCGAGCTGGTCGAACTCGGCCCGATGCAGGCCGCGGAAGGGTCCCCAGTTGTAAACGTCTAGCTGGGCGAGGTGGTACGTCGTCTCGGGTGACGCGAAGCCGCCGTCGGAGAACAACAATTGCGCGGGCGGACTCGCGAGAGGTCGGTTCTCCATCAAATCTCTTGCTCCGGCGGGGCCGTTGGCTGCGATCGGTCGCGCAGCAACTTAAGCAGCGCGGCGAGTGACTCGGGGTTGGCCAGGTGGGCGATCATCGGCCGGATCGTAAGCTCTTGCTTGTTATCGACCTCCGAAACGACGCCGTAGGTCTTGAGCTGATCGAGCAGGGTCAACAGCCGGCTCTCGTTCTTGGCGTCGCTGCCCGAGTCCTCGAAGTAGGTGAGGAAATGAGGGAGCAGGTCCTCGACCGCGATCGTCGCCGCGCTGTGGCCCACCCCCGCTTCTTGCTCGTGCGTAATAAATGCCTGCCGCAGGATCGCGACGATCAGCGACTGTTCGAGCGTCAGCCGCTGCCGTCGGACCAGCGGGTGCGACCAGGCGTCGTCGTCTTGCGGTTGGTCTTCCGAAGGAGTCGCCACGGCCAGGAACGCGACCCCTCGGTGCGTATCGAGCCGCAGCTCGAGGTCGAGCGGCTCCAGCACCGCGGCGATTTGCTCGTGACACACCACCGCCCGACGGAAGACCTCCGGTTTGCGGGCTTCCTCAACGTACCCGTTCTTAAGCAGCTCCTGGCACGTCTCGCGCACGTCGGCCGGGGTGCGCACCCGCTGGTCGTCCCCGTCAGTAAGCTCCACGGAGGTCGCACCCGTCGATGGCGAGTCGTCGTCGTCCGGGGGCGGGGCGGAATCGCCGCTGGGCGTCACGCGTCGATCAAAGAAATTGCTCATTCCAGGTCCCCGGACGCCAGGCCCCCGACCGCTAGGGGATCGACCTTGACGTCCGGCACGTAGTAGCGCGTCCAGCCCTGCTGTTCGTCGAGCAGATCGATCTGCTCAAAGTCGGCTCCAACTGCGATTCCCGCCGCGCGGGCCATCGTCAGCCAGTACGTCAACGTTTCCAGTTGATGCGTCGGCGGCAGCACTTTCGCAAGTTCACCGATTGTCAGCGGTTTGCCCGCTGTCTGCAGGCGGGCCACGGTCGCATCGAACAGCGCCGCCCGATCGAGCGCGTGGTAGGCCTGCCAAAACTCGGCGTCTAGCTCGCCGGGTTCCGCCGCCGAGATCACCAAATCGAGGTCCACCGCATCCCCCTCGTCGAACTGTTTAACAAGAAACCGTTCGACCAGCGGTAGGTTGGGCGCCGCTATCGCGACAGGCGGCAACGGCGCCGCCGTGCGACGCACGGTCTGCGACTGCCAATTGACGCCGAGGGCCTCACTAAAGATCTCTTGCAAGAGAGCGCCGACCCGCAAATGCTCGTCCGCCAACCCCGACTTTAGAAACCCGCGAACGTCGCGTTCGCTACGCGCCCGAGCCTGGATCACGCGTTGCGATTCTTGCACCAGCCGCGACACCAACAATCGCAGATCGGCCTTTTGCTTCCTTCGCAACGCCGCTTCGGCGTTCTTGTTCTCCAGGATGGCTCGGAGGCGCGACTTCATCTCGTCGAGTTGAGCCGACCTCATCAGCTGGCTGTAGAAGCTCTCGAAGACCTGCCCTTCAGCCGTTTGCACCAGCGCGTCGTGGCCGCTGAGCAGCTCATCGACAATCTCCCCCCGGTGTCGCTTCTCGCTGACGATGCGCTGCCGCAGCTTGCGGTCCGCTTCGCGATACGAGTCTTCGACGCGGCGAAAGTCGGCCTGCAGGCTCGTCGCCAACTGGTAGACCTCGCGGATCTCTTCTTCGGCTTGCGGCCCATCGAGCACCTCGAAATCGCCCGCCCCAACCGCCCGCAGCTCTTCCTCCAGCGAAGCGATCTTCTCGCGCAACGCCTGTTCGCGCCCCGACTGGCTCGCCGTCAGCTGGGCGTGCAGATTCTCGATCGCCCGCTGCACGGTGGCCAACCGCGACGCGGTCGAGGTCATTCCCCGGTCTTCCAGCGAATCGATAAAGTGAAACGAGCGCTGCAACGCGTCGGTGGCCAGCAGCTGACCTTCGCGTTCGACGACCAATCCGCGCCGAACCCACTGCCGCAGTTCGCGCCGAGCCGTCAAGGGCAGGTCATCGCCCAGATCGAACTCGGGGTCGTTGGCGTGGTCGGCCAAGGAGGCCGCCAGTTGCTCGACGGCGCTCTCGAACTCGACGCCGCCGGGGTTGGCCTCGATTAACGGCTTGAGCACCGCCACGATGAGCGGCCCATTACGCGAGGCCAGCAGCAGCCACGCGGGGTGATTCCGCCGCAGCATCAAGAACCGGTGCGTAAGCTCACGCGTCATCGCGCCGAGTCCAACCTGGGGCCGTTGTTCATACGGATCGCCCGTCTAGCCGCCAGCGCTGCTGGCGCTCGCCGAGATTCTTTTAGGTGACGGGGGCGTCGGTGGGGCCATTCTAACAGCCCGGAGTCGTCGATAAACCGTTGCCGGCAAGCGTTTTCGGAGCCGTGCCCTGTCCTGCCCGTCCAGGCCCGAACTGCTCGTCGGACTGGGGTGCGCGACGGGAAGGCGCCCCACTTTGCCCCGTGCCTGAGCGTGAAAACAGCCACGACAGTCCGTAGGTCGGTAGGGCCGCTGGATTCTCGCGGGCTGCAAAGCCGGTCACAATGGCTCGTGGTATTGATTTGCACCCACGAGGGACGGAGCCCGGTATGGCCAAGCAACGAAGCCAACGGCGACGCATCGGACTCCGCGACCGCCTGGGCCAGCTCACACATCACGCGGCCTGCCGGCTGATGGGCGACAGCGACGGCGACGGCGAGGCCCGACTGCGGCACGGCGCCCAGTTCGACATCGAATTGCCGCGGGACGTCCACCTGGGCGGCGACACCCTGCGGGTAAGCGTTCCCGACCCCCGAGTCGCCAAGGGGCGGGCGAACGTCACGATTGTCGAGATGTCCAACAAGCCCAAGGGCTTGCATCTGAATTGCGATCAATGCGAAGGCCGCTGCGACCACGTCGCGGCGGCGCTTGGCTTGGTGCTCGAGGAGAAACTCGCTTTGGGCCTTTCGGCGCCGCCCGACCCCTCGGAGCCCCTTGAGAACCTTACCGAGGAGGAACTGGTCCGTCGGGCGCTTGCCGACCGCCAGGAGCGGGCCGAGCAAGAGAAGATGCAGCTGCAGTCGAGCGACCCACAGCAGCCCTGGACCGACTACATCGTCACCAGCCGGCAATCCGGCAAGTCGTACCGCGTATCGCTACGCGGCTTTGAGCCGGGCCAGTCGTATTGCGGCTGTCCCGACTTCCGCGTCAACAGCCTCGGCACGTGCAAACACATCCTGCACGCCTTGGGGAAAGTCAAGAAGCGATTCTCCAGGGCGAAGCTCAACCAGCCGTACCTACGCAAGAATCTGTCACTCCGTGTGGACTACGGCCAGCAACTCGGTCTGCGTTTCAACCTGCCCCACCGGCTCGACCCGACGGCCAAGCGCATTCTGGGCGATTTACGGGAGCGAACTTTCGACGAGGTAGAGCAGGCGCCGAGAGTGCTTCGCCGCTTGGAGCGGGCGGGGCACTCGGTGCATGTCTACCCCGACGCCGAGGAGTTTATCGAGCAGCGGCTGTTACAGCGGCGGCTTTCCGACGTGGCCGCCGAGATCCGTCGCGATCCGGCCGACCACGACTTGCGTACCGGGTTGCTCAAGGCCGAGCTGATCCCCTACCAGCTTGACGGCATCGCGTTCGCCGTCGGCGCGGGCCGCGCGGTGCTCGCAGACGACATGGGGTTGGGGAAAACCATCCAGGGGATCGGCGTGGCCGAGTTGCTCGCTCAACTGGCCGATATCCGCCGTGTGCTGGTGATCTGCCCGGCGTCGGTAAAGAGCCAGTGGCGTAACGAGATCACCCGCTTCTGCGATCGGTCGTGCCAGCTGGTGTTCGGCAACGCCGAAGAACGCGGCGCGCAGTACCACAGCGACACGTTCTTCACCATCTGCAACTACGAGCAGGTGCTGCGCGACCACCCGACGATCGAACGCGCCGCATGGGACCTGATCATCTTGGACGAGGGGCAGCGGATCAAGAACTGGGAATCCAAGACTTCCCGCGTGATCACCAGTTTGAAATCGCCGTTCGCACTCGTGCTGTCGGGGACGCCGCTGGAGAACCGCCTCGAAGAACTATTCACCGTCGTTAGCTTTGTCGACGACCGCCGGCTGGGCCCGGCTTACCGTTTTCTTCACCGCCATCGAATCGTCGATGAGCGGGGCCGCGTCGAAGGCTACCGCAATCTCGACCAACTGCGCGAAACGCTCCGGCCCGTGCTGCTGCGACGCACCCGCGGCAGCGTCATGCAGGAGCTGCCCGAGCGCACGACCGAGATTGTCCGTATCAGGCCGACCGCAGAGCAGTTTGACATGAGCGAGGAGTACGCCAAGCAGGCCGCTCAGATCGCCTCCAAGAAGTACCTCACCGAGATGGACCTGTTGCGGCTGCAGAAGTGCCTGTTGATGGCGAGGATGGCGTGCGACAGCACCTATCTAGTCGATAAAGAAAAGCCGGGTTACAGCAGCAAGCTTGAGAGACTCGCCGATCTGCTCGAGCAATTCGCCGCCGAAGAGGGCCGCAAGATCGTGCTGTTCAGCGAGTGGACCACCATGCTCGGCCTCATCGAGCCGTTGCTGCGGAGGTGCGGGATCGACTTCGTCAGGCTCGATGGCAGCGTGCCGCAAAAGAAGCGGCAACAACTCGTGCATCGGTTCCAGAACGACGACCGCTGTCGTGCGATCATTATGAGCAACGCCGGCAGCACCGGGCTCAACCTGCAAGCGGCGAACACGGTCGTCAACGTAGATCTGCCATGGAACCCCGCGGTGCTGGAGCAACGGATCGCCCGTGCGCACCGGATGGGCCAGACCCAACCCGTGCAGGTCTACCTGCTGGTCACCGAGGACACGATCGAAGAGCGCATGCTCGGCACCCTCTCCGCAAAGCATGACCTCTCGCTCGCCGCGTTGGATGTCGAATCCGAAGCCACGGAAGTAGAGCTGCGTAGCGGGATGGAAGAGCTTAAACGACGCCTCGAACAACTCCTCGGCGAAAAGCCCGCGGCGCCGATCGACGCCTCGCAGCGCCGCGAGGTCGATGCCGAGGCGCAACGCCTCGCCCAGAAGCGTGACGAGGTGGCCGCCGCTACGGGCGAACTTCTTGGCGCGGCCATGAACCTCGTTGGACAGCTTGTCAGCAGCGACCGCTCGCCCGACCCTCAGACGGTCGAGCGGATGCGAACCAGCCTGAACGATTGTGTCGAGCGTGACCCGGCCGGGCGACTGCAGGTGCGACTCACGCTCCCCGGCGACGAAGCCCTCGACGGACTGGCCGCTACTCTCGCCAGACTTCTGATAGCCAGCGGCGGCTAAACGGGCCTGCGCCGGGCCTATGGGCAATTGCGCGTATTGGAGGGGTATCGATTGATCTCCATGCCGTCACCGACGGGGTACATTGAATCGTCAGGGGTGAAGCAATCCGCGAGGGCGACTGCCGTGCCCCGCAACGCCCCCTAGCTCGGCAGGCGCTTCCTGCCTCCGCGTCCGTCGGGCGAAAAGCTTCGCGGGAGCTGTCCCTGCGACCGCCGCGCGATCCATTGTACGTGTCGCCGTAGAACGCTTACATTGCAGCGACTTGAAGAGAACGGCTCCCGTAGCTCAGGGGATAGAGCAGCGGTTTCCTAAACCGTTTGTCGCAGGTTCGATTCCTGCCGGGGGCGCTTACCAGCAAAGGACTTACGGCGACAGCGCTGTACCCTGATCTGAAAAGTGTACCCTGAATTTTGGGTACACTTTGCCCCACGAGAGGGGCTTACGATTCGCTCTCGCGTTGGTCATCGATAAGCAGCCTTCGCAACTGCGTTGCCTCGTTCTGGATGTTGCCCGGCGCGTAGTGTCGTCGCGTCACTTCCCATGACGAGTGACGAAGAACTCGACAGATCAACAGGGGCGGCACCCCAAGCTCGCGGAGTCGCTCGCCACACGAGCGCCGCAAGTCGTGAGCGCTCGCGTACTTCGCCTTGCGGCCCGTCGTTGGGTCCGGCTCCTCCACGACAACATTCGCCGCCTTCCCAATCCGGGTGATCACCTTGCCCACCCACTCCGCCGACGGCCGATCGTAGCGCACCGGTCGCCCCAGCTTGGTCTGCAGCGACTTGGGCTCAAACGCCCAGCCGGTTCGCTGCGGCTCAGGTGTTTGCAGCAAGATGTCAGCGAACCAAGGGAGCAGCGGGATCGACTCGTCCTTACCGTTCTTCTGCATCGTTCCCGGGATCAATAGCTCCGGCTCTCCCGACGATGTCCACACGGGGCGGATCGTGCCCGGTAGGTCCCACGACACGCTGAGCAGCTCGCCGAGCCGGAGGGCGGAAGTCCAGAGGCCTTCGAGCAAGCGTCGCCATTCTGTCGCTACTTCCTCTCCGACGACTCCCGGGGTCGCTTCCAGCATCCGCTGAAACTCTGCCGAGGTAATCGGTCGGCCGCGCATAGCGCCTCCGCCGGCAACTCGCAGCTTCCGTAGTCGCGGCGCCTCCTTCAACCAACCTTGGAGATAGGCCCAGTTCATGGCCGCGAGCACCGCGCCGATATAGCCCCGCA
Organism: Pirellulales bacterium; assembly: GCA_041741515.1. Classification (GTDB taxonomy): domain Bacteria; phylum Planctomycetota; class Planctomycetia; order Pirellulales; family Lacipirellulaceae; genus Botrimarina. The sequence continues at coordinate 12,225 of JBGSJY010000462.1, read as the reverse complement.
CGGTATGAGGAGATCGCGGCCGGTTCTTACGGCTCTCTTCTCCGGCCAGCAGCCGCACTTGCAGGTCCGCCAAAGCGCTGGGCGTTCCCAGATCAACCAGCCGCCGCGGCCGTAGGATGCGTGTCGCTAGATCGAGCCGATACTCGGCGTCGTTGGCGGAGCCTGACCGCAGCGTCGCCAAATGGAGACGGCGATACTCCTCGCGAAACGCCTCCCACGGCATGTCGGGCGAACCGGAGTCGGACCGCTTCGAACGTGGCGCGGCGTCTAATCCTAAGAGGAGTTTTGCTTCGAGCTCGGCCCGCTGGTGTTCGGCTTCCTCAAGGTCGCGCGTGCCGGTAGAGAGCCGCATCGGCCGGCCCGTTGTAGGACAGTCGTAACGCAGCTGGATGGGACGGCCCGATGGGGTCGCCAACCTGACGGCAGGCCGCTTGTTACGCCGCGGATCGATCCGCTTACTTGCTCGCTTGGCCACGACCCGGCGCCTCGTTGTGAGCGTCATGCTGGACGGGGCAGAGCGAGTGGAGATAGTCGATCCAGTCGGCCCCCATCACATACCCACGCCTGTGGGCGTAGATCACGCGCAAACCGGCTCGGCGAGCCTGGCGAAGTGCGCCTTCGCTCAGGCCGACCCGCTTGCGGAACTCGGTCAACGTGTAGGCGTCACTTGGTCGGATGACGCCAAGATCAAAGGGATCGCGCATGAGAAGCTCCTTCGTAGGTAGGTGGTCCCTACTAGGAGCGGAGATTTACGGGCCGCAGCGGCCGCACAGGCATCGAGGCCTATTTCCCTCGGCGACAAAGAGGCGTGGTGATCGTCGTGAACGCCGAACGAGGTCGCACACGCACAATAACCGCTACGTCTGCGTCGAGCGCTTGCAGAAGGGCCGGCGCGTCTACATCTACGACGGATCGACCGTCCAGATGCCCGACACGCCCGAGAATCAGGCTGCGTGTCCACAGCTCACCAACCAGCAGCCCGGCCTCGGCTTCCCGATCGCCCGCATCGCGGCCGTATTTCGCTGTCGTGCAGGGCGATTTTCGACTTCGGCGTCTGCCGTTACGCCGGCAAGGGGCAGCGTGAATTGAATCCACTGTTACCGATGCTGGATGTCTTCCGTTACGGAAGCGTCTAGCTTGCCGATCGATTGATCTGCTCGTGGAACAACGTAGCTCTGCTGCAAGAGCGTGGCGTCGATGCCGTCTTCCGCTTTACGTCGAACCGGAGCACGGACTTCCCGGCCGCTACGAGCCGCGTCACCTCAAGCGACGGAAGAAACGCTACGACCTTCTCACCCGCACCCCGTCAGGTGCTCAAAATCCTGATGGCTAGAGGGGTTATCGTAAACTAAGTGCCATTCGCGTGTGGGTCCGACGCAGATTGAGTGAGTCGCAACAACGAGGTGTGCGTTCCTCCAGCATTTTTGCGATTCTGGAATTGTGTTCGCTGAATTCCTCAACGAATGCAAGCCATTGAGACAAACTCGCAGGTTGATATCTTATACGGGCGGAATTCGCTCGCTTCGACCGGTGCTGGAGAGTGCCATCGTAAAGCCAACGTAACCCTCTGCGTGATCAGGATTGAAGCGGCGACGGCTGGAAATGACCAAGCACAAGTTTACTCCAGCCGAGAAGTACGCTCTGTGGAAATTCCACGGCGCTAAGTGCCACTTGTGCGATGAGCCGCTCCGTCTTGGCGATGCAACCGCTGACCACGTCATCCCGGAGCACTTGGCTGCCAAACCTGACGAACTCAAGGCGGTTCTCGACGCCTTCGGCTTGCCCGCCAACTTCAAACTGAACGACTTCGGTAACTGGGTGCCGGCCCACATCAAATGCAACCAGAAGAAGAGTGGCACGGTCTTCCGTACGACGCCGATCATCCAGATGCTGATCGATCGGTTGCAGCGGGACGCCGCAGAGGTCCGGCGGATCGAGCAGAGGGTCACCTCAAATACGATCAAGGATGACTTGATCGGAAAGGTGATGGTCGGTCTGGCGACCGACACAATCACACAAAGCGACCTTGAAGCCCTCTTCCCTGTCTACGAGACGGTCGCCGACGAAGACACGATCGCACTGTACGATGAAGTCACCCTTCATGTTGACCCCCGCAGGTGGAAGGTATCCAGCCGGCTTTCCAATGAGACCGTGACCGTGACCGATGGCCATCTGGGCGGAATCACGCCGAGAGTAGCGAACCCGCACGCAAGCTGGATTTGCCCATCCTGCGGGCTTGCCGGACCGTGGAATGGAGTCCGCTGCATGACATGCGGTCAGATGAGCGATCCGAATGACTGAAGAGCTACGAGCGTTTTGCGATCGTATCTGCGCGGGCTGAACGGCGCAAGTGAGAGTGCCACCGAAGCGCCGTGCATTTTGGCTTATCTTTTCGCTGACTGGGACAGGGAATGCTTTGGCCTCAACCCGATAACTGGCAGACTTTTGAAAAATTCTGCGCTCAGTTCTTTCGCCGCTTCGAAGGCCGCCAAAGACTGACGAGATACGGAGGTCCTGGGGAAGCTCAATTCGGAATAGACCTTTACGATCTACAGGCTACGCCGCCGCACTTGGCGGTTCAATGCAAGCAAAAGTATTGGGGCAAGACGCTTACGGCAGACGATATCAAGAGAGAAGTTGCCGAGGCCGAATCAGCGCCAATTCCTATCACGAAGTACATCGTCGCGACGACTTCTAAACGGTCCACAGCGCTTCAGAATTCTGTGGTGGAGCTGAATCTCCGGCGGCCGCCGCACCGGAAGTTCGAAGTTGTCCTCTACTGCTGGGAGGACATCTGTGATCAGTTGGCTTCTCTTGATCTCGCAGTCGCTGCCGCGATGTTACAAGGGCGGGGAATGCCTCCCGAGGACTCGGCCCTCCCAGCCGCGGCAACTACGTCTGTTGAGGTTGCAGCTGGAGAAGACTTACCAGAAGTATTCGCAGAGATTGAGAGGTTGATCGAAGCGGGCCGAATTGATGCGGCAACATATGAACTAGGAAAACATCCGGATGGCGACGACCAGGAAACGCCAATAGTTGAGAGGTATGGAACTCTTAGGCTGAGAGCAAAGCTCGAATTCGCAAAAGACAACTACAACGAAAGCGGGCGATTGTTCTTAACTGCGTTCCAATTGAGACCGGATTACCGACCAGCTCAGATCAATAGGGTTCTTGGATTGGAATTGTTGGATCGCGAACAAGAAGCTCTTCAGGAGGCGATTGAACTCGCGAAAATCGATCTGGAACCGATTCTCTGCGTTTTCCTTATTCGCAATTCCAATTCCCCCTCCGATATCGAAGCATACTGGTATCGCATCGAAGCAATAGGCAAAGAGTCGTTCGACGTAGCATCGACGCTGGCGTTCAAATTGCTCGACTGGGACGATCCCGACGGTTCTCTTCGGTGCATCGAGGCAGCGGAAGGCCTCAAACCGGAATCGGCCCTTATACCATTCCATCGTGGCCGATTAGCACATCATTTGATGCTCGCCGGTTCGCTGGCAACCCGTGACGACCAAGCCGCCGCCGCCCTAAAGTATTACGCTGACGCTGCTAAGAAAGGCAAGGCCGCAAAAGAGTATGGCCTTGCCGCGCAGTCGCTGATACTGCGGGCGAAAGTTAACGGCTTCCTGGGAAGAACTGGCGCCTCTAGTGGCGACTATCGCGCTGCGGTTGAGCACGCAACTCGGCCAGCTGGCTATGCCGAGACCGCAATCCAGAATCTACTGGCAGCCGGAGATTATGACGCGGCTCGCGAGTTTCTCCCGTACTTGGATGAGCACAGCGCGAGAGCACAGCTGCATCGCATATGCATCGATCACCACGACAGTGACAGCAGCGACTTTGAGCATCGCGCAGCGATCGTCTTGCGGGCTAAAGATATCGCGATCGGGTCCAGCGACGTTGCGCCAGACGCCGCCTGCCATGCTGTCGAATGGGCGATAGAGATTGAGAATTATGCTTTAGCTAGAAAGTGTGTCGGTCCGAATCTCGAGTCCGAATACCCATTTACGGCGTGGACATTGAAGGGGTGGATTGCTTGGGAGCAAGATGAGAAGGAGCTAGCAAGCCAGTGCGCGACTAGTGCACTCGGCGCCAAGCTAGTGGGCTCGGAAATCGAGGATGTCTTCAGCCTAGCGCGACTGCTGTACAAGCTTGAGCGGCTGGAAGACTCGCTGCCATTGCTAGAGAGCGCATATCGACCAGGAGTTAGGGATGAATGCTTCCGCATGCTGTTCAATGTCGCCGGTCAGCTTGAACGCCACGATACACTGCTGCGTTTGTGCGACGAACTGAGACTGACGGGGTCGCTAGACGGTATCTCTCGACGCACCGAACTGCGTATTCTGTTGCGATATGACCCTAATCTTGCGATGAAGCGTGGCGCCGAGTACGGCGAAGGTGGCGACCCTTTTGCACAGTGCGTTGCGAACGCCGTTTCAGTTACTCTCGGCAAGCCGCTCATCTTCGACCAGGAGAAATGGCAACTGCCCGACCCTCAGACGCTTGACCTGAGAGACGCAAATCTAGTTGTTGCGCCGCTCTACAAATCAGGGCGGTACTACGAAGCTGTAAGCTATGTATTCCGCCTGTTCAGAAGCCATTTCGACTCGCCGGAAGCACATGTTGGTTTCTTCTTCACTCTAAACGCGGCGACAGATAAGCTACCGTCTCTCCATCGCGAGGAGGTAGCGGTAGATACTGCCGTGGAGTTGGTTGACCCGGATACGGGCGAATCGCGTTGGATTGTGCTCGAGGAAGAGTCTCCTGATCTGGGGCGAGATGAGTACTCACCTCAGAGTGAGGCAATAGCGGTACTCTTAGGCAAGCAACCGGGTGAAGTGGTCGCCGTTCCACGGCAGTTCGGGCTGCACGCCAAGGCTCAGCAAGTTAAAGCCGTCGTACATAAATGGGAATACTGGGCGAGCAAGATTATACCGGAATTCGAGGCTCGCTTCCCTTCGTCGCCTCTGATGCAATCGATAAAGGTCGTCAAGGATGGCGAAGTCGATCTAACAGAGTTGCTCGGTGTACTCGTAGATGCCAATGAAAGGACAAAGCGGCTCTTCGTTGAGTACACGCGAACACCCCACACAACGGTTGCTGCGTTAGCCCGCTCGCTTGGGAAAAACTATCAGCGGACGTTCTGGGCCATACTGGATCAACCGGAGGCAGGACTTTGGTGCTGCACTGACGACGACAAAGAGTACAAGATCGCCATACAGACGGCTAGAGAAACCAAGCGATACGTCATCGACACCTCAACTCTTTTGTTAATGGCAGAGCTAGAGGCATGGGAGCACTTAAGTACCGATGTTCAGATTCTGGTGCCCCCAACAATTCCTGCCGTTGTGGAGTCGTGGCGGGCAGAGTTCGAGCAAGCCGACGAGGGAGATGGTGTGCTCTATGCCGACACCGACGGAAACCCCGTCTATCAAGAAGTTCCCGAGGTGGCGGTCGCCAAGCGACGCGAAATGCTGAGTCGACTTGCGTCCTTCGTGAGGGATCGTTGTGAGGTAGCGGGTGCAACAGCGACAGCGGCAGTCCCTCCCGAGGAACGGGAGATGTACGAGGTGGTGCTCGGACAGGCTGGCGCAGACGCTATCAGCATTGCGAAGGAGACAGGCGATGTACTGTGGACGGACGAGACTCTGATCGCGATGTTGGCATCTGAAAAATTCGGTTGTCGGCGGGTATGGACACAGACGGCCTTGATGGGACTTTGCGATTCACACTACTTTCCAGAGGACCGAGTTCGCCGAGGAATAGCACAGCTTGTCGCCTGGAATGTCCGAACGACCCGATACAACTGGCACGACATACTGGCTGCTGGCAAGCTCAGTGAATGGGACGCAAAGGCGGAACCACTTAGGGCCTGTCTTCGGGTCTTTGGTCAAAGCAATCTGTCCCGAAGTGTCCGTGCTGAAATCGCTACGAAATTTCTACTCAACTTACCGGTCGCGGGCTGTCCGCTTCTCAAACGAACTGCCGTAACTCTATCGATGCTCACTCGCTGGGGCGACGTGGGTAAGGCCCGGAAGTTGCTTGAATTGCTGGAACGAAATGTCTCACTTCAAGATGACTATCCTGACGAGTTGGCGCGTCAGGTGGACTACTGGCTAGAAGAGGGCGGCGGAAGTTTCTTCGACGGCGCAGCCGACTAAATCGACCTGGGCCCCTTCAGATTTCCTCGTGGCTTCTAAGGCCTTCGATGGCTCAAGGGTTGATCCAAGATGCGGTGGTACGGGTGTCGGGTCAACTACGCTCGCGCTCTTCATCCGATCTGACATCCCCGTTCTCACGTCAGAGTCCGCGAGCTGTCGGCCCCGTAAACCAGATCTAGTCTACGTCGGCCGTAAACTTCTGCGCCAATTCCGACCTAGCCCTAACCTGCGGAGGCGTCATCGTTCTCAGCAGATTTAGAGATGTCGAGTTGAGGCCTGTGAGTGTGGGGGAGGACTCTCCTGAGCCCGACACTTCCCAACGCCGGGGCGTTCTTCGCAGACGCGGGAGGATGATCAAGCTCAGCAAGTGCGGGGTTGCCGAATCTTGAACGCGAAAAGCTGCAGCGCCCAGCCGTCCACCGAATCGCCCGGTTCGACGAACGCCACCCGAGCGTCTGGCAGCGGGGTCGGCGGCGGCGTCTTCCCATGAGCCAGCTTGACCCAATAGCCCGGGTAAGGTCAGGGGATGCTCGACGATTGGCACGCCTTGCCGATTATCGCGTCCGAACATCCCAGTTCGGCGGCCAGCTTTCTCGCGGGGCCCCGCCAGACACGCCCGTAAAATTCTTGGCGAGAAAACGACACGGTCTGGCAAGCATGAGTCGGCATCTCGATCCAACTCCCCGGGCGGGGCCCGGCCAAGAGGGAGCGGTAGGGAGTGACCAGCCTGATCTTTCGCTCTTCCTGCTGTAATTGGCCTGGCAGCAAGGTTCCACCCCAATCTTGTCTTCGTGGTCCATAAGGGTGCTTAGGACCGTGTTGTGCCTCGCACCGAACTGTTGACCGAGATAGCGACCAAGCATCGCGGCCAAGTGGTTAAAACCGCACTTCTAGGCCCCAGAACGTCGCAATCGGCGAGACCCTCCGCGTCGACGAACGTCGCTTGCGGAAGATACTCATAGTCCGTGGCTACTTGCGCCGCGGAGGGCCAATCTTGGGGGCATGCCACGGCGCCCCGACATCCTCGAACGGTTCGGACGACGAGTCCGCAAGCTCCGGGAAGAAGCGGGCTTTTCTCAAGAAGGATTTGCCGCCCACGCGGGGCTGGACCGGACCTATCAAGGCGGCGTCGAGCGGGGGCAACGGAACATCGCCCTGCGGAACATCGAAAAGATCGCCAAGGGGCTTGGCGTCAGTGTCTCCGACCTTTTTGACGGCATCTAGACCGTCACAGCAATCCCAACTGCGGCCAATACGGGAGGCAATTCGAATGCCAAGTCTGACAACGACCCAGCGTGACGCCCTCGGCGAGCTGCGTGGACGTCTTCGATCTGTCAACGAATGGCTCGGCGAAGAGACGTTCCCCTTCGCGTCACTTGTGAGGGGAGAGACGCTCGGGAAAGTGCTCCGCGACGCAATGCAGGTAAATGACGCGCTTCCGGCTGCTGCAACTAAGTTCGATGAAAGCGTCTACGCGCCGCCGGCAGAAATCATCACGATTCCGATGGGAGATTCTGAAGCCGACGAAGTCTTGTCGATTGACGACCGGCTCCCCGGTCATCTTCCTTTCCTGAAGCCGATCCCGACGCGATTACACCAAGTGTTGTCGATTGTCCGCCTTGCCGGGGACGCTGCCATCGTTTTTGGCTGGGAAGTCGATTACGTTCAAAACTTCGACCAGATCGCAGGTGGCACTTCGAATCATCAAGTTGTGCAATCGCTTGCAGATATCGCGCCCATCCTCAATGCATTTCCGGAGGTTGGCGGTTGGCGTCCTCAACTTCCAAATCAGCAGATCACAGAACGGTTTACCGTAGAGTTGATTTGCCAGCTGATGCGCTCTTTGGTCAACCAGCCAGGCCGGTCGTTCGGCTACGAGCTACTCGTCCAATACGAGCCCGATGGACAAATCGTGGACGGTCGTGATGCGGTGACACCGCCGGGCGTCGATCTGCGACCCCTGTTGACTTGCGAGACGAATCCCGTCGTAGCCTTTGCCGAGTTGACCAAGCAATTCGAAGAAGCGGGCATCGACTGGCCGCAATCATTTACGATTCGGCTTCGAGATGGCCTTCTGTCGCCGCTATTGGATATCGTGACGCAGATCCTTGGGAGCCCGGAGGCGTTGCGTAATCCCAAGTCGAAGCAAACGAGGAAGACCGGGAAGGGGCCTTACGGCCGCTACGAGAATGCCGGCACCAAATACATCTGCTATCTGCTGTATTATCTTCATTGCGTTGTTGACGAAGACGCCGACCATTCAGCTCGCCGATCGCAGGCGCAGTTAAGGGAGAGCTGGGGTGAGATACCGGAGAATGACCTGATCCGTTGGCATTTGCATCCACGGCCTCCCCAGCCATCGGAAAACACACGCATCGACTTTCGAGACGCCTATCGACTCTTGTTCTCCGGTGCATTCAAGCAACGGAAGGACATGTCACCAGCCGATGTTTACACACTGCTATGCGCTTCCGGCATGATCACAAGTTATCTGTCAAATAAACTTGTCAAGTTGGGAGTCGATGGAATCGCAGGCAAAACCAAAGACGAGGTGAGCCTGCCGTTAGACCGCAGCTACTTGAATCGCCGAGTTGCCGGCGATGTTTCCACCGAATCGAGTGATATGTCTTCGACCGAGTCAATCGATGTATCAAATTTGAGGGAATGCTTGGCCTATAGGTTGAAACGCGGATCGATCAACAAAAATGAATACGACAAGGGTATCTTGTTGGCGGACAAACTCGCTTCGGCGCCGCGTCAAGTTTGATTAAGTTGCGGTATTCTCTGAGGACTACAGCTTCTCGATTAGGAACCATGGGGCGCTGCGAGAAGTCCTTCAAAGTGTTCGGGCTCGAAAGTGTGGATTGGCACCACACGCTTGGCTCCGACCGTCCGCACGAACCGGCGGATGTCTTCTTCGAGCAGATGCCCAGTCGAGTGGACGATCTCAAGTCGCCCGCCCGCTTGATCAAGGGCGGCCTGCACCGGCTTCCACGACTCCTGCTCGAGGTAACCGCTCCAGAGCCCATAAAGGCAAAGCGTCCCCGGCGGCAACTGGCCTCCCATGTCGAGGCGGAGCATCGATTCGCGGAACGTACAGACGTAACGTTTCGGCTCGGCGAGAATCTCCCGTACCGGTATCGCGTCGTCGCCGTAGCGCTGGATCAGCTTGCCATAGCGCTGCAGCCGCCCTCCTTTGGTGACCGCTTTGGGCAAGAAGACCCTGACGCCGTTCTCTCGTGTCGGCCGCGGCAGATCGGTCTCGCTCGACGCGAGGTGCATGACGAACGCCGAGTAGAGATCGACGGCGAATTCTCGGCCGCTGCTCTGAGCGGCCCGGTAGAACGAGGTAAGGCGATCGACATGCTGCGGCGAGGTGCACGCCAAGACGAGGCCCTTGGCTTCGGCGACAAGACGATCAATGTCCGACTCGACCTGCATCTCGGGCCGAGGGTCTCTAGTCGGCAATCCCAGGTGCGTCCCTTCCACCAGCAGCGTGTCGAGCTGCTTGCGACGCAGTCGGAACAAGAGTCGCGACATGTCGAGATGGTGGAGCCCGTGCATCCGCAAGTCGCCCGTATAGAACAGACTTTCGCCATCCGCTTCTAGCAGCAGCCCCACCGCGCCGTGGATCGAGTGATCGACCCCATACGCGGTGACGGTGATCGCGCCGATGGTGACCGGATCGCCGGGAACGAGTTCCCGAAAACGCTCACGCGGCAACTCGGGCTGGCGAGCGAAGAGCTTGCCGGCGAGCATCATCTTGCTGGTGCCGCGGCTGGCGTAGATCGGGATCGCCGGATGCGAAAAATCCACCAGACCCGTGTGGTCGAGATGGGCGTGGGAGAGCAGGATCGCGCCGGGCCGCTCGGCGGCCGGGCAATCCAGCTCGAAGAGCCCCGCGACGGGCGGCAGGATACCTTCGGCTTGCAGCGCGTCGAGCGTCATCCGGCGGAACCGGAACGAATCAGCCGCCTTGCGGTCCTTGTCGAAGAGCGGGAGCCCAAGGTCCAGAACGAGCCGGGTCCCTTGATGGGTGACCTCGACACAACTGCCGCCAACCTCGTCGGCGCCGCGGTGGATCGTCAACTTCACATCGACCTCTTTTCACACGTGGGGGGAGGAACGACACAAGGCGCCGGTGGCCCGCAGGAAGGCGTCGTTCTCCAGTCCCTCTACTAATCGCCGATCGTGCTGACAGACGTGGGTCAGAGGTCCATCCGTTTGGCGTGCAGTTCGAGCGCCGCTTCGAGTCGCTGCACGACCATTTCGTAGAGGAGGGGCGGATCGAGGACGCGTACTTCGCCCGTCCATCCCAAGACCCAGCCGGCGATTTCTTCGAGGCCATCGACCGTGAAGCTTAGGACGGCCGAGCCGTCGGGCTGCTTCTCCGCGCGTTGCGTGCGGTGCCAGACGGTCTCGGTCACCAGCGGCGCCCCCTTGGGCGAGAACCAGAGCCGGACCGCGTACGACTCCTTCCCCCGGTAGACGGCCCACGCGTTCCCAAAGTACCCCCGCAAGTCAAAATCCACGGGAACATCGTTCGGTCGAGAGACGGCTTTGAGCGACTTGAAGCGGGCGACGCGGAGCGTTTTGGGGTCGCTCTCGCCTTCGATCCGCGCGATGAGGTACCAAGCCTGTTTCACGAAGCATAGCCGGTAGGGATGGATCGTCATCCGCAGCGGCCTTGCCTTGTGGGGAGACTCGTAGAGACCCGTGAGCTGCTTGAGCCCGAGTAGAGCGTGCTGGATCGCAACGACCGATTCGCCACACCGGCTGTGGTCGGCGAGCTGGAGGTTGAAGGCGTCGACGAGCGTCGCGGCGTCGGCGAGGACCTGCCGCATCGGCTTCTGGGCCTCGGCAAGGAGTTTGCGGGTCACCGGTCCGGCGTTGCCGGCGATCCCCAGCGCCTCGTTACTGCCGAGTACGGTCGCGACCGCCTGCCCAAAAGCTTCGGCGTCCGACAGGGGAAGGGTTGGCAGTTTGCAGTCGGCGGCCAGACGGTAGCACTGCTCGATCTCGTCGAAGTAGTGCGGCACCCCCGCAAACGACAGCACCTCCAGGTCGCGATAAACGGTCCGCTCACTGCACCCCAGTTCTTGCGCGATCGCCTTGGCGTTGTAACGGCCCCGTGACTGGATGAGCTGCAGGACGCCGAGGACCCGGCGGAGGCGCTCGGCCTGCGTCACGCGTCGGTCCCGGTCGGGGCGGCGGTGGGGGATCGGCGGCTGTGTGATCGGCGGCTCGGGGATCGGCGGTTGGGGTTTGGCGGACATCGCTGGATCCTTCCCCCCAAGAGTGACAGACGCGGGTCAGTGCCAAGAACGCCGTCTGGCTCCCCTGCATTGACGGCCGATGCGGCCACGGACTATGAGTATCATCTCAGAGGTTCTTGTAACTCATCCCGGGACGCCTCGTCATGTCCGAAATCAGCCCCCTCGCCGCCGAATGGGACGGGGTCCCCAAGAACTGGTATTCCGTTTATCAATGGCCACGTTGCGTCGCGGTCGGACATACCGAAGAGGCAGCCGGGCTGATCGAGGATGCATTCGACCGCATCGAGCTGGTGACCGACGGGTTACGTGAGAGGTTTCGACTTCCGGAACACCGGGGACAGGTGACGATTGCCGAGGGCACGGAAAGCATCGTCAATGAGAAGCGGATCGTTCGAGCTCTTTACAACGCCAAGCGACTGCCGCTACTGGGCCGGATCCTCGATTACGAGGCGCCCCTCCGCGCAACCCGGGACGCCGAACACGGCGATGTCGATTTGATCAGCGTCAGCCGCGGTGATTGTCTGTGCCTGGAGGCAAAAAAGCCTGGCAGTACTGAATCGCTGCTCAAGCCGATGTTACAAGCCTACACCTACGCGCGACTGCTATGGCGGCATCGACGAAGGTTCCTCGACGAGTACGAGCTGGACTGTGATCGGCAGTCGAAAAGTGCAGCGCCCGGCGCCGGTAAAGTGCAGCGCTGGTTGGTTGGGGGGAGTTTAGTTGGGGCCTCCCCGCATGGGCCCGTATTGCTTGCTAGTTCTTTAATCGGCGGCGCCGCTGGGCGT
>JBGSJY010000461.1:0-7005 GCA_041741515.1 Pirellulales bacterium | reverse complement strand
CCGAGGCTCGGCGACGCGACAAAGCGTCCCGTCGAGCGCACGAACGCGATCGTGTCGACCGAACCGATCGACCAGCGACGACGCACGCCGCTTGTGATGACGTACGTCCCGCCCTGCCCCGCGCTCCACTGCGGCGCCGCGGGGAGGAGCACTACCAATCGATCGCGGTAGGCTTCCGACCGTTCGACGGAGGGCCGGGTCTCTGGGATCTCCGCTAGCGCCGGCCCCGTCAGCCGCCAACGCAGCGGCGCGGTAGCGTGCGGCTTGGGCTTCACCACCGACGCCAAATCGTAGTGGAACAGGGGCTCGAACACCGGTGTGTCGACCCGCACGGCGACGCCCGACGGCAAGAGCGTTGGGGCGTAGCCGAGCGATTCGGCGGGGAGCACCGCCTGGGGCAGGGGTTGCAACTCGGCGAGCGGCCAGCGCAGCGGGGCCGTCGTCCGGTTCGGCCGGTCGGCCCCGGCGCGGAACGTAGACGCGGTCGTCCACTGGCGGGTGACCGCCCAACTCATGCCCAGTGCTGCTGCCGCTAGTGCGACAAGCCACGCGGGGGCCGTTTCGATTCGCCGATAGTGCATCGCCGCTGCCTCCTGCAGCTACCTGCCGCCCCCAGTGGGAGCGGCTCGTCCGTCGTTGTCACGTCCTCAAAGCGCACCTAGTCCGTGAAGACGCGTTGCGCAAGATGCGTTCAATGGGTAGTTTCGGTAGCTGGCGCCGCCTAGATGAAGCGGCGAAGAGATTCCGCAGGGGGAAACTTTGCGACGCAACCGGATCAATCGGACTACGCTGTGCGAACCGGCCGATCGGACCAACAGGCTTCCCCCACCCCGGGGGTCTGCGTGCTATTGAACTTCGCGAAGAGGAGAGAACGCCGAAATGACAGACGCCTGGATCCGTGTCGCGGCGGTCGCCGTGGGGGGCGCCGTTGGTTCGGTGGCCCGTTACGTCGTTGGCGTCGGGATGATGGCGCTATGGGGCGAGCGTTTCCCACTGGCGACGCTGCTGGTGAATGTCGTCGGGTGCTTTGCGCTGGGCCTCTTGATGCACGAGGCGTGGGCGCCCGCGACGCGGCACGGGGGACTCTGGCACGCCGGCGTTACCGTGGGGCTGCTCGGCGGCCTGACGACCTTCTCAACGTTCGGCTACCAAACGATCCGCCACCTCGACGTCGGCGAGCCCCTGCTGGCGTTGGCGAACGTCGCCCTCAATATGGTGCTCGGCCTGGCGGCAGCCGCCGCGGGGCTGTGGCTGTCACGCGTGTGGTGGCCGATCGGCGGCTGACTCGCCGAAGAAGGCGCTGCTCAGAGCCGATTGCCGTACTTCTTGAGTTCGTCGATGGTGAAGGCCAACTCGACTTCGTTAGCGCCAGGCGCGACCATCACCCGCCCCGACGGGAGCGACACGCGCTTGAAGTCGAGCGTCGCCATGTCGGGGCGCGTCGCCTTGTCATCGGGGGCGCGGAAGAAAGTGACGACATGTTCGCCGACGATCGCGCCGTCGCCGGGCTTGTAGGTGCTGAGGGTAAAGCGGCCCTGGTCGTCGGGAACGCCGATAGCAGCTCGGCCAGCCTTTCCTGATTCGTCTTTTCCAACGGGCGCGAAGATGACTTTGCCACCGGGGTACGGCTTGTCGTCAACCAGCACGATTCCTGAGACCGGTGCAAGTCGATAAGACTCTGCGCATCCAGTGGCCGCCAAGATCGCTAAGGCCAAATGGCGCCAACCCGCGTATCGACTAGAGCCCATCAAACACTTCCCCATCGAGTCGGTCGCCCAGCAGCCAGAAGATGCGGACATCGAGGTCTTCGGCGAGGAAGTGTACCGACCCATCGACAAACGTGAACAGTGCTCCTGTGGGGTGCCAACTAAAGGAACAATCATCTGCCTGGCCTGGGGCGGTCAACATCCGATTGGGGTCGAGTGGTAGCGGATCGCCAGCGGCGCCGCAATTGATAGGATCTCGCGTCTTGAAGAGGATAGCGCCGTCTTCTCGATACGTCCCGACCCACACGGGGTAGTCCGCGATCGAGACGGTGTAGGCGGCCTCGCCGACTGAGATCGTCTTGCTCGTGCCGTCGGAGACGTCCTTGAGGCGGATGCGGGGGTAGCGGCCCTTCTCGATGAGATCGGGGACGCCGTCGCCGTTGACGTCGTCGTTGCAGGTGTCGGTTTTCAACGCCTCCTCGGTGCGCAAGAACATGCCCCGATCACAGTAGCCGCGCGAGCCCTTGTAGTGGCTGACGCCGTGGCCGTAGTTGTTCACCTGCGCCGGTGAACCGCCGTAGAAGCTGCCATCCGGCGCCCGCTCGGGCATCGAAACGGTCGGGCAGAGGAATGTCGGGATGACCGCCTCGGCGCCCGACAGCGGCAGCTTTCCCGTCGCCTTCGCCGAGGCGAATATCACGGGTTGCCAGGGGTTTCCGTCGAAATTGACGCCCGCCGCGCTGATGCCGTTATCGACCAACTGGTCGTAGACGGCCTGCTGTTCGATCTGGGGCAGGATCCTCGTCATCCAGCCCAGTCCGTCTTCCGTCCTCGCCCCGGTCGCAGCGGTGTAGGCGCCCTTCGGGAATTCACCCGTCGTGTCGTGGTAACTGAGCAGCGCCAGGGCGATCTGCTTCAGGTTTACGGCACAGGACATCCGCCGGGCGGCCTCCCGCGCGGACTGCACCGCGGGCAAAAGCAGCGCGACCAGAATACCGATGATCGCAATCACCACCAGAAGTTCAACAAGCGTGAACGCACTTTCCCCGTCGCAACGTCTTGGACGCTTCGACATCGCTGATCTCCATAAAGGGGTGGACCTAGACATCTGCTGCGACGTTACGCCCTCCGCCGCATTGCCGTTGCGATGGTGATCGTCATCCCAGCAAGCACCAGCGCGAACGGTTCTGGAATCGACTCGCTCAGTGCAGGTGACGCGTTGGGTGAGCCGTAGACGCTGGCCCAGATGCCGTAGTCGGTCGAGTTGACGGCGAAGTCGTGGTTTCCGTCGGCGGCGGGATGGGCCGCTTCGCTGCCGGCCGTCCCCTGCGTGTCACGCCACACGGTATAGTCGGCCGTGTCGACGATTCCGTCGTGGTTGTAATCGCCCGTCAGATAATTGGGTCCGCCAACGGTGAGCAGTTTTACGCCGTAGGGGACGTTTCTATTGCTCTCGATTTTGGCCGGCTGCGGGGGCGCCGTCGCCGGATTGCCGTCGTCGGCCGGATGCGGATCGCCCGACTGCCGAAGGTCCAGGGGTCCGGTGTTGCCGTTAACGCCGCTCGACCCCGAACCGGGGTTGTCCGTCAGGTTCGAGATATGCCAGTCGCCCACCGCGTGACCCGTCGAATTGCCCCAGCGGCCGATGTACTCCAGCTCGTAGTTGACGAGCTGAAACTCGGTCCCCTCAGGGATCCGAGGGACGAATCCCGAATCGATCAGCAATTGGTCGGCGACACCGTAGTTGACCATGCCGTAGAGGATTCCGGTCTCGGTCTCGTCGATCTCGCCGAAAATCCCGACCGAATCGAGGATTGTCCAACCGGGCTGGCCGGTGGCGACGTCGAGGCCGTCGTTGCCGATGTCGAGGTCGAAGCCCACGATCGGCGCCAACCCGGAGTCGTTGCGGATCAGCATCGCGGTGAATCCGCTATTCTCCATCGCGCCGGTGGTCGGCGCCTGGTCGCCACCGTCCTCGTCGGAGGCGCCGACGGTGCTCCCCTCACCGAGGTTGTTGCCAAAGCCGGGGAACGCGTTGACGCCCGAGCCCGGCTTGTTCGGCCCTGAGTTGACGAGCTGTGTCGCGAACGGATTGACCTGGTCTCCGCTGTAGCGATTGAACTTCTGCCGGATTGCCAAGAAGCCGTTGCTGCCGAGCGAGTAACCCGACAGGTCGAAGACGTTCTCGAGGATCCCGGCGGGGCCCAGGTTCAACTCGTCGTCTTCGTTCTCGATGAAGATCAGGTAGGTGTTCTCCAGCGAAGCCCCGGTCTCGCCGCGGATCTCGATGAACTCGTCGCGGACATCGCTGGCGCCGCCGCCGGGATTGAAAAACAACTCGTTGATATAAAGCTGCGCTGACGCCGAGTCGGTGAGGGTCCCGCCGAGGGCTGCCGCAGCAATCGCGCAAGCGAGGAGCCGGAAACTGCCTTTCATGGTGATCCTAAAAGTGGTTTTCCTAGAAGGAGCGCTCGAGCAACTGGCCGAGGGGATCGCGCCGCGGTAGCGAACCACCGCCTTCGCGAACCAACCCAGGCCGCCCGCGCCTCAGATACGGCGCGGGCGGGCGCTGGCTTGGGAAAGTGAGGGGTCAGCCGTGACGCCGTCCGCCCAGCGCACCTGCCACGCCAATGACCAACAGGGCGACAGCCGTCGGCTCGGGGATCCGCCCAGGCGAACCAATGAGGGTGACCGTGGCGCCGGGGCCGGGGGGGAAACCGATCGTCTCATTGAGGAAGGGGTTCGACTCGTAGGCGCCGTTGACGCCGACCGTTGAGAGGCCGACCGGGCCCATCCCGGTGGGGTCTTCCGCCGTGCGGATGCCATCGCCGGCGGGGTAGGTCAGCGAGTCAACTAAGGCGCCATCTCCCAGCAGGATGTTCGCCGTGTCCCCGCCTTGACCTAGGCCGCCACCGCCGGTCGCAAAACCCAGCTTGTTTACGGGGCCCCAGATCGCGGTGAACTCGGCGAGCGAGGCCGCGCTGGCGTCGGCCGTAACGATGAAAACTGCCGATTCTCGCGGGCTGAGCATGAACGATGGTAACTGCACTCCACTGGCAATCGTCGGGTTCTCGTCGTCGTAGTAGAGGACGCCCGTGTCTCCATCCATGTCGCCGAAGTTGGTGACCTCGATCCAGTCGGGCGTGCCGTCAGGGCCGGCGATTCCGAAGTAGGTCTCGGTGAGTTTGAAGGTGGCCGCGCCGTGTGCGGCCGAGGCCGTTGCAAGCAGGACGCAGCTGAGTAGCGTTGTGATCTTCATTAGACATGCTCCGAAGGTGAGGTGACCCGCGCGAGCGGGCATCGACTATTCGACCCAGGCTCGAGGTCGAGCCACGGAGTATGCCGGTCTCGCTGTTTCCCGTGATGAAGAGAAGGTTAAGAGCTGCGGATTTCACCAGTTCTTAACATCTGGTTAATAACTGGTATTGCCAAAACAATTCGAGCCACGCCGGGCAAGGCCCGACGCGGCTCGTCGATATTCATTGAAGTTCGATCGCGGCAATCAGCCGGCACGCACTTCGATCTTCCGCGGCTGGGTCTCGGGCCGCTTGGCGATCGAGACTTGCAGCACGCCGTTCTTCAGATCAGCCTCGATCGACTCGGGATCGACCGTGTCGGGAAGATCGAGCGAGCGCGTCACCTTGCCGAACCGGCGCTCGTTATAGAGGTAGGTCGGCGGCTCCTCGCCGGCGGAGCGCTCAACGGTAACGGTCAGTTGGCCGTTCTCGACGGTAACTTCAATCGCGTCCTGGCTGACGCCGGGGACGTCGAGCGCGACGTGGAGACGGTCGTTGGCTTCCCAGAGCGACGCCGGGGCCGTCCACGCGGCGCGGGTCACCGCGGACGTCACGGGGCCGGTGAACAAGTGGTTCAAAACCGAGTCCACCTCAGCGAGGGAGGCAGGGAGCAGCTGGTTCAACCGATTCGTGTGGGCGTTCTTAGTCATGGCAAGATTTCTCCTCAAACAGTGTCACGGGTGACAGGTAGTGTGGGACGCCGCCTCAGGCGGGCGGCAGCCAGGCGAAATCTCCGGCCGGAGAGGGGTTGCCTCGCGGTTAGCGGCGGTCCGTCCCGCCGACGTACGGTTTAAATGCAAAGCCGGCGCCAATCGCCGATCTTCGCCGCAAATGCTCTTCTCAAATAGGCTTACGACGAAGAGGATCGGCGAGGAGAGAAGGGGAGTTTGCCATTTTGGCGGAATGCCAAGGGACCCACCCCGGATCGCCCCACCACCAGGGGCGCCAAAATGGCGGACTATTGCTCGCCGTCACCCAGAACGACGTAGTTTCCGGCGAACAGTACCGCAGGGCGGTCGGAAACGGAACCGGCAATCTCCACCACGAGGTCCAGCTTGGCTTGGCCCTTCTCGGGAAGCATCTCCACAAAGTGCTCCCAGTCGGCGGGGCGGGGCGGCAGGCACCAGGCCACGACGCGGGGCGAATCGACCGGCTCGTGATACTTGATCGAGCTGCGGCGGAGAACGGTCGTTCCCTCCAATCCGAGCTGTTCCAGCAGCAGGTGCGACATGGCCCAGCCCGCCAGGACGCACAACGAGTTGAGGCTTCCCGCGAAGGCCGTTTGGTGCGGATTGCGGTTCGGCGCCAGGGGAATCGACAACCACAGCCCTTGAGGGGCGATCTTGTCCACCGCCACGTCCATCTGGGCCGCGATCGGAATCTCCGTCCGCAAGAGCGACTGGAGCTCAAGCCGCCGCGGCTCGGCGGCAGGGTCGGCGGCTCCTAGGGGCAAATCCATCGGCAAAACAGGCGGGCGCGGCGGACGTCAGGGGAGCCCCGGATGCTAGTGGATCGCCCTCCCCTCGGCCACGGGGCCTGTGAAGAATCACGCAGAGACGCGGAGACGCAGAGCTTGCAAGGCGATTCGTCTGAGGCTGCAAATCTCTGCGTCTCCGCGTCTCTGCGCGAGACTTCTCAAGTGAGTTTAGCAAGCGCGATGCGGACCTTACCGAGTTTGTCGCCGTAGTCCGGCGCGGTGATCGCCAGGAGGTCGGCCGTTGCGACAGCTTGGAGGGCGGCGCGCATTGCGGTGCGGACAGCCGTTTCATCGACGCCGTTGATGACCAGCTCGTAGACACAGGTCGTGCCCTTCGGGAGTTTTGTCGGGACGGCGCCGGCGAGCGTCGGGCAATACGCCTGGTTGGTCGAGGCGACGAGCGACCGATAGCGCGAGCCGACCTTGCTGCCGCTGCGGCAGACGCCGCAGGGGAAAGGGGTGATGACGCCCGGCACGTCACGCAGCGCCTCGGTCGCTCGCCGGGCGGCGGCGAGCGTCTTCGCCT
>JBGSJY010000460.1:0-1647 GCA_041741515.1 Pirellulales bacterium | reverse complement strand
GCCGTGGCGACGCCGCGGGCCTCGTCGTCGCCGTCGGCGTAAGTGACCAGCCGCACGGGCGGGCCGTCGGGGTTCTCGGTGAACAGTGACTTGGCTTTGCGCTTCTTGTTGTGGGCGATCAGCGTGTCCGCCACCGACAAGATCGCCGGCGTGCTGCGGTAGTTCTGCTCGAGGCGTACGACCTTCACCTCGGGATAGTCGTTCTCGAACTCCAGAATGTTGTTCAGGTCGGCGCCGCGCCAGCCGTAGATCGATTGGTCGGGATCGCCCGTGGCGGCGAGATTCGGGTGGTCGACCGACAACGCCCGCAGCAGCACGTATTGCGCGCGATTGGTGTCTTGGTACTCGTCGACCATGACGTAGCGGAACCGCTCGTCGAGGTTGGCCCGCAAATCCGCGTCGTCGTGCAGCAGTCGCGCGATGTGCAGCAAGAGATCATCGAAATCGACCGCCGAGGAAGCGATCAGCCGCTGCTGGTAAGCGGGGTATACCGCGGCGACTATCTCCGACAGGGGATTGCCCTGCCTCGGGCGGAACTCGTCGGGGCCGATCAGGCGGTTCTTTGCCTTGCTGATCGCGGCAGCGATGCGGTCGGGCGTGTAGCCCATGACCGGGATCTGCAGCGCCTCGATCACCCTCTTGAGTGTTTGCCGCGCGTCGCCGGCGTCGTAGATCGTGTAGTTTGGGTCGAGGCCGACGCGCTCGGCGTATTTCCGCAGCATCTTCGCGCCGAAGCGGTGGAAGGTGCTGACCCAGACCCTCTCGCCCGGGGCGAGCCGCTCGACACGTTGCCGCATCTCGGCGGCGGCTTTGTTCGTGAACGTCAGGGCGAGGATCTGCCAAGCCGGCACGCCGAGCGACAGCAGGTGGGCGATGCGGTGCGTAACGACGCGCGTTTTTCCCGAGCCGGGCCCGGCGAGGATGAGAAGGGGCCCATCGACGTGCTCGACCGCCTGACGCTGGGCGGGATTGAGGCCTTCAAGCAGTTTCGTCACAGCGGGTCCGTCCGGTTTACCAGAGCTTCGGCGCGCCTGCTCGTTGGCGACACCCTTTGAGAAGTCTACGGCCCGGCCGCAGGGGGGGACCACCCGCTAGCTTCCGACCGGCGCCCGTAAATTGTGATAAAAAGTGGCGAAATTGCTCCCCAGTTAGGCGACCAGTCGCTACACTCCGCGACAATTCTGCGGCTCGGAGGGAGCTAGCCGCCGCGCCGTGTGCAGAACCACCACGCCACTAGCGCCACGTCAAAAGGGAGGGAACCCCGATATGAAGACGCGTATTCCGGTCGATAAAGTCCAGGCCGCCAGCGACGACCTCCAACGTCGCCTCGAGATGAGCACCGCCGAGATTGGCCTCGCGGTCCGCACGACGAATTGCCTGGAGGAGAAAGGTGTTTTCACGGTCAACGACCTGCTGCACTGTTCGCCCGAAGACCTGCTGAGCATCTCGAACTTCGGTGAGAAGACGCTCGAAGAGGTCTACAAGGCCCTGGAAGGGGTCGGTTTCTACCGCCCCGCCCGCAAGCAATCCGCCGCGGCGTCCGCTCCGCTCTCACGCCGGGCCAAGTAAAACCCTGTGGCTGAGTACCCGCCGCTAAGTGACGGGCCCCAGCGCCACCAACTAGACTGGAGGCGGGGGCGGATGTCC
>JBGSJY010000459.1:0-3734 GCA_041741515.1 Pirellulales bacterium | reverse complement strand
GCCAGCCCCCGCTCGGCCCCGTCGCGCATCGCCACGGCGACCGCGCGGTTCAGCTCAATGACCGGCAAGGGCCCGTCGCCCGACCGCACGTCGCGCAGCAACGCGTCGTACAAAGCGACGATCTGCGACCAGTCGGTCGCTTCGGCCGTCGGCGCCGAGGCGTGCACCGCTGAAATCGCCGCCTGGACGGTGTATGCGCCGAAGCGTCCAGTCGCCAAGGCCCGTTCTACCAGCCGGGTCCCTTCCTCAATCAGCGAACGATCCCAACGCGACCGGTCCTGCTCCTCGAGGAGCACCAGGTCGCCGTTCTCATCTGTTCGCGCCGCACTCCGCGACTCATGCAACAGCATCAGCGCCACCAAGCCCATTACCTCGGGGTCGGGCAGCAGGTCCAATAGCAGACGCCCCAGACGGATCGCTTCCTGCGACAAGTCGTGCCTAACAGCCGCGTCGCCGTGCGACGCAGAGTACCCCTCGTTGAACACGAGGTAAATCACGCTCAGCACCGAGTCGAGCCGCGCCGGCGCCTCGGCGAGCGAGGGCGCCTCGTAGGGGATCTGCTCGCTACGGATCTTCGCCTTGCCGCGCACGATTCGTTGGGCAATCGTCGGGGCGGTGGTGAGGAACGCGCTAGCGACCTCTTCGGTCCGCAGCCCGCACACCTCCCGCAGCGTCAGCGCGACGCGTGTCTCCGGGGGCAGCGCCGGGTGGCAGCAGGTGAACACCAGCCTCAATTGGTCGTCGTTGAAACGGGCCTCGTCGAGCTCCGAGGGATCGAAACTCGACTGTTCCAACTGCCGGGCGATCTCGCCGGCCGCCGTGTCGAACCGCGTGCGGCGGCGGATCGTATCGATCGCCTTGAATCGCCCCGTCGAGACCAGCCATGCCCGCGGGTTTTGAGGGACGCCCTCGACGGCCCATTGCGACAGGGCCGACGCGAACGCGTCGTGCATCGCGTCTTCGGCGAGGTCGAAGTCGCCAAGCAGACGTATCAGCGTCGCGAACACCCGCCGCGACTCGCGCTGATAAACGTCCGCGACCGCGGCTTCGAGGGCGGCGCTGGGAGGGAGGGACATGGCGAGCGGGCGCGGGGCGGCGGGAATCGCTCCCCAGTTTACGCCCCCGCCAGCCGCGTCGCCACGAGGGCGGAAGCCTTCGGTAGCTGTCAGCGGTCGGGTTTCAGCTTTTGTAGCGGCGTTCAGTGGTGGTGGGCGTGGGGGCCGCGGTCGGTGCTCGTGACGTGCTTGGGGGCCGCGGGCGCCGTTGTCTCTCCTTGCGCCTGGCCCTGCACTTGGATCGTGTGCGGGGCCACTTCCTCGATCCCATTCACGTCTTCAGCCGAGGCGGTGATGGTGAGGGGTTGATCGGGGTAGGCGGGCAGAACGATCTCCCACTCGGCGAAGTGATCACGGGTAGACTGCGCGGGCTGGCCGTTGACGGTCACCCGCTGGATGTCGCTGGCGTCGGCCACCGAGCCTTGCACGCGGACGAGACTCTCGTCGCGGACGATGCTCGTGACGAGCGTCGTTGGCGGAAGGTCGTCGCGGAAGCTCGAGACTCCGCCGTAGCTACGCCGTGCCGAGGCTTCCTCGTCGGCGTCGTAAGCCATGCCCATGCTGAGCGGGTTGTGGATGTCGTTGACCCGCATCTTCTGGGTGGTGATGCGTCGATACCCCGAGCGGTCCATGATCGAGCGCCAGATCGCCACGTCCGAGTCGTAGACGTCCAAGCCATCGATGAACACACCCGTGGTGCCCAGGTGCACGGCCCAGTTGGCCTGCCAGCAACGGAAGTCGCGGATCCAGAAGGGCTTGCCTTGCGCCGGCATCGCTTCGGCGGCTTCTTCGGCGAGCGTTACGTTCTGCTTGTAAAAGTCGAATCCCGGCCCGTCCCCTCGCGTAATCCCACGCAGGTTGAGGCAGAAGAACGGCATCGTGTGGGCCTCATTGCCCTCAAACCGCAGGAACGGCATCACGCGGGTGTCCTGCGCCGCGACGCTGCCATCACTCTGGCGGATCGGCCGCACGGCGTCGTAGTCGTCCGTCGTCTTGCAGTCAAAGCGGTAGCCGTATTCGGCGCATTCGGCGGCGACATTGCGCGTGAACACGTTCTGGGCGTTGGCGAACCAGAAGCCGGCCCCGCGGTTGGGATCGAAGGGGATCACCTGTTCGGGGAGCGGACGCCCCGGACCGACCGTCACGGCAAGGTTGTGGTCGAGGATGTTGTTGACTTCGGTCCCGTCCTCAAGGAAGAAGCCGTGGCCGATCGACTTGTAGCCGACGCAGTCGCGCACCACGATGTCGTCGGTCCCGTGGATGGTGAGGAAGCGGTTGTGGCTGTCCCAGATCGAGGCGCCGATCACCGAGCTGCCACGCATCGTCCCTTCGCAGAGGTGATAGTGCAGGCTGTAGCGTCCGAGGACGCCTTCCTTTCCCAGGTGGCGGAACTCGGCGTAGCTGATCGACCCCTTCGAGTGGACGTGGATCATCGTGTGCCCGCGCGCGACGTCCGGCTGCGCCGACTCGATGACCACGTTGCGGGTGAGGTTCGCCACTTCGGCGCGGAAGTTCCCCTCGGCGAAGTGGCCGTACTCCAGGGGCTTGTCGAGCCGCAGGGAATAGCCGCCGGTGAAGTCCTTGCCGCCGACCGAGACGATCTTACGAACCTCGGTCTGGGCGTTGTTGAGGAAGGCGCCACTGTCGCCGCTCGGGCGTCGCTGCCGTTGGCGTTCGGTGCTGGTGACGATGACGCGGTCCAACTTCCGCCAATCACCGACCGGCTCGTCCAGCGTCACGGTTGTGTCGCCCACCTCGCTGCTGCGGTGCATCTTGACCCAGGTGCGCTCGATCGGCGCGCCGTGGATCTCCATCAGCCCGCCGCAGTTGAGCAGGGCGGGGCACGACTCGCGGTCCATGCCCTCGACGTAGTGCAGGCGGATCTTGGCCACATGCTCGACGGGGATCGGATGGCCGGGCGTGCCGATCAGCAGCGCCGCCTGGTGGCCACCGGGGTGGACGTGTTCCGGAGTCTCGTGGCAATCGAAGCCTTGCTCGGAGGGCTCTTCGCTGGCGGTGAGCTGGATGAGCCCGGCCTCTAAGAGGGTGTCCCGATCGCGGGCGAACTCCAGCACGCCGACGATCTGAACCAGCCGCAGCACCTCGCTCGACGCGACGTCGTACCGCACGTGGTGGTCCTTACGGATGACGACACGGTCGCCGGCCCGAGGAGTCCGGCCCCCTTCCCAGGTCTCGACGGCGGACCACGGGCCCGACTGCTTCGACAATACCAGCGGGGCGGCGTTCTCCTCGGCGGCGCCGGCGCCAGCAAGGGAAACGATACAAACAAGAGCCACGGCGGCGAGGCGAGCTGAATGGTTCACGGTCGGCTGATTTTCCGGAGGGGGATAGTTCTTTGGGGAGGAGCTTCAAGGCCCCGGGTCAATGTGACTTGAGTTCGAGCGAAGGGATCGCGTTGGCGCCGCCCTGGATGGTCGCCGTCGCGACCGGCTGCTGCGGGCTGCGGTAGCGTCCCCGGAAGCAGTCGGGGCCTTCGACAACCGATCCGTCGTCGAGGAGTTCGGCCGGCCAGAACGCGGTGACGAGGTACTCACCGGCGGAAGGGAGTAGGACCGAGAAAGTGCCGTCGTCCGCCGAGCGGGCCGACGCGGCCGGACTCGTTGACTCGGCGCCGGCCCGATAGAGCACGACGTAAGCCCCGCCAGCCGGCTTGCCATC
>JBGSJY010000458.1:0-5400 GCA_041741515.1 Pirellulales bacterium | reverse complement strand
GACGAACGCCGGCGTCCCCATCGAGCCCGGGATCACGCCCAACTCCCCCGCCGCCGCGGGCGTCGCCCCTTTGCGGTGGACGATCACCTCGCGCTCGCCACGGCCATCGGGGTTGTGCCGCTCCTTCCAAGCAAAGTTGTGGTGGTTCTCCACGCCCCCGATGACGTGCGCTCCAAGCAGCTTCGCCACCAAGCGGTGGATCACGGCATGGTTGGCGGCGGCGTACTCGCCCATCAGGTTCATCGCGGCCCAGTAGGCCTGCCCCTCGTCGGAATCGAGCGATAGCCACCCCAGCCGACCCAGCTCCGCGTATCGCTTCGGCAGCAGCCGCTGGGCGATCTGGCTGTAGGTGCTGCACACGGCCGCCCCCGCGCCGCGGCTGCCGCTGTGGCTGAGCAGGGCGACGTACCGCCCCGCCTCGAGGCCCAGGTCCTCCGCGCGTTCTTCCACTACCAGCTCGCCGAACTCGACGAAGTGGTTCCCCGAGCCGCTCGTGCCGAGCTGCTTCCAGGCGGTGTCTTTCTTCTCACGGGTGATCCGGGTGACGTTCCAGTCGCGGTCCATGACGTCGTGCTGCTGCCGCGGCGTGTGCTCCACGCCGACGCCGAAGCGCGTCCCCTTCTCGAGCGACTCGCGGTACGCGTTGCGGCGCGAAACGAGCGTCTCGACCGGCAGGTCAAGCACCGACAGCTTCATGCGGCAAGCGATGTCAACGCCCACCGCGTAGGGGATCACGGCGTTCTCACAGGCGAGCACGCCGCCGATCGGCAGGCCGTAACCGACGTGCGCGTCGGGCATCATCGCGGCGCCGACCGCCGATGGCACGCGACACGCATGCCGCATCTGCTCGTGTGCGCCAGGGTCGATGGCGTCTTCGGGAGTCGGGCACTCCCACGCCGTGTACGGAATGGGCGGCCGGTCGGGCTCGGCGACGCGCTCGTCGCGGTAGTCGGTCAGGGCTTTCGCAAAGTCCGTCCATACCGGGTCGTCCGCGAACGCGCTAGGGTCCGTCAGCAGCGCGGCGATCGACTCCTTCGCACGCTTCCCTTTGAGGCCGAAGCCGGTCCCTTTCTCCGCCGCCGTCGAGAGACAACGGATCGCCGTCGGCACGCAAGCCGGAGGGACGCCGAGTTTTTCGAGCTGCTTGCGGTTCATGGTCTTGATTGTAGGAAGGGAACCGAACCGGGGGCTAAGTCCCCGCGGCTGATGAGCCGACGCGCGAAGATCAGCCGGCGCGCGTTAGCGTCCGGCTCTTTCGCCCGCCTTGCGTCGCGTTGACGCGCAGCCACCCTCTCCCCACGTGACGCCCAATTGTTCAAGACAGATGAAGACGCCCACCGTCCGCCACGGGTTCGGCCAGCCGCTAAAAGCGGGGGCCGCTGAGATTGGGGCTAGCTGAGAACAGCCGGCGCCGCGACCTCAAGCAGCGGGCGCCAATTTCCTGGGCTTTTTCGCGAACTTTTTCGCGATAGCAGCGTCAAATTATTGTGGATCGGCGTTTCTTCGGGGGAAATCTCTGATGCCCTCGGGCGGGACGCCGATTAAGCTAGAGGCATCGAGGTCGTGCTAACGCGGCGCGACAAACGAAAGGGCCCCGCGGGAGTGTCTCTGGCATTCACGCCCGCTCGGCCGGCACCAATTAGAAGGAGGTGGTACCTTGACCGACTGTTTCCCTAGCCAGCCAGGTGGTCTGGCCTGAAGCGACCGGCGGGTCGCTGATGCGACCACCACCTGCTTCGACACACCTCGGGAGTGATCACCCCGTGTGTGCTCAAAGCAAGTAAAAAAAGCCCGGCTCCGTCAACGTGGCGGAGCCGGGCTTCGTTTTTTGGCGGTAAGGCTTGAGGCGTGAGGGTTGCGCTGCCAACCGTTTCGATTGTGCAGCGCGACCCTCAGGCCTCAACCCTCAAGCCTCCGCCCCCCGCGGGCGGTCCTGACGCTCTTCACCCCACTTGCACGCGACGCGGGCTTACGGTCTCTTGCGGCGCATGGCCGCCGCCGACGATCCTCTGGAAATGCAGCAGTCGCTCGTCGAGAGCGCGCTGCCGCTGGTGTTCGAGGTCTACGACGAGGCCCTCGAGGCCGGGGTCGCGACGCCGATTGTCGTGCTGGTGGACTGCGAGGACACGCTCGGCGGCGAGATCGCCCGCGGGTGGCTCGGCGACGATGCGATCGACGACGCGATTGCTGCGCAGACGCCCGACGACGATTCGCCCCAGCAGAGCGAACCAACGACGGTCTTTGCTCGGGCCATCGGCTGGGACGACGCCCGCGGCGACCTCGCGGCGGCCTTCCCCTACTTGCAGCCAATTCTGGACGCCGGCCCCCCGGATGATGGGGTTTTTGTCGTCGGCGTCACCGCCGGGGGCGCTTCGGCTCTGACAGCGCCCTGGGACGCCCGGCCGTAAGACGGGCCACGTTTGGCGGCCCAATTCGTAGACAACGTTTGGGGTCGGCCCCCCTCTCTCGTTAGAGTGGAGGTTTGTCGAAGGGTAGGTTCCCCCCTTACGGGTAGGATTCGGAGAAACTTATGCCGGCTGCGCGTCCCCGCTGCAAAACCTGTGTCATCGCGGCGATCACCCTCGGGTTGATCGCGGTCGATTGCGTATGGGCGCAGCCGCCGGGGATGATCATCCAGGGCCAGCCGTTCCGTGGCGAACGCCCGCCGGGCATGACGATGCCACCTGGGATGCAGCCCGGCCAGCCCCCCAGCAGCGAATCGAAACCGGACGAAAAGAAGGACGAAGAAAAGAAGGAAGGCGACAAGGACAAGAAAGACGAGGAGAAGAAAGACGAGACGGTCAAGCGTCCCAGCGAGCCCCCCAAGCCCCCCGACCCGCGCGAACTCGAGGCCAAGCCCGACTCTAGCGGCCGGATCACATTTTCGTTCAATGGCCAGCCCTGGGTCGACGTGCTGCAGTGGCTGGCGAACGTCAGCGACTTGTCGCTCGACTGGCGGGAGCTCCCCGGCGACTACCTCAACCTGACGACACAACGCGCGTACACGCTCGCCGAATCGCGGGACCTCATCAACCGCCACCTGCAAGCGCGCGGCTACGCGCTGCTGCTTTCCGGTGAGGTGCTCAGCGTCGTTAAGCTCGACGCAGTGGACCCGAGCCTCGTGCCTCGCGCCACCGAAGAGGACCTCTACGACCTTCCGCCGCACGACCTGGTGAAGCTGTCGATCGAATTGCCCGAGGGCCTCGATGTCAAGCAGGCCGCCGAGGACGTCAAACAGGCGCTCAGCCCGCACGCCAAGGTGATGCCGCTTGCGGCGACCAAGCGGCTGCTGCTGATCGACACGGTGGCCAACCTGCGGATGGTCAGCGCGCTGCTGAACTCGGAGCGGCTTGCCGCCGAAGGTCGTGTTGTGCCGCGCGAGTTCGTGCTGAAGTACATCCAGGCGTCGGCAGTGATCGACACGCTGTACGTGGTGCTGGGCCTCGACCCCAACAGCCGGCCGAGCCAGATGGAGTTGCAGATGCAGCAGCAGAAGATGCAGCTCATGCAGCAGATGGCGCAGAGCGGCAAGGACGTGATGCAGCTCTTGAAGAAGGACGGACCGCCCGTCTACCTCGCCTACAACCGGCAGCGCAACAGCGTCCTGGCGAACGCGCCCGAAGCGGAGATGCGGGTTATCGAGCGGACGATCAAGGCGCTCGATGTCCCCAGCGGAGGGCCCGCCGGCGGCGTCGCGTCGGGCGGCGACGAAGGCCCCGTCGCGAGGACGCTCGAGCAGTACCGGCTCAAGACCATCAGCCCCGACGCGGTGATCAACACGCTCGAGGAGATCGGCAACTTAAGCCCACGGTCGGAGCTGCGTGGCGACAAGGACAGCAAGACGATCTTCGCGCGGGCGTCCCAGGCGGACCACGAGAAGATTAAGGAACTGATCGAACAGCTTGACGGCTCGGAGACGCAGGTCGAAGTCTTTTGGCTCCGCCGCCTGCCCGCCGAGGCGGTCGCCGGCTCGATCCAGTCGCTCATCATCGAGAAGCCGAAGAAGAAAGAGAGCAACAACGACTACCCGTTCTACTACTTCGGCGGCCGCCGCAACCAAGAGCCCGAAGAGCCCGACACGATCCTCCGCGTCGACGCCGATGTCGAGAACAACCGGCTGATCGTGCGCGGCACGCCGCAGCAGCTCGACGAGGTGCGCGACCTCTTGGTGAAACTCGGCGAACCGATCGGCGACAGAGGAGACAACCGCCGGGTGCGGGTGTTCGACGAGATGGACCCCGCGGCGACCCAGCGCCTCCTCGAACAAATCCGCGAGGCGTGGCCCGCCATCGGCGGCGACACCGAGCTGGTGATCCCGCCGGCGCCCGCAGGCGAAATGACGCCGACTGATGACGAAACTAAGGAGGACAACGACAAAGAGCCGACGCGCGGAACCGTCGCGGCGGCGCCCGATCACGCGTCGCCGTTCCACCTGCTCGCCACGACGACCGACGACGGGCCCAGCGGCGACGGGCCCAGCGGCGACGAGCCCGCAGACGAACGGCCTAAAGAGGCGACCTCCCAATCGTCGAACCCCTCGTCGGTCCATGTCCACCTCGACCAGCGCGGGCGGATCGTGATCGCGTCGGACGACACCGCGGCGCTCGACCGCTTGCAGGAGCTCGTGAGGGACTTGGCCCCCGAGCCCCCTAAGTACGAGGTCTTCCACGTTAAGAATCGCACGCCGGACGACATCGTCTTCAACCTCGAAACCTACTTCAAGGACTTCCTCGCCGAAGACGAAGACGAGCCGATCCTCGACTGGTGGGGGCGCATCCGCGGCGGCGGCCAGGACAAGGAGCCGGAGCCGGTGCGTCTCTCACGGCGACAACCGCTGCGTTTCTTGGCGGACGACTGGAGCAGCTCCATCCTGGTGGCGAACGCCACGCCGGCGCAGCTCGAAGAGATGAAGCGATTGATCGAGGCCTGGGACCGCCAGCCCGTCAACGACCGCATCCTCACCCGTCGCACCGCGACGGTAAAGCTGCGTTACGCCAAGGCGTCGGTCGTCGTCTCGGCTCTCAAGGACGTCTACCGCGACCTCCTCAGCAAGGGCGACCGCGAGTTCGACACCGAAGAGTCGAAGGCATCGGGCACGAGCCTCCGCTACCTGACCCGTATCCAGCACGCGGGGGGCGACCCCACCGAGCCCGCCGGCATCCCGTTCGGCGGGGTCCTCTCGCTCGGCTCGGACGACGCGGCGAACGTCGTGATCGTTTCCGCGCGGAGCGAAGTCTACGACAGCGTTCTGGAGACAATCGAGGACCTCGACCAGCAAGCGAAGCCCACCACGACAGTCCAGGTCGTCCAGCTCGAAGGGGGCCTCGCCAGCGACGCGCTCCGGCAAGCCCTCGCCCGCGCGCTGACCGCCGACGGAGCTGGCGCCGCCGCCAACAACAA
>JBGSJY010000457.1:0-6765 GCA_041741515.1 Pirellulales bacterium | reverse complement strand
GCACGGTCCGGACAGCGGCGCCCAAGGTGGCAACAGCTACCGCCCCGGGTCGGGCCGTCGCGACGATTGGCTCGTGGGCCCGCACTGGCGTGTGACCGTCGATGGCGTCGTGCTGTCGCGGGGAGAAGCCGACATGGCCGCGATCCTCGCCCAGGTTGAGCCCATCTCCCCACAAACGTCGCTGCCTCCTCTCGAGTTCATGGACAACTTCGACTACGCCGCCGGTGGGCGAGTGCTGCTTTCCAGTGAGTATCCCGAAATCGCGGGCTACGAGCTGCAAGTCGGCTATCTGGGCGTTGAGAAGTGGACCGCCAATGCCTACTGGGAAGAGGAGACGATCGCCGCGGCTGACCTGCCACTGAGCGACGTTGACGTCCAACAACGCCGCCAATTGGTGTACGACTCGCGGTTCCACTCGGGAGAACTCAACTTTCAACGAATGACGCCGGGCTACCTGAAGCCCTTTGCCGGCGTGCGGTACATCGCATTCGGCGAGTCGATTAACGATACCAATCGCCAGTACTCGAATGTCGTCCTGACCGATCCCGTCAACGTGGGGGACACGCTCTCCTCCGCGCTAGCTCAGCAGAGCGAGGGGGCCAACGTCGATAACAACCTGATCGGCTTCCAGAGCGGTCTGCGCCTGGACATGTGGCGGCCGACTCGACGATTGCACCTGAATGGCTTTGTGTCGGCGGGCGTCTACTGCAACTTCGTCGATCGCGACCGTCTTACCTCCGATACCGTCACGATCACGACCAAACAGCGTGTTAACGTACCGGCGACCGGCACGACTCCCGCTACGACACGCGTCGATACGACGACCAACTCGCTGACCACGACGACCGTCACCTCGGCCAACGGCACCCGGGTCGCCTTCACGACGGAGGCCGCCCTGGCGGCCACCTGGCGGCTGAGCACCACCACAGCGCTCCGCGGCGGCTACCAGGTCCAGTTCCTCAGCGGCGTTGAACTCGCCGAGAACCTCTGGACCTCGCCGCCACCGATCACCGCCCAGAGCGACGAGCTGTTCCTACACGGCTGGTTCGCTGGTCTGGAGTATCGCCGCTGAGGCCGCTCGCGCGGCTGAGGCCTGAGACTGGAGGCCTGAGGGTTGGTCGGCCAACTTATACCGGCTCGCAGCGCAACCCTCAGTTCTCATGCCTCAAGCCTCACTTCCGCAAAGCGGAAACACCCGGCGAGGTGGTCGTTTACCAGCCCCGCCGCCTGCATGAAGGCGTAGCAGGTGGTGGGGCCGACGAAGCGGAAGCCGCGGCGCTTGAGCTCTTTGCTCATCGCCTTCGAGGCGGGCGTCTCGGGCGGGACGTCGCCCATCTGCTTCCAGCGATTGGCGACGGGCTTTCCATCGACGAACGACCAGACGAGTTCCCAGAGCGTCTCGCCCGACTCTTGCAGCGTCAGCAGCGCGCGGGCGTTGGAGACCGTGGATTCGATCTTGCCGCGATGGCGGATGATCGACGCATCGGCGAGCAGCTTCTCGACCCGCTTGGGGGTGTAGCGGGCGACGACGGCGGGATCGAAGTCGGCGAACGCCCGGCGATAGCCATCGCGCTTGAGCAGCACGGTCCGCCACGAGAGCCCCGCCTGAGCGCCCTCGAGGGTGAGCATCTCGAAGAGCCGGTTGTCGTCCCTGATCGGCACGCCCCACTCGGCGTCGTGGTAGTCGCGTTCGGCGTCGGAGCCCTCGGCCCAGGGGCAGCGTTTCATTCGGCGGGCCGCTCGCCGGGAAACAGCTCCGCCACAGCAAGCGAAAGATTGGGGAATGCGAGCGGGCTCATTACTTCGCCCGGGCGGCGTGTGATGACCTCGGAGTAACTACCCGCGGTCGGTGAACGATGCACTTCGACACATTGTCGATTGGCGAGGACAATCCAGTACTCGTCGACGCCCGCCTCGGCGTAGATCGCCGCCTTTTGCTGGTCGAGCTTTTCCGAGGTGATAGCGACTTCGATGACGAGCGTCGCCGTTCGGGGGTGACTGGTAACGTAGGCGCCATGTTCGACGACAGCGACGTCGGGCTCGGGCTCGGAGTCCGCGCAGGTCAGAGGATGACCTTCGCGGACTCGCCAGCCGGCAGTGACGCCTTCCCGTAGCCAGTCGGCGAGAAGGGTGGTCAGAAAGCTGTGAAGCGGCGACTCGCTCATTTTGTCAACCAACACGCCCCTGATGAGTTCGGTCTTCTCCGCGATATATCCGTCCGCTCCGAGCCGCTGGTAATCCGCCACCGACATGCGATGTACCTGCCGGCGCACCTCGGGCAAGGCGAGCAGGTCGAGCGTCGCGGTCAGATCGTTGGAGGGGGGGCCGGCTAGGCTCATCGGGAAGGGCCTCAAAGGGGGGGCCGCACCGCGGGACGTGGCTTTCGACTACCTTAGTCTACATGAGCGAAACCACCTATGACTACGACGTCCTCGTCATCGGCGCCGGCCATGCGGGGACGGAGGCCGCGCTGGCGGCGGCCCGGATGGGGGCGCGGACGGCTCTGTTGACGACGAACCTCGACACGGTCGGCCAGATGAGCTGTAACCCGGCGATCGGCGGCGTCGGCAAGGGGCAGATCGTCCGCGAGATCGACGCCCTCGGCGGCACCATGGGCCGCGCGATCGACGCCACGGGCATCCAGTTCCGCATGCTCAATCGCAGCAAGGGCCCCGCCATGCACAGCCCCCGCGCCCAGGCGGACAAGCGCGCCTATCAGGCCGAGATCAAGCGGATTGTCGAGGAGCAAGAGAACCTCGATTTGCGGCAGGAGGGAGTGGAGGAATTGCTCGTGGATAAGTGGGAAGTAGGAAGTGGGAAGTGGGAAGACGAGAAAGCTCTCCCACGTCCCACATCCCACTTCCCACATCGCGCCATCACCGGCGTCCGCGTCCGCGGCGGCGCGATCTATCGCGCGCGCGCCGTCGTCCTCACGACCGGCACCTTTCTCCAGGCCTTGATGCACACGGGTGAGGCGAAGACGCCCGGAGGGCGCGGCGGTGAGGGGACCTCCGCGGGCATCAGCGGGTCACTAGAACGTCTTGGAGTTCGGCTGGAGCGTTTCAAGACGGGCACGCCGCCGCGCCTCAATGCGCGGACGATCGATTACTCGCGGTGCGAGGAGCAGCCCGGCGACGCCCAGCCGCAGCCGTTCTCGTTCCTCACCGAGCGCCTGACGCAGGAGCAGATTCCCTGCCACATCACGCACACGACGCCCGCCGTCCACGACTTGATCCGCGCCAACCTGCACCGGGCGCCGATGTACAGCGGGCAGATCAACTCGAGCGGTCCGCGCTACTGCCCGTCGATCGAGGACAAGGTTGTCCGCTTCGCCGAGAAGCAGCAGCACCAGCTGTTCCTCGAGCCCGAGGGGCGGCAGACGCTGGAGGTCTATGTCAACGGCGTCTCGACGAGCCTCCCGCGCGACGTGCAGGACGCCATGCTTCGCTACATCCCCGGCTGCGAGCACGCCAAGATCATGCGCTACGGCTACGCCGTCGAGTACGACTACGCCCCGCCCGACCAGCTGACTCAGACGCTCGAGTCGAAGCACGTCCGCGGTCTGTTTTTCGCAGGCCAGATCAACGGCACCACGGGCTATGAGGAGGCGGCCGCCCAGGGGCTCGTTGCTGGCGCCAACGCGGCGCTGATGGTCGCCGACCGCGAACCCCTCGTGCTGGCGCGCGACGAGGCGTACATCGGCGTCTTGGTGGACGACCTCGTGACGTGCGGCGTTGACGAGCCCTACCGCATGTTCACGAGCCGAGCCGAGTACCGACTGCTGCTGAGGCAAGACAACGCCGATCGCCGGCTGACGCCCGTCGGCGCCCGCTGCGGGCTCGTCACGGC
This sequence comes from Pirellulales bacterium, assembly GCA_041741515.1. Taxonomy (GTDB): domain Bacteria; phylum Planctomycetota; class Planctomycetia; order Pirellulales; family Lacipirellulaceae; genus Botrimarina. The sequence continues at coordinate 2,916 of JBGSJY010000457.1, read as the reverse complement.
CCAGCGCGAAGAACGCCTGCGGAAGAAGATTGGCAGGGTGGATCGCATCGCCAACCTGCTGGAGACCGTCCGCTATCAAGGCCGCAACCTGGGCGAGCACCTGCGGCGTCCCGAGGTCGATTGGCAAGCGATTGTCGCGATGGCGCCGGACGAAGCCGCCGCCGAGCTGGCGTCAGCCCCGAGCGACGTCGTCGAGCAGGCGCTGTTCGACGCCCGGTACTCGGGCTACGTCGCCCGGCAGCAGACCGAGATCGATCGCCAGCAGCGGCTCGCTGAGAAACGCATCCCGGCGGCGTTCGACTACGGCCGGCTGGTGCACCTGCGTCACGAGGCGCGGGAAAAGCTGTCACGTGTCCAGCCGACGAACCTCGCCCAGGCAAGCCGCATCAGCGGGGTAACCCCGGCCGACATCGCCCTGCTGATGGCGCACCTCGACGGCGGCAAGCGCCGCGCGGACTCCCAGCCATTGGCGTGACGTATCGCACCAAAGAGTCGGCCGGAGGTCGCCGCATTTTCATGCAACGATTTACGGATAAGTTGTTAGCAGGTAGATGCTTACGACGATCCGACTCATGTTGACGAAGGCCCCGGGCCCCTTATAATCCGGCGACGAGGGCAAGAGAGGCAACCTCGGCGAATGCGGTGAGTCCAGTGTTCTGCAGGCTCCGTGGGGTTTTGCGATACCGGTGGTGTTTGCGTCGCAAATGACGTTTGCACGAACGCGATAGTTTGCAAAGCTACGGAAAGAGGGAGGCACGCGGGCCCCTTGGGCTGGCAAGTCTGTTCTCGACTAGCAGGGCTGGGCGACCCCGGTCGCACTGTTCAAGCGCTCGCAAGGCGTTTGGGCAACCTGAGGTGACGCCTAACCCTAGCCGGACGCAGCACGGATCGCCAACCGCGACGCCGCTGTCAGGGCGAGATAACGTAATCGAGCGTGGACGGAGCCGCTCGGCTCTGGCTTAGTCCACTGGGTTTATCCCCAGGGGTCCTGGCCGGCCGCCGAATCGCCGCCGCGACGCACAACCATCAACTAGGGAGAGGGGTGGTTCGTTCAATGAAAACCGTCTTCACGACCGGCGAAGCCGCGAAGATCTGCAAGGTCAGCCAGCAGACCATCATCCGTTGCTTCGACTCGGGACAGCTCAAGGGCTTCCGCGTTCCCGGCAGCCGGTTCCGCCGCATCCCGCGCGAGCAGCTGTACTCGTTCATGCGGGACAACGGCATCCCGACCGACGCCCTCGACAGCGGGCGCCGCAAGTTGCTGGTGGTTGACGACGACGTCGATCTGGTCGAGCTGCTTGTCGATCAATTCGAGCGTGACGGCCGTTTCGACGTCCGCAGCGTGAACAACGGCTTCGGCGCGGGCATGCTGATCAAAGAGTTCCGCCCCGACCTGGTGGTGCTCGACGTGATGCTCCCGGACATCAACGGCATGGAAGTCTGCCAGCTCGTCCGCAGCGACAAGTCGATGGACGACGTGCGGATTATCTGCATCAGTGGCATGGTCGAAGAGGACCGCATCCAGAAGCTCCGCGCCGCCGGCGCCGACGACTTCATCAAGAAGCCGTTCGACGTGGACACGCTGATGAGCCGCATCTGCCAACTCCTCGACATGGAACCCGCCTCGGCAGGCTGACGTGAGGAAGGGAGAGGTGGGGATGATTGGGGATGGGGGGATCGCAAGCGGGTTGTGAGTTGGATGTACTGCGAATCGCCTATGAGGTGGCATGCGATTCGTGGCGCCTTGGAGATATTGTGAAGGCAGTCGCGTAGCGACTGCTTGCTAACCTCCAAAGCCGTTGAAGAAGGCTCTCAAAACCGATCGACGTTCCCTTAGTCGTGACTCTCCATCCGCTTGCGATCCCCCTCTCTCCAATCATCCCCACCTCTCCCTTCCTAACCGCTGCCTTGGAAAGGGCATCCTCGTGGAGCCGCCTGAGTCGATCTCCGATGAACTGCGGCGGTGGTTTGCGGAGGAGTTGCGGCGCGCAAAGCTCGACGCGATGAAGGAGTTGGCTTACGGCGCCAGCCACGAGATCAACAACCCGCTGGCGAACATCGCCCTCCGCGCCCAGACGCTGCTCAAGCGCGAGGACGACCCCGACAAGCGGAAGGCCCTTGAGGCGATGCACCGCGCGGCGATGCGCGCCCATGAGATGATCTCGGATCTGATGCTCTTCGCCCGCCCGCCGCAGCTCGTGCGGGCGCCGGTCGATGTCGGCGCCGTCGTCAAAGAGGTCGCCGCCGAGTTGGCGCCCCGGGCGGAGTCCGGTGATACGCTGCTACTGGTGGCCGGCGCTCCTTCGCCCGTCGTCGCCAACGTCGATGCGGCGCAGCTAGCCGTCGCGGTGCGGGCGGTCGTCGAAAACAGCCTCGACGCGCTGGGGCAGGGGGGCGAGGTGCGGATCGAAGTCGATAATCGGCACGCCGAGGCCGTCATCCGCGTCATCGACAATGGACCCGGCGTTCCCGCCGAGGTGCGGCCGCACGTCTTCGATCCGTTCTTCAGCGGCCGCGAGGCGGGCCGCGGCCTCGGCTTCGGGCTCTCAAAGTGCTGGCGGATCGTCACCGACCACGGCGGCGCCGTGCGGCTCGATAGCGAGCCGGGGCAGGGGGTCACGGTGACGATCACGCTGCCAAAGGCGTAACCGCGATGAGGGTCTCTGAGACTTTCGACCTCGCCATCTGGGACGTTAGCGGTGAACTCACCGCCGGAGTCCGGCGCGAGATCAAGCGGGTCTCGCGGCACGAGGGCCCGCAGATCATCGTCGAGTCGGGTGACTGGCTCGGGCGTCGCGTCGCGATCGGGTTGCCCCAAAGGTTGACCGCCGCGCAGGCAGGCACGCTCAGCGGTTGCCTCCGCGCGATGGCCCTGGCTCATCCCGCCCGCCAACGCGTTGTGATCGGTCCCGCCGC
>JBGSJY010000456.1:0-3859 GCA_041741515.1 Pirellulales bacterium | reverse complement strand
CGGCTTCGGCCTTTGGTTCGGGCTTGTGATCCGCTGCCGGTTTGGCGGGCGCCGCGGCGGGCGGGGTCGCCTCGGCCTCGCTGTCGCTCGCTTCGATCTCGAAGATCGCCGCGCCGACGGCGACGGTCTCCCCTTCCTTCACTAGGACTTTGGTGATCTTCCCCGCCGAGGGGCTGGGCACCGGGACGGTGGCCTTGTCGGTCTCGATCTCCAGTAGGTCCTGCTCGACCGAGACGGTGTCCCCCTCCGACACGAGGATCGAAAGGATGTCGCCCGACTCGATGTTCTCGCCGAGGTTGGGGAGGGTGATCTGCGGCATCTTCTACTCGCTGTTACTTGCGGCTTCAGGAAGGGAGATGAGGGGGATGAAATGGAGATAGGGGGATGGCGCTTTGGTGGGGCGATGGGTGTCCGAAGTTGATGTGGTCTGAATCCAATAGATTCGACTCAAAACTTCAACAACTTATCCGAGCACTTCACCGGCTAATCGGAGAGAGGTTGCCCCTGTGAAGGCCATCCCCTTATCTCCCCTCATCCCCACCATCTCCCTTCCTTCGGTCTCAGGCGTAAAGTGGTGACTTTTTCTCGCGGTTGTAGCCGAGGTCGTTGATCGCTTGATCGACGACGCTCGCTTCGAGCTTGCCATCGCGGCTGAGTTTGTAGAGCGTCGCGATAACGATGCTCTCTTTATCGACCTCGAAGTGGCGGCGGAGGTTCTCGCGGCTCTCGCTACGGCCCATGCCGTCGGTGCCAAGGCAGTACATCCCGTTGGGCGCGTAGGGAAGGAGCTGCTCCGACAGGACGCGGAGGTAGTCGCTGGCGGCGATGATCGGGCCTTGCGATCCCGCCATCTGCTGCTCGAAGAACGACTGACGACGCGGCGCGGCCGGGTTGAGCATGTTCCAGCGCTCGCACTCTTGCGCGTCGCGGCGTAGCTCGTTGTAGCTCGTGACGCTCCAGGCGTCGCTCGACACGCCGTAGCGCTCGGCGAGAATCTGTTGGGCGTCGAGCACGCCGTGCAGGATCGAGCCGGAGCCGAAGAGCTGCACATGCAGCTTGGCGCCGCTTGCGGACGGCCCCTTTGCCTCGACGCTGTTGACTCGGTGCATGCCGCGGACGATGCCCTCGACGACCGCCGGGTCGGGCTGCCCGTCGGCGCCCTTCGGGATCTCCGGCATCATGACATTTTCATTCTCGACCATGAGATAGTAGATGCACGTCTCGTTCTCGACGTACATCTTCTGCAGGCCGTGGAAGACGATGACGGCCGTCTCGTACGCGTAGGCCGGGTCGTACGCTCGGACGGTGGGGAACGCGATGGCGTTCACCAGCGAGTGCCCGTCCTGGTGCTGGAGTCCCTCGCCATTGAGCGTCGTGCGTCCCGCGGTGCCGCCGAGCATAAAGCCCTTCGCCCGCATATCGGCGGCGGCCCAGATGAGGTCGCCGATCCGCTGGAAGCCGAACATCGAGTAGTAGATGAACATGGGGATCATGTTCACGCCGTGCGAGCTATAGGCGGTGCCCGCGGCGTTGAAGGAGCTCATCGAGCCCGCCTCGGTGATTCCCTCTTCGAGTAACTGGCCGTCTTTCGCCTCCTTGTAGTAGGAGATCTGGTCGGCGTCGACCGGCTCGTACAACTGGCCGGCGTGGGCGTAGATGCCGATCTGGCGGAACAGCGGGTCCATGCCGAAAGTGCGTGACTCGTCGGGAACGATCGGCACGATCTGCTTGCCGATCTTCTTGTCGCGCAATAGGTCGGTGAGCAGGCGGACGAAGCCCATCGTGGTTGAGATTTCTTTGCCGGGCGACTGGCTGACGAGCTTGTCGAGCGTCTTGCCGTACTCGGCGAGTGTCGGCACCTCCATCGTCACCGGTTGCGTCGACCGCGCCGGGACCGAGCCGCCCAGCGCCGCGCGGCGCTCGCGGAGGTACTTCATTTCCGGGCTGTCCTTCGGCGGCCGGTAGAACGGCGCCTCGGCGACGCGCTCGTCGCTGATGGGGATGCCGAACCGCGTGCGGAACTCGCGGAGCTCTTCCTCGTTGAGCTTCTTCTGATTGTGGGTCATGTTGCGACCCTCGCCCCCCTCGCCGAGGCCATAGCCCTTGATCGTCTTGGCGATGACGACGGTCGGCTTGCCGTTCTTGTGGTTGACGGCGCGGTCGAACGCGGCATAGACCTTGTCGGGGTCGTGGCCGCCCCGCTTCATCTTCTCGAGCTTGCCCTTGGAGAAGTTCTTGACCCGCTCCAGCAGCTCCGGGTATTTGCCAAAGAATTTCTCGCGGATGTAATCGCCGCCAGCGACGACGTACTTCTGATACTCGCCGTCGACGACTTCCATCATCCGCCGCGCGAGGAGGCCGTCGTGGTCCCCTTCGACCAACGGGTCCCAGTCGCCGCCCCAGACGACCTTGATGACATTCCAGCCGGCGCCGCGGAACGTCCCTTCGAGTTCTTGGATAATCTTGCCGTTGCCGCGGACCGGTCCGTCGAGCCGCTGCAGGTTGCAGTTGATCACGAACACTAGGTTCTCGAGCTGCTCGCGCGACGCGAGCGTGATCGCGCCGAGCGTTTCGGGCTCGTCGCACTCTCCGTCACCGAGGAAAGCCCAGACGTGCTTCTTCGAGCAGTCCTTGATGCCGCGGTCGGTGAGGTACTCGTTGAAGCGGGCCTGGTAGATCGCCATGATCGGCGCGAGGCCCATCGACACCGTGGGGAACTCCCAGAAGTCGGGCATCAGCCACGGGTGAGGATAGCTGGAAAGGCCGCCTCCCTCGCCCATCTCGCGGCGGAAGTTGACGAGGTTCTGCTCGGTGAGCCGGCCTTCGAGAAACGCCCGGCTGTACATTCCGGGGGCGGCGTGACCCTGGTAGTAGACCTGGTCACCCGAGAAGCCGTCCTCGCCGCGCCCCTTGATGAAGTGGTTCAGCGCCACCTCGTAGAGGGTTGCGCTGCTGGCGAACGTGCTGATGTGCCCGCCCGGCGAGGCGGGGTCGCGGTTGGCGCGGGTGACCATCGCCATCGCGTTCCAGCGGACGTAGCTCTTGATCCGCCGCTCGAGCTCGCGGTCGCCGGGGTAGGCGGGCTGTTCCGAGCGGGGGATGGTGTTCAGGTAGGGGGTCGTCGCCGTGAACGGCAGTTCGACGCCGCTCCGCACGGCGGCCGACTCGAGCGCGGCGAGCAGCTCCTGCGCGCGCTCGGGGCCCCGATTCTCCAGGACGTACTCGAGCGACTCGAGCCATTCGCTCGTTTCGACCGGATCGACGTCGTTGGGGATGGGCGAGGCGGGAACTTTGGCGTTGGCGCTGGCCATGGTCGACTTACCTGGTGGGATTCACCGCGGAGTTCGCGGAGGACGCGGAGGTTCTCTCGACAGGATCAACGGGACAAATTGGGATCGCTTACTTCAACCTTCATCTTGGCAATCCCATGAATCCCATCGAACTCTTGCTTCTTTCTTCTCCGCGTCCTCCGCGACCTCCGCGGTGCAATGCTTACTTTCGTTTTGGCTTGTAAATCTCTGTCGCGGTGCCCAGGTGGACTTCGCCGGCGAAGGCGATCGTCTCGCTGAGCGTCGGGTGCGGGTGGATCGAGCTGGCGATGTCGTGGACGTTACAGCCCATCTCGATGGCGAGCACCGCTTCGGCGATCAGCTCGCCCGCGCCGGAGCCGACGATGCCGCAACCCAGCACGCGCTCGGTCTCGGGATCGATGATCCACTTGGTGAGGCCGTCGGTGCGGCCGTTGGCGGTCGCCCGGCCGGAGGCCTGCCACGGGTAGGCAGCGACCTCGACCTCGCGGCCCGCCTTCTTGGCTTCTTCGACGGTGAGGCCGGCCCACGCGATCTCGGGGTCGGTGAAC
>JBGSJY010000455.1:0-4379 GCA_041741515.1 Pirellulales bacterium | reverse complement strand
AGCCGGCTGATCGGCTCCAGCTCAGGCCACTCGTCGTAAAGCGTCCGCGGAATCGGCCACGTGCCGTTGCGGTGCAGGCTACGCACCACCTGATGCAGGTACTCGAACGCCGATAAGCACGGCTCCCCCGAGCCGTCCGCCATCCGCAGCACCCTGTGGAACTGCGCCAGCCCCTCGGCCGCCGCCCGCAGGGCCGTCGCGTCCGCCGCCAAGTCCGAAAGCGGCGTTCCGTCTTTCCACCCCGCCGCTTCCCAGAGGTGCGTGCCGCCTTCTTGGAGCGGCCAGCGTCCCTCAATCGGTGCGGCGACGAAAGTTAGTCCGGAACCGTACGCTGTGCGCAGCGTAGTAGTAATCCAGAGGGACCGACTGGAGTCGGGCTCCGCGGGAGATCGTCGGACAGCGAACGCCCTCTTCCCGAGGCTGACCCGCCAAACGGACGCCCCGCTGAGGCCGCCCCGCATCGATGTCCATTGGGGCGCCGAAAGGGTGGGCCCCCCGACAGCGGCCCCCTCGATCGACGCTCCCCTAGCGGACGCCATTCCGAACAGACGCTCCTCGACTGAACGACGGATCGTCTCGGCTGGGAGCATTACGCCGGGGATTTAACGTCTGAAACGCTCAGGAAGGCTAGGCCAAACGAGCGGACAAGGCACAATAGGGTATAGTTCGGGACGGCTTTGCGGCGTTAGGGTCGCATCGGGTCTCGGTTCCAATGATTCCGTCAGCGCCAATCTTAACGCCCGCGGCGTTCGCCGTGGGAAGCTCGGTTGGCCCTCCGCTTTCCTCACGTCGGAATGCTACGAATGTCGCTTCGTTGTTTGACCGGCCGCTTCGGCCGCTCCCGTGCCGCGACCGGAACCGCCCTTGCTTTGACGCTCAGCGCCGCCGCCGCGTGGGCTGACGGCCCCAAAGGTGACACGCCCAAGGGCGAGCAAGAAGCTCACAAGTCCCAGGCCGCCGACACCGTCGCGGCCGAGCCCACAAAGTCAGACGACGCCACGAAGTCCTCTTCCTCTTCGGGCGAGTCGGCCAAGCCCAAGTACCCGCCCGCGTCGAAGGTCCTCGCCGATACCAGGAAGATCGACGGCGTGCTGACGCTGCACCTCTCGGACAGCAAGCTCTTCGCCGAGCTGAGCCCGTCGGACCTCGACAAAGACTTCATCGTCCTGATCACGATCGCCAAGGGCATCGGTCAGTCCCCGCTCTTGGGTGGCTACAGCTGGAACTTCGACGACAACTGGGTCTGGCAGTTCCGTAAGCAGGGGGACAACATACAGGTCGTACGCCGCAACGTCCGCTTCAAGGCGAACGCCGGCACGCCGACCGCCGAGGCCGTCAAGCTCGCCTATACCGACAGCATCCTCTTCAGCCTGCCGATCGCCGCGAAAGGCGCCAGCGGCTCCTACATCGTCGATCTCTCGGCCGTCTTCTTCACCGACCTGCCGCAGATCAGCCAGGTGCTCCCCGGCTTCTCCTTCAGCAGCCAACGGAGCACATGGTCGGATGTCCGCGGCTACGACAAGAACGTCGAGATCCAGGTCGCCGCGACCTACGCCTCCAGCGGCTACCAGAGCCTCGACACGGTGCCCGACTCGCGCGCGGCGACGATTAACATTCACTACTCGATCAGCAAGCTCCCCTCGACCGCCTACAAGCCCCGTGAGGCGGACGATCGGATCGGCTACTTCCTGGCCGCGGTGAAGGACTTCTCCAAAGAAGACCCCGACGACCGCTTCGTGCGCTACATCACCCGCTGGAACCTGGAGAAGGTCGATCCGTCGGCCGACATCTCCACGCCCAAGGAGCCGATTAAGTTCTGGCTCGAGAAGACCGTCCCGTACGCCTACCGCAAGCCGATCCGCGACGGCATCGAGGAGTGGAACAAGGCCTTCGAGAAGGCCGGCTTCTACAACGCCATCGAAGTCGAGCAGCAACAGGCCGACGCCAAGTGGGACCCGGGCGATATCAACTACAACACGTTCCGCTGGATCACAAGCGGCGCCGGCTTCGCCATGGGCCCGTCGCGCGTCAACCCGCTGACCGGCGAGATCCTCGACGCCGACATCATCCTCGACGCCGACTTCCTCCAGTTCTGGAAGCAGGAATACGAGTACTTCACGCCGCAGGGCATCGAGATGCTCACCGGCGGCCCGATCCAGATGGAGACCTACTACGCCCAGCAAGAGGCGCTCCCCGCGCGGCTGCGGTCGCACTGCCACGACGGCCGCTGCAGCTGCAACCTGTTGGCCGGCGCGTCGCGCCAGCTCGCCTTCGCCGCCACCGTCGCCGCCACCCGCAAGCGCAGCAAGGACGACCTCGACAAGCTCATCAACCAGGGCCTCAAAGAGGTCACGATGCACGAGGTCGGCCATACGCTCGGCCTCCGGCACAACTTCAAGGCGAGCACGCTCCACTCGCTCGAAGACGCCCGCAACACTGAGAAGACCCATAAGGAGGGTCTCGTCGCCTCGGTGATGGACTACGTCCCGACGTTTATTGTCCCGGAGAAGTACACCCAAGGCGACTACTACACAACGACGATCGGCCCCTACGACTACTGGGCCATCGAGTACGGCTACAAGCCGCTGAAGGACGAGAAGAAGGAGTTGCTCGAGATCGCCGCCCGCAGTGGCGAGCGGGGCCTCGCGTTCAGCACCGACGAGGACACCCGCGGCATCGACCCCGACCCGCACAGCCGACGCTTCGACTTCGGCGATGACCTCGTGGCCCATGCGAAGATGCAGTCCGAGCTCGTCGCCGAGGCGATGCCGCGCATCATCGACGACATGGTCGCCGAGGGCGAAGGCTACCAGAAGGCCCGCCAGGCGTTCGGCGTGCTGCTGGGCACCCAGATGAGCTCGGTCTTCAACGCGGCCCGCTACGTCGGCGGAGTTCACGTCAGCCGTTCGCACAAGGGCGACAAAGACGCCCCTGAGCCGTTCGCCCTGGTGGATGCGAAAAAGCAGAAAGAAGCGCTCGACTTGGTGGCCGAAGAGATCTTCAGCGATGAACCCTTTAACATCCCGCCGACGATCTACAACAAGCTGATCCCCTCGCGCTGGTCGCACTGGGGCTCGCCCGACGTCTCGCGGATCGACTACCCGATCCACGCCACAATCCGCCTGCTGCAAGACCGCACGCTCGACCAGTTGATGGGCTCGCTGACGCTCACCCGTCTGCACGACAACGAGCTCAAGGTCGATGGCGACGCCGAGATGCTCACCGTGGACGATCTGCTCTCGACCCTCAGCGACTCGATCTTCGCCGAGCTCAAGGACGTTAAGGAAGACGCCGAGTACACCAATCGCAAGCCGCTGATTAGCAGCCTCCGCCGCAACCTGCAGCGGACCTACCTCGAACGGCTGGCGAAGCTGGCGCTCGACCGCACCTCGGCGCCCGAGGACTGCCAGACCCTCGCCTACGCCGAGTTGGGCGACCTCAAGAAAGAGATCGATACGCTGCTTGAGGACGACCCGAAGCTCGACCGCTACAGCCAGGCCCACCTTCGCGAGGCGTCGGACCGCATCCGCAAGACGCTCGAAACGGACCGTGTCTTCGACACGGGTGGCGGCTCGTCGCTGATGAGCCTGTTCCTCATGGGCAAGGAGCCCGGCAATGGGGAGGCCGCCGCGGCCGCCCTCCGCACCGGGGCGCCGCTGTCCGAGGCCGAGTCCGCCGGGTACGCTACTCCGTAACAAGTGAGTCGGGTAACGGAGAAGGCGGTTCTCCGCTCGGCTCGCGCGGCGGCTTACGGTCATGAAACTAATCCTCGCGGTGATCCAGCCGACGAAGCTGGAAGCGGTCCACGAAGCGCTCCAAGCGATCGGCGTCACCCGCATGACGGTCGCCGACGCGATGGGCTTCGCCCGCCAACGCGGCCACGTCGAGACTTACCGCGGCCACGAGTACGAGACGCACCTGCTCCGCAAGGTCGAGGTGCAGATCGCCGTCAACGACGACTTCGTCGAGCCGACGGTCCGCTGCCTCGAGGAGCACGCCCGCACCAGCAAGGACGGCCACATCGGCGACGGCAAGGTGATGGTGCTGCCGCTCGATAACGCGTATCAGATCAGCGATGGGCTGACGGGGCCGGGGGCGATTTGAGATGACGGCGATACTCGTCACCACCGACCTCATGGCGACCTCGACTGCTCACGGCGCAGCGTCGCAAGCGGGCGTGGAGCTGGGGACGGTTTCGCCCAACGCCGCCCTCGAAGCCGCCAGTGAAGCGACGCGCTTCGTCGCCCTCGACCTCACTGCCAACCCTATGAGCAGCCCTGAGCTTGTCTGTGCCATACCGCCCAATCTCTGTGCTGCTGTACAGCTGCCGCACAACCCCGCACGCCGCTTCGTTGGCTGGGTCATAGCCCCAGGCTGTG
>JBGSJY010000454.1:0-13452 GCA_041741515.1 Pirellulales bacterium | reverse complement strand
CGTGGCGACTTGGCGGATCGCGCGGCGGTGCTGAGTGCTTGCGAGGAAGTCGATTGCGTGTTTCATGTCGGCGGGATGGTCGGTGTGTGGGGGAAGTGGTTCGACTACTTCCAGGCCAACGTTCACGGCACGCTCAATGTTCTCGGCGCTTGCCGCGAGCAGGGCGTCACGCGGCTGGTGTTTACGTCGAGCCCGAGCGTCGTCTTCGACGCCGCAACTTGGAACTGCGACCAACGGGGCGTCACGGCCGACGTCCCTTACCCGACGCGCTGGCTCGCCCACTACCCGCACTCCAAGGCGATCGCTGAGGATTTTGTTCTTACGCAGGATGGGAGCGAGGTCGCCGGCAGCGGCATGCTCCGCACGACCTCGTTGCGACCGCATTTGGTGTGGGGGCCGCGCGATCATCACCTCACCGCGCGGCTGGTGGAGCGTGCGAAGTCGGGGCAGCTCCGCCGCGTCGGGCCCGGTGGCAACCGCGTCGATATGGTCTATGTCGAGAACGCCGCCGAGGCTCATCTGCTAGCGGCCGATGAACTCGACAAGCCGGAGCCCAAGAACGCCGGCAAGGCGTACTTCATCACCCAGGCCGAGCCGGTCGATCTGTGGCGGTGGGTCGATGAAATCCTCGCGCTGGTGGACCTGCCGCCGGTGACGCGGTCGGTCTCCGCCCGGGCCGCCTACGCCGCCGGCGCTCTGCTGGAATCCAAGCACTGGTCGACCCGCAACTGGCGCCGCGAGCCCCGCATGACCCGCTTCGTCGCCCGCCAGCTGGCGACCGACCACTGGTTCGACAAAGAAGCCGCCGCCGAGGATTTCGGCTACCGGCCGCGGGTTTCGACCGAGGAAGGGATGGAAAGGCTGGGCGCTTGGCTCCGTTCCAAACATTAGCCGCCCGGCTTAGAATCTGCGGTTCTGAATTAACCACCGAGGCACAGAGGTCACCGAGAACGCACAGAGAGCTGCTTCTCTGTGCGTCCCTCAGCGCCCTCCGTGCCTCTGTGGTTATCCCTACCAAACAAGACATCGGTTGAGGCTAACGTGTTGCGGACGCATACCTGTGGCGATCTCCGTCTGACCCATGCCGGGACCAAGGCCACGCTTTGTGGCTGGGTCGATAGCTACCGCGACCACGGCGGCGGCCTTTTCATCGACCTCCGCGACCGGTACGGCATCACGCAGGTGGTCTTCAACCCGCCCGACACGCCGCAAGAGATCATCGACGCGTCGAAGGACCTGCGTGCCGAGTACGTCATTCAGGTGACCGGCAACGTCGAGCCGCGTCCCACCGGCATGGCGAACCTCAAGCACAAGTCGGGCGAGATCGAGCTCCGCGTCACCGAGCTCAAGCTGCTCAACAAGTCGAAGGTTCCGCCCGTCTCGCCTAGCGAGTCGATCACCGAGATCCCCAACGAAGACCTGCGGCTCAAGCACCGATACCTCGACCTGCGTCGCCAGTCGATGCAGCGCGCGATGCTGCTCCGCGACCAGATCACCAAGGGGATGCGCGACTACTTTGCGGACCTGGGGTTCATTGACGTCGAGACGCCGATCCTCGGCCGTTCGACTCCCGAGGGCGCACGGGATTACCTGGTGCCGTCGCGCGTGCATCACGGCAAGTTCTACGCGCTGCCGCAATCGCCGCAGCTCTACAAGCAGATCCTGATGATCGCGGGCTACGACCGGTACGTGCAGGTCGCCCGCTGCTTCCGTGACGAGGACCTCCGCGCCGACCGGCAGCCGGAGTTCACGCAGATCGACCTCGAGATGGCGTTCATCGATGACGACGACATCATGACGATCATCGACGGACTGATGCAGAAGCTGGCGAAGGAAGTGCTCGGCCTCGACATCCAACTGCCGTTGCCGCGGATGACCTACGACGAAGCGATGCGCCGCTTCGGGCACGACGCGCCGGACTTGCGTTACGGCTGCGAAATCACCGACCTCACCGACCTCGCCGCCAAGTGCGAGTTCGGCGTCTTCACGTCGGTTGTCGAAGCGGGCGGTCACGTGCGGGCGATCTGCGTCCCCGGCGGCTCGAATCACTACAGCCGTCGCGGCATCGACGCGCTGACCGACTTCGTGAAGGGCCTCGGCGCCAAGGGCCTGGCGTACTTCCGTGTCGATGACGCCGGTAAGCTCGACTCGAACATCGGCAAGTACTTCTCCGACGAGCTGAAGGCCGAGATGGCCGAGCGGCTCGGCGCCAAGGCGGGCGACCTGGTGCTGTTCTCCGCCGACCAGTGGCTGCCGACGTGCAAGCTGCTGCACAACCTGCGGAAGAAGATCGGCGAAGAGATGAAGCTCTACGATCCCAAGTCGATGAACTTCTCTTGGGTCGTGCAGTTCCCGATGTTCGAGCGCACCGAGGACTCCGACAACCCGCAAGCGATCGGCAGGTGGTCGGCGATGCACCACCCGTTCACGGCGCCGCTCGACGAGCACGTCGTGAATCTCGATAACGACCCGGGCAAATGCCGGGCGAAGGCGTACGACCTGATCATCAACGGCTACGAAGCGGGCGGCGGCACGATCCGGATCCACGATCCCGAAGTGCAGTCGAAGGTCTTTGGCCTCTTGGGCATCGACAAAGAAACCGCCGCGGACCGCTTCGGCTTCCTGCTCGAAGCCCTCGCCTACGGCGCCCCACCGCACGGCGGCATCGCCCTGGGCCTCGACCGCGTCGTGATGCTCTTCGGCGGCTACGACAATATTCGCGACGTGATCGCATTCCCGAAGACGCAAAAGGCGACCGACCTGATGACCGAGGCGCCGGGGTTGGTGGACACGAAGCAGTTGAAGGAGCTGGCGATCAAGACGGATTTATGAGCGAATCAACAAGCACTGCGCCGCTTGCGATTACCCATCCGCTCCTCAACGATTCTGATCCCGCTAAAGCGGTGGTCTACGATGGTGATGCGTTGCTGCTCACTACACTACATCCAACAGAGAAGTCCGACGGAAAAGGAAACATCTACTACGATGTTCGGCAAGATTGTTGGCCGAGAATCGATTGGGCTGGTGTTGTTAACGCGAAAACACAACCGTGTCTATTCATGCCGGCTGAGGGATGCGAGGTGCTTTTCGAGGTAGGTAGCGCCACGCTGCAAGCTACGGGGGCAGGTTCTACTCGCCTCAATATGGTTGGAAAAGACTCTTCAATTACAAGGGTTTTACGACCTGGCACGCTAGGGTCAAGCACTGGATGCACCTCAGTTAAGTTCCTCGTATTCAATCTAGAGGGGCTGGGTGGATTGCCGGTTCGATATAGCAGTGGCGCATCTTGGTCGGGAAGAAACGTCTTCTCTCTCGGAGAATGGACTGTCACGCTTGACGCCTGCGAAAAGGTGATGCGAAAGAATGAGGCGGCACCTGATTATATGGGCGAAGCCCGTTGCTCCGAGCCTTTTAGTGAAGCTGGGTTCATCGAATTCGAACGAGAGTTACTTGGATTTCTGGCGCTAATCCAGGGGTCTAGATCTACCGTTTATGCACCAGCACTCATTGATGCGGGTGGAAATCACATTGGGACGTTCTTGCTTGGCGATTCTCGGGAGATGAGGAAGACATGCGCCTGTTTCTGTTGGCCGAACGAGCCCAAGCACGACATCATGGGGTTGGCTGATAGATTTCACGCAGGATGGACAGAGTTTCGCGAACTGCTCCAGACGGTGCTTAGTTGGCGGTCGAGGTGCTATCGCTCGCCAAGCGATGCAATGGAGCAGGTGGTAAGTGGTTGCATTGCGATTGAGTCCTTGTCCTACGGAACACTCGTTGACGCAGGAGTGGTCAGCAGCCACTGTTTTTCAAATATGCCTGCCGGTGATGCCGCTGCAGTTAGTCTGTCCTTGGCTGGACAAAGGACCGCCATACCTAGTCGCCTTCCAACATTAGAATCGTATGGAAAGGGAAAGAGATTCGGGAGCGGACCAGAGACGCTGTTTAATGTCCGGAATGAGCTAGTGCACCCAGCTAAGAAAAGCGGCAAGAAGGGGGCGAGGCCGTCTCACGAAGCTATAGTCGAAGCAAAGTACTTAGTCCGATTCTATCTGGATAAGCTCGTTTTCCATCTGATTGGAGCTGGCGAGCATTTGTCTGACCCGTTCGCGTGAGCGACGGGTTGCGTCGGGTGGCACTGACCACGCGGGTGGCGCCTACAGTCGCGAGCGGAAAGCGTCGCCAACCGGTTGATTTAATCGAGCGATTGTCGGGGTTGCGAAGCACCCCTGGCGTCGCAGCGCAGCGAAGCCCCCAGCGAATCACCAAGACGCGTAACTCGCCACTGCTGGGGGCTCCGGCTAGCGCCTACGACCCCAGCCGCCCGAGAAACGCTCGACGCCCCCTCTCGGGTGACCGAATCGGCCGAGAAATCGGCAAGAAGCGCCGAAAGAAACAACCCCTCGCCACAGCTCCGTAGAGCTCGCCTGGCCGCGCGCCATGCTCGCACCCGGTAGGGGATGAGCATGCGAACTAAAAAGTGGGCGGTCACCTAACGGCAGCGTCCCCATCCGCTGGGCGTGTGGAGATGGCGCCCGGCTGCGAAGAGAAGAGAACCGCCCCAGAGTGGCGGCGGCTCAGCTCACCCGCCGAAAACGAGCGACGGCCCCAACGCCCAGCGTCAGCACGCCCCAAATCAAAGCGCTGGCGGCCTCAGGAACGGCGCCATCGACACGATTCACCGTGACGTTGTCCAGCGCGCTGTTGTAGTTGTTCGCCGCGCCGCCATTGTAGAACGTGATGTTGGTCGCGGTGGTCGTAGCGGTGAACTGGTAGTCGAATTGCATCCAGTCCAGCATGCTATTCGGCGAATTCGGATTCGTGAAAGAAACGCGCGGGCCGCCATCGATGCTCAAGTCGATCGTCGCCGGGAAGAAGAACTGTGGGCGGAACGTTGTGTCCGCCGCCGAGCCGACGAAGAAACTGACGAGGTAGTCGACGCCGATCACGGTCGAGATGACCTGACTCACGCCACTAGTCTGCGAATTGGAGACAACGCCCGCTAGGTCGATCCACTGGTCCCCGTCTTGGGCCTGGAAATGAATCCCGTTCTGCGCAAACGTCGTCGAGACGACTGCCGCATCGACGCCCACCACGGTCCAGCCGGTGATGGCCGTGGAGCCCCCGGAGAAATTGGTGTAGTAGCCCGTCGGGACCAACGGGTCCTCGAATGATCCGTTCACGAGAATGCTCGCTTCGAGCGAGGCAGCGAGCGAAAAGAACGTCGCCACCAGAGCGAGGACCTTCAGGGCGGCTCGGGCGGAGCCGTGGCGACTTTCTCGGGGCACTCTCATGCTATCTATCTCAGGTTTCGCGATCGCCGCCGGCTGACGAATTGGCCAGCGACCTACGCACGCGACCGTAGATTACCCGATCCTCCTACCCATTCAAGCAATACCTCCCATTTTCTCCATTCTCACGCCCTCACACCCCCGTTGGCCCCGGCCAGGTAGCACCGATTGCCGTGGAGAAGCGGCTTACGATTCACCCGCTCCGTGGATCCGTCATTGTCAGGGCCTACGACGCCCCCGCCCCCAGGCTCCTACCGTCGTAAACGGGCCAAGACTTGCCGCCGTGGCGACGGGCGGGGCTCGGGCGGATAACGCCCCCTACTCAAATACCGGGCCGTCGTCGTGCCGCTGGATCGTCAGATCGACCGACTCTTTCACGACCCGCTCGGCCTGCTCGCCGGCGAGGCTCAGCTTGGTCGGGAAGCAGCGTCGCATCCGCAATCCGCTGCGGGGCGACAGATCGAACTCGTCGGCGCCGCCGTTGCTGTCGATCTTCAGCGTGTAAGTCGTGTCGGTCTCGTTGGTGACCGCCACCCGGTACGACTGCGACTCGGGCCGACCGAACAACTGGACGGCGTAGAAGGTCACGCCGTCGGCGCTGGCGATCGCGACGCCGGTCTCGGTGACGTAGTCCGCCAGCATGTTCTCCCGGTGCTCAGGCGAGTCGATCCAGCCCTGGGTGAAGTGCTCGGCAAGGAACCCCTCGTCGAGCTGCCGCGTGTCGGTGCGGTAGGCGATGTTCTCGCGCACGGCGCACCACTCGTATCCGGCCGCCGTGACTCGCTCGGAGGGGGTGCGGCCGTCGGCGTGGTGTCCGTACTTGTCATTTTTGGCCATGAAATCAGCAAACGACTGAGCCGTCTGCTGCAAGGCCTCGTTGACTTCCACCGCGGGCAGCTGGTGCTCTTTCCGGAAGCGGTTGGTCCGTTCAACGACGCCCATCGCTGCCGCGTCGAAGTCGATTGGCGTATGGTCGGCTTTCGCTGCGACAGCCGGAACGTTTATCAGCCAGGGGCCGACCAGCAACGGAAGGGATGCGACGATCGTTCTACGAGCAAGAGCGTGCATGGGATGGTCCTCGGGCGAATCGGTTCGTTACCCGTCAAAGCGTCGCCTCAGCCCACCAGCGCGCCTCGATACCGACGACACGACTGCGGACGCAACCGCTGTGCCCACCCATGCGCTCGCTTTACCGGGGACCCTCGTCTTCGCAATCGCCGAGCTTCTCGGCGCCTCCCTCTTAAGCCGGCCGGTCTCCACCGACAGTAGCCTCCGGAGAACTTTCGGCTACGATGTGCCGGCCCCCGTCCGGCCCGCTCCCCGCCCGCCCCCGCTACCCCGCCAAGCGCTGTGAGCCGCGTCCACGTCGCAATCGTCCGGCACGTCAAACGGGGTTGCGAGGCCGACTTCGAGCGGGCCCTGCGGAGGTTCGCGAGCGAGACAAGCCACGAGCCGGGCGGGGCTGGCGTGCAGCTAATCGGTCCTTTGCCCGGCGCCATGCAGGGCGAATATGGCCTGCTGAGGACCTTCGACGATCGCGCGGCTTGCGAAGCGTTCTATGCCTCGGACCGCTTCGCCCGGTTCCAAGAGGAGGTCCGCCACCTGGTGAATGGCGAGGGGGAACGCCAAGAGCTGACGGGCCTCGAGGCGTTCTTCCGCGGCTTCGGCGCTCCACCGCCGCGATGGAAGATGGCTCTGGTGACGTGGGTGGGCGTCTTTCCGACCGTGCTGTTTTGGAATTGGGCGTTGGCGAGGCCGCTGGCCGGTGCGCCCTACCTCGTCCGCTCAGGGGTGACGATCGCCTTGTCGGTGGTGACGCTCACTTGGGGACTGATGCCATTGTTGACCCGTCTCTGCGCCCCGTGGCTGCACGGCGGTAGGGGCGACGCCGATTTGACGAAATGAGGAACCAGCGCTTCCGGGGCGGACGCCGCCGCTGACCGCGAGTCACCCACCCGGCTTAGCGACCGACCAAGCTGATCGTTCGCCGTCGAGCGTTTCCTCCAGCTAACGAAGGCGCGAAAAGTTAGCCTTCACAGGAGTTGGGCATACCTCGTCGGGCTGACGCGCCTGATCTTCGCGCGGCGGCGTCCGCCATCCGGTGGCACTGGCGAGAGCGGGCCGCGGGCCCGCCCTCCTTCTCTCTCGCCCCATCCCCCTGCAACCCGCGCGCCAAGGGGGCGGTCGCCTCAACCGTCCCTTAGACCGTCACGGTCACGTCGCCTTGCGGGTCCCGCTCGAAACGATGCAGGCACTCGAGGTCGGCATTGAGGAACTGGACATCGAGCTTGTCGCGGGTCACGTGGACGTGGGCAAATCCGTGACGCTGGTTGGCCGTAAAGCCGCGCCCCGTCGGGGTGATGTCGTAGAGCCCGGCGCCGCCGGCGCCCGAGATCAAGAAGCTCGGCGAATAACCGTCCACGCGCAGGTGTTGCAGATTGTGGTCGTGCCCCGCAAAGCAGAGCGAGACCGGGTAATTCTTGATGCGCTCGCCGAAGGCGCGAATCAGCTGCGGGTTATCACCGCGCTGCGAGGTGTCGCTGAACAGCGGGAAATGGTTGACGAACCACAGCCACGGCGCCTTGGTCGGCTTCTTGAGCTCGGCTTCGAGGAACCGCATTTGCGTGACTTTCTCTTTGGGAGTGAGGCCCCCCTCCCAGTAGTTGCCGTCCAGCACGATCGCCTTCACCAGCGGCGCATCGGGGCTAGGGAGTTCGAGCGTGTACCACTTCGAGGGCAGCTTGAACCGCGACTCGGCGTTCTGCGCGGCGTAGTCGAGCTGCATCTGCAGCTTGCCCTCTTGGAAGTCATACATCGCGGTGCCGTAGTCGTGGTTGCCGGGGCAGGCGTAAAACGGACACGCCAGATCGGTCGCCGAGTAGAGGTCCTCGAAGTGGTCGATAAACCGCTGGGGCGTGATCCGGTTGTAGAAGTTGTCGCCCAGTGCGAGCACGGCCGACACGGATTTGTTGAGTGAGCGGGCATGAGCTGCCATGGCATCGGCGACAGCGCGCTGGCCGGCGTTCCCCTTGGCGCCGTAGTCCCCCAGAGCGAAGACGTGCATCCCGTCGTCGGCGTAGTCCGTCGCCGCCTCGGCAAAGGCGCCCCGAACGCTTCCCGCCATGGCGGCCGTGGCGCTGAACACGACGGTGCGCCGCAGCGCCTCGCGGCGGGTGATGGGCCGGTCAAAGGGCGAGGGGTGCGCCATTGGTCGTCAACTCCGTGGAGGCAGCCCGTGGGATGATCGCCTCAGTATCCCTCTGATGCGGTGGGGACGCCAGCGCGGCGCCCGAGACGAATGAAGATTCACCGGCGGTCGCTTTACTGATTCAAGAACGCCCGGCATCGGACAGACGCTAGAATAGCCTGCGGAAGGCCGAAGCGTTCGTTCTCCTGGCGAAGACGGGTCCCTTATGTACGAAGCCGAGTTTCCCTACTGGGAAGTCGCAGCACGCCTTGCCGCGGCTCTGGTCGGTGGCGCCCTGCTGGGCATCGAGCGCGAATCGAAATCGAAGCCCGCCGGCCTGCGGACGAACATGCTGGTGAGCGTCGGCGCCGCCGCGACGATGCTGCTGACGCTCGACCTGTGCCGCGAAGTGGCCGAGTTCGCGCTGGAGAACGACCTCAAGAAGGTTTACGTCCCCAATCTCGACCCGCTCCGCACCGTCGCGGGGGTGATCGGCGGCATCGGATTCTTGGGCGCCGGCTCGATTTTCAAGTCCGGGAAGGACGTTGAAGGGATCACAACCGCCGCGGCCATCTGGGTCTCCGGCGCTATCGGTCTCGCGTGCGGCGCGGGTCGGTTCTCGATCGCGGCGACGACCGTTGTCTTGTCGCTGATAATCCTTGCCGTCGTCGATGGCATCACCCACGCGTGGGCGGGGAAGAAATCTCCCCCAGCCGACTGAGACCTCCGGCGCCGGTTTTGCCTACGCCGTCTGGTCCCACCTCACCCTCTGGACGTCCATGAAGACATCGACCTGCCAGTGCGGCGCTACGCTGTACTTTGAGAGTACAAGTTGCTCGTCTTGCGAACGGCAGGTTGGCTGGTGCGACGCCTGCGGAGAGCTAACGGCCGTCGATCCGGCGTCGAGCACCTGTCAAGGCTGCGGGGCGTCGGTCACGCCTTGCGCCAATCGCTCCGCCTACGGCGTTTGCAACGGTATGGTTGTTTCGGGCGCTGGCCCGCTCTGCCGCAGTTGCGTGACGACCACGCTGATCCCGGACCTGAGCGACCCGGCCAACGTTACGCGCTGGGGTGCGCTCGAAGCGGCCAAGCGCCGCCTGCTGTACGGCCTCGATTCGATCGGCTTGACCGAGGCGTGGCGTGAGGGTGACGGCAGCGCCGACGGGCCGCCGCTGCGGTTCAAGTTCGCCGCCGACGTCGGCGAAGAAAAGACCCTCACGGGGCACGCCGACGGCGTGATCACCATCAACCTTAAAGAGGCCGACCCGGTCCACCGCGAGATCGCCCGCCAGGAGTTCGGCGAGCCCCAGCGGACGATGATCGGCCACCTGCGGCACGAGTTCGGCCACTACCTGCAGAAGCGTCTCTTCGGCGACCAGCCGGGCGCCGAGGTGACGGCCCTCTTCGGCGACCCGTCGCATCTCGACTACAGCGAAGCCCTTGAGCGTTACTACGAGAACGGCCCGCCCGAGGACTGGCAGGAGCGGCACATCAGCGCCTACGCCTCGGCGCACCCGTGGGAAGACTTTGCCGAGACAGCGTCGTTCTATCTCGACGCTATGGCGGTGCTCGACACACTCGCGGCGAACCGAGTGATCCTCACCGAGATGCCCGCCGACTTCGACGCCGCGATCGACGCTTATCAAGAAGCAGCGCTAAGCCTCAACGAAGTCAATCGCACAATGGGCCTGACGGACCTCGTGCCGTACGTCGTCCCGCCAGCGGTGATCGAGAAGCTACGGCTCATCGACAGCGGCGTCCGCGTGGCGGCTGGGAGATGACGGGGGATATTTGATGGTGGGAGGCGTCTCCCGACGCCGATTACGCGCAACATGCCGTTGGGGGATGGATACCGTAATCGGGGTCGGGAGACGCCTCCCAAAATCGAACTCGCAGCGTCAGTACGCATCGATCATGTCGATGCGGCGCTGATGGCGTCCGCCATCGAATGGCGTCGTCAGCCACGTATTGACGATCTGCAAGGCGAGCTCTTCGCTCACCTGCCGCTCGCCGATCGATAAGCAGTTGGCGTCGTTGTGGCGGCGCCCCAGCTCGGCCGTCTCGACACTCCAGCAAAGCGCGCAGCGGACGCCACGCACGCGGTTGGCGACGATCGCCTCGCCGTTGCCCGAGCCCCCAAGCACGATGCCCAGCGGATACTTCCCCGCCGCCACCGCCTCGGCGCACGGCCGGATGAACTGCGGATAATCGACCGACTCGTTCGAGTTCGTGCCGAAATCCACCACCGCGTGCCCCCGCGCGGCGAGAAACCGCTTGATCGCCTCCTTGTACTCGAAGCCGGCATGATCGGAAGCAATGGCGATGGTGGGCAGATCGGCGGCGGGCAGATTGGCGGCGGGCAAGTTGGGCATCGACGTTTCCAGCGGAGAGGATCGCAGGCGGTCACCAAGCAGCCGTTTGCTGCATCGTATCTTGCCACTGCTCGCTTGCAAGCAGTCGCCGCATGCGCCGTATGGTCGGTATAATTTCAGCAGCGCAGATCCCAGCAATTCAAGCCGCCATGACCACCGAACCGGCGAATCAGCAGCCGTTCTCGCGGGAACTCCCCTCGCCGGATTTCTTCGTTCCGGGCATCGAGGCCTACAAGAAAATGATATCGACCGCACGCTGCTCGGCGAGAATCTGAAGTTGACCAACGGGCAGCACTCCGCAAATTCGAGCGCAACATGAAGCAGGTGCATGAACTGCGACGAGCGGGCCGCGAGCGACGCGAGCGATTGCAGGCGGAGACGTTGGGCGGCGTCAATGTCGGGATTAGCGCGCGAGTCGTCATTGCCGCAGTCTCGCTGCTTGCGTGTACTGGTTGCACGCTCCCCACTTCCAAATATCCCCTCGTCGATCCCGCCGTTGCGAAACCGATGCCCGAGCTTCACGGCGCGTATCGATCGACGGATGCCCCCGACAATATCGTTCACTATGCGCACGTCGGCCCGGCGGGAGACGGCTTTCCCGAGGGCTTCCTTCGCATCGTCTCGGTGGGCCAGCCAAAGGACGCAAAGACGGAACTCACTCACTTCTTATGCGTGGCATTCGTGGAGCGCGTCGGTCGTCATCACGTGCTTCACATCCCGTTGCCCAAGACGCTCAACCTGAACGAATCAGCCCCTTGGCCGCAAAAATGGGATCCCGAACAGGTGGGGGGCTACCATCTCGTGAGGCTGACGAAGCGCGACGACGGCGGCATCGAAATGGCTGGCTTGAACGAATCATTCCTTGCCAAACAAATCGATGCCAAGCAGTTGGCCGGGCGCGTGACACAGGAAGAGATTCGGCGTGGCGAAGTCGTCGAGGCCGATAAACGGACCGTTACGATCACGGCCGACTCTGAAGATCTCAGGCAGTTTTTCACTCGCCACATCGACGGTGAGCTTTTCAACAAAGCGCATTGGCGATTCTCGCGAGTCGACTAGGTCGCGAAGGTCACGAGCGATTCTGCGTCGGACCACCGTTGGTGGTCAGTCCGATCGATGCATTACATGCGTGACACAGTCGTTCCTGAATTGGACATCCAGCCAATAGTCATCAATGAGACTGTGATTAACTCTGTACAGCAGATGCAGTGAACCATCCCGCGAGTTGACGCGCTCGGCATCGGGAGCGCCAAGTAATTGCACCAATTCGTGTCGGCTCTTTTTTGGTTCATCCGACTAAAGCGTACTTGGTTTCGTGTAGCGCGTAGATTTTCAATCTGCGGAATTCTTCGTCTCGAAGTCCGTAGTGTTGCCTCTGCATGGTCTTGATCTTGTTATTGGTGCCTTCGAGCGGGCCGGTCGAGATCGGGTAGTCGTACCAGGATGTGATCCCCCAAGCGTGACGCTCCAAGGTTGTCGCCATTTCGCTCAGAGCGCGGATCCCGGCGCTTCGGGCTCGGGCAATCCAGTCGCGGAGGAATCGTTCCGCCTGGCGTTTGCTGTCCTGTTCCCAGATTTGCCGCAGGTCTTCCTTCAAATAGTAGCCAATTGCCAGCGATTCATTGAGTTCGAGGGCTTCCCGGAGTCGCTCCCTCTCACCACGGTCGGCGTCGAGATTGTCGGGATGCTTCAGGAGCAGCCAGCGGATCCCCTTCAAGGCCCGTTTTCCCAGGTCGTCGACCGCTTGCCGGTACAAGTCGCGGCGAAGTTGCGTGAGCTTGTCGTTCATGAGTTTGACGATGTGGAAGCGATCGAAGACGATCGCCGCGTCCGGCAGGTTGTCCCAAACCGCCGAGATGTAGGCGGCGGACATGTCGATCGCCACCGCCTCGATTTTGGCCTTGTACGGCCGCAACCGTCGCCAAAACGGCAGCAGGGAATCCGCCCCTTTTCCGTCGCCGACGAACAGCACGGCGCCGGTCTCGAGGTCCAAAACCAAGGTCAAATAGCGATGCCCACGCCCGATCGAGATTTCGTCGATGGCGATCTGCCGAACGCCTTTCAGCGAAGGCGACGCATAGTGACGCCGCAGGTGCTCTTTCTGGATGTCCTTGACGACGTCCCAACTGACGCCCAGGTGCTCCGCGACGTCCTTGATCGTCATCAGCCGGGAAAGCTCCAGCACGTACCGCGCGAAGGCCCGGGTGTAGGTCCGACGAGGATCCGAAAAGCCGGTCTTGATCTGCCGGCAGCAGCCGCATTCAAGGCACGAGACCCGCGGAATCAGGGCGATAATCCAAGTCACCAGACTTCCCACCGGAAGATTGCGGAACCACCGTTCCGTGGCGCCGCGTCGAATCACTTCGCTCGATCCGCATGCCGAGCAACGCAGCAACTGCTGCTTCGGCTCGACATGAAACAACGTGTAGCCGCCGTCAAACTCGACCTTCTTCACCTGATAGCCCCGAACGCGAAACGTGTGGTACAACAGACTTTGGGACATGTTCGTACTCCTTGCTTGTCGGTGTGGTAATCAACAAGCGGAGACCATGTCCCCCTTTTTTGCAATCTCCCATTCGCGCGCGCTTCAGCCCGAAGAACC
>JBGSJY010000453.1:0-5805 GCA_041741515.1 Pirellulales bacterium | reverse complement strand
GCGACCTGCCGCCGCCCCTGCCGTTTGGCTTCACGCAGAACGGCGTCTCGCCGGCGCCGCACCGCTTGCCGACGACGCTGGGGAGGCCCCTGGCGGAGCCGACCCACCTCGACGGCAATATCCAGCCCGTCTCGGCCAACCTGCCGATCCAGCGCTGAGCCACGCGGCGGCAAACTACGGAACTACCCGCACGGGCCGGGCGTCAAAGGACGCGCCGGCCCGTGTGCTTTTGCCGATTCGCTTGACGGGCGGGCTAGCACGGCCTAGCGTTCCCGATGGTAAGCGGCCCGATGGCCAGCTGACCCATCCGCCGAACCGGGGGCTAACGCCCGGCGGCTAATGGCCCCGCGGCTGACGAAGGGTCCCCCAAATCAGCCGGCACGCGTTGGCGTCCGGTTCACAGCATAAGTTTCCCGCCTACTACCCACCGAGCGCCCGATGACGCGCGTTGTCCCAATTGTGATCGCTGTGCTGGCGATCGTCGCCCTGACGGTCGTCGAAGGCGTTATGTCCGAGCGCTGGGGCGACAGCCGCCTGTGCAGCTACTGCGCGACCCTGCTCGACGATGTGCCGACGGAGATCGGCGCGTGGACCGCGACCGACAACCAGGTCACCGAGGTCGAGCGAAAGGGCGCCGGCGCGCGGGGGTACGTCTCGCGCACCTATCACAACAGCGGCAAGGACAAGGACGTCGGCGTCTGGTTCATCGTCGGCCACGCCCGCGACACGTTCCGCCACACGCCCGACATCTGCTACGGCGGTAATGGCTTCACGATGGAGGGGGACCAGACTCGCTACGATCTGCCGCTCGAGGACGGTAAGAAGGCGACCTTTTTCACGGCGACCTTCGGCAAAGAGAACGCCATGGGCGGCGAGATGAAGCAACGCGTCTTCTGGACCTGGTTCAAGCCCAAAACGGGCTCCGGCGAGCCGGTCGAGTGGCGGGTCCCCCAAGGGATGACCTCGGGCGACATCCGCTACGAGTTCGCCGCGGCGCCGGCCCTTTACAAGCTCTACTTCACGGTCAGCGGCGCCGAGGCCGACGCGCCGATCGACAACAGCGTCGCGATGGATTTCGCCAAAGAGTTTCTGTCGACGGTCGACCCGATCCTCGCCCCCGCCAACGGCGAGATCCCCGCTGGCTTCACGCCGCCAAGCGAAGGCGCCTGACATCCGGCAAGGCGTTTGTCGCCGGAGTGAAGGATGCCGTCAGCTGTGCTCCGTGGACTGCCCTCTCCGGGCCCTACGATCGAGACCAATGAAAAGCCCGCCAGTGAGACTCACTGGCGGGCTTCGTTGTTCGAGCGAGACGTACACTTCAACCTTGTTAAACCATCGCCGTTCAATAATCGGCGTCGTTCGGCTGCGCGAGTTGACGGTCGAAGAGATTGTCAGTGACGTCACGGTACCGCGACTTCTTGTAGTTGGTCGTCATCAGCTGGGCGTAGATCTTGGTAGAGACCTGCTCATTCAGATAGCGGATGCTCCCGTCGCAGAAGGCGACGTTAACGCCGCCCGGATGATTGCTTGAAGGATACGCCAGGGCTTCGGATTGCTCACCAAGTGTTGTCGGTGGGACGATATCCAGGCTGCGTCCGCCGTTAATCTTCGTCCAGTTCGCAGGCAGTGTCGAACCGCCGAGGCGGTTGTGCCACACGAAGCCGAAATGGTGCTTGGCGTCAATTCGACCGCCGGGCAAGTAATCCTCTTTGGGGTATGTGTAGTAAACGGCGTTGAGATTCTCTGAGAGCATCATCGTCTTGCTCGTACCGTCTGCGGACGAGATGTACGCCATCGACATCTGCAGCTTCGGTTGCGCCTCGCGGCCGTCGGCTGTGTTATTCCACGCCGGCAAGGCGAGCGGGCCTGTGGCAGTCTTCTTATTGAGATCGAAAAAGACGCCGTTGGCCGCGAATTCGGTGTTGAGTGCGTTTTGGGGCGTGCCGCTTCGGTCCGGGTCGTCGAACCCCCAACCCGCATTGGCGACGTAGGAAGTCGATGGTTGGCCGACGATTTCCGCGGGATCGCTCGGACATTGCATGCTCTCGATCTCAGGGATGTGGACATCACTGATCGAAGCGTCGGTCCCGAAATCCTGTGTCCAACGGTCCCAGAGCGGTCCCTGCTCGATGTAAGGGAACAGCATTACGGTCCAGCTCGCGCGACGACCGATCTGGTACTCGCCTTTTTGGGGACCGGCCGCCGTCACTTTCCCGCCCGCCTGGTATGGAATCTCGTTGAGCAAGCCCGGCAGCTTGCTAAACGTCGTGTCGTAGTTGATAGCCGCCAACGACAACTGCTTCGTGTTGTTCTTGCACGTGTTGTTACGAGCGGCTTCACGAGCGGCCTGCACCGCCGGCAGCAGCAGCGCCACCAGGGTGCCGATGATGGCGATCACCACCAGCAGCTCGACCAGGGTGAACGCGTGCCGGCAGCCGGCCTTGGTGGCGAGTAGGGGACACCTCATGGTCGCATTTCCTAGCTAAGTATCGAGCGAACTCCGCGGCGGCCCCCAAGGGACATCGGCCCGTTCCGGGCCAGCGACGCGGGTGAAGTGAACGGGGAAAGACGGCCCGCTAGCGTGGGCCCGACAATGCGGGACTGTCGCTGCCGGACCATTCGTCCGGCGGCGGGGGCCGTATTGCGGGGACTTGGGGGGACCGGCCGCCTTTGCAAGACCGGCCCCCTTGGGGGATTAGTTCACGGGCTATCCAACGCTTCTATTGTGGCGGCACATGCGTCCGCTGTCCACAAATCCTCTGTCGGGGCGATCCGTCCTCTCGAACGGGGCCTGCTGAGCCCGTTGACGCCGCCGATCGGCGGGTTAACCTATGGTTCTGCAAGCCCGGGCGCCCGCCTGAGCCGTGCAGGAAAAATGGGCTCGTGGCGAAATTGGCAGACGCGCATGCTTGAGGGGCATGTGCCCGCAAGGGCGTGCTGGTTCGACTCCAGTCGGGCCCACTTTTTTCGGTGGAGTTTTGGAGTGGTCGCGGCATACGCCGGCGGCCGCTCAGGCTAGGCTGCTTCGTCAGGTGGATGCCCCTCCCGCCAACGATGCCCCCCCGCCAACGACGCCCTCCCGCCAAGGGCGGATATCGCAGCGAGGGGGTTCCCTCGACAGGAATGGCGGCCTGGGCGGCGCAAGCTGCTGAAGGCGGCGACGGGGCTCGCCCCGTCAGGACCCAATCAAGAAAGGGCGCCTGAGGGGTTCCGTAGAGGCAGAGCGGGTGTAGAATAGCGGTCGAAGCAGTCCAAAGAATCGCGCCGAATATTTCCGGATTTTTCCCTTCAGGGCTCCGAATTCGGTTATGATGAGGCAAAGCTAGGGCTGCACTCGATTGGGCCTGTTTTCGGACGGCCCACGACAGTCGCCCTGCTGCTAGCGGTTTTTCCAGGTAAACCCTCTCGGCGAGTATCGCCGGTTTATATCGACCACCCCGCAGAAACGCGTGGCTTTCGGCAGTCTTCGGACGTCGGGGGCTACGCGTTTCTTGCTGCGCTCGCGGTGTTTTTTTGCCGCTCCCTGTAGGGTCCGCTGTGCGGACCGCTCGCTAGATTCACCGCGGCAAGTTGGCCGCCTAAAGAGTTCAGGCCGCTTTGAACGGTCCGCACAGCGGCCCCCACCAGCGCTTGGCCGAGTCGGTGTCGCTGCGACCGCCGGCGCTGGCCGAGAGCTCCCGCGCCTCGGTGGTGTCCGTTAGTCGGGGAGCCAGTAGCGCTCAGCGCCGGCCCGGGATTGACCCCACGAACGCGCCACCGCGCCCTGAGACGGGCTACCGCTCAGAACCCGTACTTGGCCGCTCAGAACCCGTACTTGGCGTATTCCATCGCCAGAAACAAACACCCCAGCGACATGGCGATTGTCGCCAGGATCATCAGCACCGTGTAGATCGACGTGGGCGGCTTTTTTACGAGACCGCCCCGGGCCGGCATCGGGCCCGCTGCCATCGAGCTAGTTGAGGTTGAGTCGAGTTGCGACACGGTCGCCCTCCTGGATCGGGCCTTGCTGGAAACGAGAATCGACGCGGCCCACGGCGCGGTCGGGGGCCGTCTTGAGAATCTCTAAACGGCCCTTGTACTTGGTGTCGCGGAACACCTCGACGGTGTCGCCGATCCGCAGACCGTCGTCGTCGCCGATGCTGATCTCCACGAGCTGGACGCCGCCCTTGCGCTGCGTGCGGCTGACGAAGCCATCGACGCGGGGCGTGACGCCGTCCGCCGGCGCGTTGGGGTCGAGCCCCTCGGCTTCCATGACGCGGCTCATACGGCCCGTATCGGCCACCAGCTCACGCTGCGTTTCCAGGGCCGACTCGAGGTCGTTGCGGATCGACTGCAGTTCCTCGGTCGCCTTGAGGGCCGTGTCGAAGCTGTCGTCCTTTTCCCGGATCGCTTGGCTGATGTCGTCGCGGATCTGCGCGACCTCTTGGGCGAGCTGGTTGTTGTTTTGCTGCGTGCTCTGGACGAGCTGAATCGACTTCCGCTGCGCCTCGGTGAGCTCATTGAGCTGCCGCTGGATGCGCTGGTTGTCGTCGGCCAGGCGGGTCGACTCGGTCTCGAGCTTACGGACCTGCTGCAGGGCCGACTCGGCCTCGGCCTTGAGCTGGCTCTCTAGCGCGTTGGAGCTGTTCTGCAGGGTCTGGTACCGGGCGCGCTCGTCGTTGAGCTGCTTTTGGGCGGTCTCCGCCTTGGTCTTCCAGTCCCGGTGGTACGAGTAGACGCTGATCGCCAGCCACATGTAGCCCACGCTGAGCACAAACAGCGTGACGACCAGGATCTTGCCCAGGAGATTCATCGTTTGACGCCTATTCTCAGCAGCGGGGGAAAGCGAGCGGGAAAGCAGCCCGGTCCAGGGTTCCGGCAACTTGGCGAGGGCAGGGCCGACCAAGTTACGAACGTGACGCTAGCTGTCACCAAAGACGGCGTGGCAGCTATCGTCGCGCCGGTCTCGCGGCGTCAAGGCAGTATAGACACGGTTGAAAACGGGTGTCAATTTACGCGATTTGCGTAATCTCGCCGCCGTACGGGACTTACGTCGGCCTACGGCGGCTCTACGGGTTGTAGGGCCCCAAGGAGCTTTGACCGCAGCGCTGGATCTGAGCCGGGGGCGGAAGCCTTCGCAGGAAACCGGGTACCCGGCGCCCAACGCGGGCTGGCGCCCATGGCTAAGGCGGGTCCCTCTGGTCAACGGGAAAGAGCGCTAGGCGCCGCTACGGATGACAGGCGCAGCCTCCGCCGCAGGAGCCCCTGCTGGGTCCACTGTCGGTTTGGCTACCGGTCGTAGGCGTCGCGCAGACGCTCAGCAACTTAACGAGCCGGCCGCCGCCGCACTGGGGGCACTCGGGCCGCTCGGTCTCGCTGCGGACAAGCACTTCAACGTCGCGGTCGCAGTCTTTGCACTGGTATTCGTAGAGAGGCATCTTCGCGATTCCGGTCGGCAGGGGCACCTGCCGCAGAGGTTAGATCCGATCGTTAGGGAAACGCAGAATCTCGCTGAGTATTACGGCTTCGCGGGCGCCGCCCGGTTTGGTCAGCATTCCCCGGATACGGGCGGCGGCGCTGACTGGTTCGACCGCTGCCGCCGCCGGGGCCGCTGGGCGGCCCGCGAGGCTCCCCAACCGGTGGTCGAACTTGTCGTGCAGACGGGCTTCCTCCCGATTATCGGAGGTCGCGATCGACTCCCCTAAGTGGGCCGCGTTTTCCGCCAGCTGGCTCTCGGGCAGATGGCGGAGAGCCACCCGGGGCGGCGGCGTGGGCTCGGCCTTCGGGGCGGGTTTGCGCGGCGGCTGCGCGCCGGAAAACGGTTCG
>JBGSJY010000452.1:0-9243 GCA_041741515.1 Pirellulales bacterium | reverse complement strand
GACCGGAGGGAAGCGGGTACCCGGCGCACTCCGGTCGCTGACGCTCCCGGCTCGCCTGCCACTGCTGATTACTGATCGCTGACTACTGACTCCTGCTTGCTACGCACGGTTGCCCTGAGGCGCCGAGGGGCGGATACTTCGCGGAGAGCCCCATGCCTCCTAACGAAGGACCGCTTGCCATGGCCACGCCGCTACAGTCGCTCGTTGCTTCGGGCACTAAACTCTGGCTCGACTCGGTCGATCCGGAACTGGTGGAGAAGAACATCGCCCTGGGCGCCACCGGCGCGACCTCCAATCCGGCGATCATCGCCGACCTCGTGAAGACGGGCCGCTACGACACGCTGGTCGGCGAGTTGATCCACGAGGGCTTCGACGACGAGGACATCGCCTGGGGCCTCACCGACCACCTCGTCGAGACGGCCCAGCAAGAGTTCTTCTCGGTCTGGGAGAGAACGGGCGGCAACGACGGCTACGTCAGCTTCGAGCTCGACCCGCTGATCGAAGACCCCCAGCGCGACATGCCCCACGACGAGCGGGTGGCGAAGTACGTCGAGCTCGGCGAAGAGTGGGCCGCCGGTCAGCCCAACCGCATGATCAAGGTCCCCGGCACCGACGCGGGCATCGCGGCTCTGGAACAACTCGCCGCCGCCGGCGTGACGCTCAACGTCACGCTCCTCTTCACGCTCGACCAGTACGAGCGCGCCCGCGACGCGGTCTGGCGTGGGGCGCAGCGGCGCAATGACTTAGAGAACTTCAAGAGCGTCTACAGCATCTTCGTGTCGCGGATCGACGTTTACACCGAGAAGCACTGCCCCAACCTGCACCCAACGGCCGCGGGCCACGTCGGCGTCTTCAACGCCAAACGGGTCTGGCAGTCCAACCAAAAGTTCTGGTCCGATAAGAAGCTCGCCCTCCAGCAGGAGATCATCTTCGCCAGCACGGGCGTCAAAAATCCCGACGACAAGCCGTGGAAATACGTTGAGGCGCTCGCCGGCAGCGACATCCAGACCAATCCTCCGTCCACCAACGACGCCGTGCAGCAAAGCGGTCTGACGTTCACGCGTCGTGTCGATGAAATGCCCAGCCCCGCCGTTCAGGTAGAGATCGAAACCGCGGTCGATTTCAATCAGCTGCACGATACGCTGATGCGCGAAGGGGTGCAGAAGTTCTCCGATCCGCAGAACGAGTTGCTAAAGGCCATCGCCTCCAAACGCACCGAACTGGCGACGGCTTAGGGGACGCAGCATGGGCCTCGATTTCGTAGAAGTCCTAACCGATGTCGAAGAGCATTTTGGCGTCACAATTGAGACTGAGAGGGCATTTGAGGTCCGCACCGTTGGCGACCTGCTTGATCTTGTCGAGGCACGCGTCGAGCGGCGCGAGACAGCAGGCTGCTTATCACTACCATGGTTTCTGAAGCTCCGGCGTCTGACGCGTGAGACGACGCAACTGCCACAGCTGCGGCTCCGTCCCGCGACGAAGGTTGTCGGAGCCTTACGGCCTCGCGACCGAAAGCCGATGTGGCGTGGCCTGAGAAGATACTTCGGAGCATCCCTCCGCAGATTACGGCGTCCGAAGCCGATCAGGGCAGCAATCGTCTTAACGGCGTTCTCCGCACTTATTTTGTTGTTGCTGGGCAGCTGGTCAGAGAATCTGATGTTTGCGGCCTTGCCGTGTGCAGTACTTGCACTTTCTCTGTTTATTGGAAGCCGACCACTCAAGGTCGTTCCGCCCGTCGGCTACGAAACGTTTGGTGAGATCACGCAACGCCTTGTCAGTTTAGAAGCAATCGCCACCGGTTATCCCACGAAAGCTGGTGATATGATCTTCGCGGAATTGGCGTTGATTGTGTCAGAACAGCTGGGAGTCGATCTCAAAGATGTCACTCCCGATGCAAGGTTTGTTGAAGACCTCGGCATGTACTGAGAAGACTAAGCGGGAACACGGCTCGGCTCCGAACTCCGGGAGCTGACGCTTCCCGGCTCGCACTTAATTGCCCGGTAAGGGCGCGCCGTTTTGGTCGGCCCGGCGGACGCGTGTCATGCGAGCCGGGAAGGGTAAGCTCCCGGAGTCGACCCCACGCGCAACGACCCCACGCGCAACGACCACTGCGCGACGCCGTAAGGCCGCAACTCGACGTGCGAAGCGCTGCTGGTGTTGACGCCGTTTGCGGGTATCTGTAAACGCCTGCCACGCGGGGGCAAGGGCCGAAGGCGGATCGCTGGTGCGTGCTAGCGGTCGGCTGAGGCGCACGACTACTTGTCCGGAGCCAGGCCGAATGAACACGCACATCTACCTCGAGAACTCCGTCGCGCCGGAGCCGGCGCCGTCAACGATCGGCGTCGTCATCCCGGTCTACAACCGCAAGTCGATCCTGCTCGAGACCCTGCCGTTTGTGCTCGCGCAGACGCGGCGGCCCGAATGTCTGGTGATCGCCGACGACTGCTCGACCGATGGCACGCCCGATGCGGCCGAGGCCTGGCTTCAGGACGCCCGACCGACGTTCGACTGGCGTGTGCTGCGGCTGCCGCACCGCACCAGCGCGCACGCCCGCACCGAGGCGTACGCCTCGCTACGCGGGGTCGATTACGTCGCGTTTCTCGACTCGGACGACCATTGGCCCGCCGACTTCCTCGAGCGGACCGCGGCGACGCTCGACGTGAACCGCGAGGCGAGCGTGGCGATCGTCGATGGCCGTTACACCGATCTGGTGGGCGACAGCGGCGGGTATCGCACCGCGGCGCCGCTGGCGGCCGACACGGTTAATCACCTCTTCCGCTATGGCGCCGGCGTGGCTTCTTGCACGCTGCTGCGGGCCGCGGCGTACGAGGCCGTCGGCGGTTGGGACGCCAGACTCGAGAGCGCCGAGGATACGATGCTGTTCGTCACCATGGCGCTCGAGGGGCCGTGGGTCCACGTCGTTGGCGAGCCCGTCGATTACTACCTCGGCACCGCCGTGCTGCGGGGCGAAGAGAACAATCTCAGCCGACGTTACGCCTACGGCAGCCTGCGTTGGGCGCGGGTCCACGAGCTGGTGCTCGACCGGGTCCGTGGCCGGCGTCCCGAAATCGACGACCGCCCGCTGCGCCGCAGCATCGCCCGGCTGTGGTACATCGCCGGCAAAGAATTGCTCGCGTTGGGTCGCACCCAAGGCGCGCGGCTTTGCTTCGCCCGGTCGGTGAAGTGGAACGCGGTGCAGTACCACGGTTGGCGTCGACTGCTGACGGCGTCAGTCTTAGGGATGCTCGTCGGACGTCACTCTTCGCCGTCTTCGCCTAAGTAATCCGAGACGATGCCGTCGGCGCTCAACAGCGAAGCGCCGTAGGCGCCGCCGACGGGACCGGGCTTACACATCTGCGCCGGCAAGGACAGTTCAAGCAGGCGCTCGGTGTTGGGTTGGGTAATGCGAGCGATGACGTCTTGCGGGGTCTCCTTGCCGATTGGCCAGTACCGCTGGCCCTCACGCACCTTGAGGCCGTCGCTCCAGAGCTCCTTTTCGCCGAGCCGAATCGAGATCGACGACTGGTAGGGCGTGATGGTGTGGTCCTGCCACATCCAACCAAAGGACCCGCCGCGGGGCCCCGAGTTCAGCAGCGCCCACGCGGGCAGGTTGCGGTGAGGGGGCTGGTCCTTCTCCGGGCGATCGTCCGTTGCGGGCGGCTTGGCGTTGGGGTCGCCGATCTGGACGGTGACCGGCTCCGCCGCCTTCTTGCAGGTGACGACCACCTCCTTCGTGGCCTCGTCGGCGTCTTCGGCGGCGACGATCTTGTAGCCGGCGGCCCGGAAGGTCTTGGTGGTCGCCGCGAGGAGACGCGCCTCGGTTTCCGCGTCGAGGTCGGTGTCGGCGACGATCGTGACCGGGTCGTTCGCTTTGAGGATGATCAAATCATCGAGGTCGCCTAGCTCGGCGAACTTGTCCCGCACGGCGTCGTGAGGCACAGGGATCGACGACACCGACCACGAAATGCCGCTCCGTTCGCCTTGACGTGACGCGTACCACAAGTTGCGGCCACGCAGCGTGGCGTGGTTGTCGTACGACGCGCCGTCGGCCATGACGTACTGCCAGAGAAAGATCGGGTACTCGGGAGCGACGATGAAGCGGTTCTCCACCAGCAAGAACTTGCCGAGGAAATCGACGTCGCAGTCGTGCGGGAGCCCAAACAGCGCGTTGGTGACCTCGCCGGTTCCCAGATCGACCGTGTACAGGTTGTCCCCGCTGCTGATGGCTAGCCGTTTGAGCCGGTTGTCGATCGACATCTCGCCGAGTCGCCCAGCACGATGAGCGAGTGAGGCGACCTGCTTACCGGTATCGAGGTCGATCACGACAATCGCGTCCACGCCGCCGGCGAAGAGGAAGCGCCCCGAGGGGCCCAGCGCGACGACGGGATTGAAGCCCGATTTGAGCTCAAACGTGTAGAGCGCCTTGCCGGCGGTGAAGTCCCAGATGGTCCAATGGTCCGATTTGCTGCAGACCAGTACCCGCGAGCTATCCAAGATCCGGGCGTGCTCGACGCCGTGAAAAAAGGCGCCCGGAACGTCGGCGTCGAAATCGGTGACGGGCTCGAGCGTCCCATCAGCGAGTTTCTTGATGAAGAGCCGGGTGGACCGGTCGCCGGTATCCGCGGTCGTCAGCGCGACGAGTCTCTCGTTGGGGGAGGCGTCGAGAAAACGACTCTCGAGGGGGCAATCGATCAGCGCGTCAGCGGCGCCCGTCCTCAGATCGACCCGCTGGAGGTGCGTCCGAGTGTTGATGTGTCCCGTCTCCATGACCGCGACCGCCGACCCGCCGTCCGGCGCGATCGACAGATCGAGCATTTTCGCTCCGAAACGGCCGTCGCCCGCCGGCGTGTCCAGGTCGATCCGGTTAACCGAGGACGCGACGGCCTTCGGCTGCGAGACCGTCGGCGGCTTCCATCGCCACTTGCTGGAATTGCTCAGGCCGATCCGTTTGACACCGCTCCAATCGGCCCGCAGCGATTGGCCCGCCGCCCGCTTCTCGGCGAAGGGGTTTTCCGCGGCGGGGCTCTCGGTGGTTGCTTGCAGCTGGTCGACGTACGCTCGGTCGGCGTCGGAGAGCTTAGCGAGCGGGACCGTGGTTTCTTTGCCGTTGGCGAGCTTCAGCACGACGCTTTCGCCATCGAGCTTCAGGAAAGTGGCGGCGACTTTGAACTTGCCGGTGGCGTCCTGCCAGGTCCGTTCCTCCGCCGCCATCGCGGGGGCGCCGGTCAGCTTGCGGAGGCGTTCAACCGGGGCCCAGAACACAAACTCCTCGGCCTTCTCCAGGCGCCGTTGAAGCGAGCGCTTCAGCTGCTTCTGCAGCGGCTTCGTGTCAGTTAGTCGTACTTGAGCCTGCGCCTTCCCAAAGGTCCCTTCCTCGACGGCGGTGACCGTCCCGACGTGCGGCTTCCCCTGCAGGAGGATCTCGACGTACTCACCCTCGGCGAAGTCGGCGCCGAGACGCTCGGTGACGTCGGGTTCGTCCTCCATGCCGGGCAGTCCCGGCCGGCCTCCCATGCCGAGCGAGGGCATCTCGGGACGAGAATCGCGGTCTAATAATCTCTCGAGCGTGTCGGCGTGATTGTCGCCCTTCTGCTCGGCACGCGCCATCAACTTGTCGGGCTTCAGTTCATCAACGTCGATCTTCACCTTGATGATTCCTTGAGCCGCGTCTTCGGCGACGACCTCGCCGTAGTCGATCGAGCCGACGAACGCGGCGAAGTCTTCGACTGGACTCAAGCGGAACGTCGCGACCCCGTTGCGGACCGCAAAGTTCGAATCGGTGACCGAATCGGGCGCGGCCAGAAGAATGAGCTGCCCCGCCAGCATCTGTGGCGGGAGCGAGTGGGAACTGCGGTGGAACGCGACCGACGACAGGTCCCGGTCAATGTCCTCAAAGACGTCCTCGACGAGCGACGTGTCGGGTAGCGACGCAACGATCTCGTCGGCGTTGGTGATCTGGACGGTGACCTCTTGCCCGAGGCACTTCCCCGACGTGACCAGGGTTCCCAGGCCGGCCAGGAGACCGACAGCGGAGAGCATCCGAATCGCGATGATGGGGCAGTGCTTGTTTCGAGACATCGGGCCTGCAGCGGAGCGAGAAGGCGTGGGATCGAGGACAGGCCCCCAGTGTAAACCACTCGGCCCGGGCGTGGTCCACTCTCGGCAAAACGCTCGCCGCGTTGTCCGGGCGCCCCCGCCCGCCTAGACTGGTTAAACGGCCTGTCCGGCGACGTCGGGCTGTCACCCCCCCGGCCGTTCCCCGCCGCGAAACCGCTGTTTCTGCAATGCCCACCGAAGAAGAAATCTACCAAGAGCACATCCTCGACCACTACGAGGACCCGTTCCACAACGGGCCGCTCGCCGGGGCGACCCACGCCCACGCCGACAAGAACCCCCTCTGTGGCGACTTGATCCGCATCGCGTTGAAGCTCGATGAGGACGGCAGGGTTGAGGACTGCGCGTTCGAGGGGGATGGCTGCGTCATCAGCCAGGCCTCGGCGTCGATGCTGCTGGAAGCGCTCCACGGCAAGACGGTCGATGAGGTGAAGGCGTTCACCGCCGAGGACATGCTCAAGCTCTACGGCCCCCGCCTCACGCCCAACCGCCAGAAGTGCTGCCTCTTGTCGTGGCGCGTGATCCAGCAAGCGGTCCACTCGCCGGTGCAGTAAGAGTTAACAGCGGAGTTCGCGGAGAAGTGTCATATGCCAACGCCGAGCTCACGGATTATGTACATCGAATTGAAGAGTGGGCATGGTGATTGTGGTCCAGCTCGCATCGGCAGAGTCTACTTCTCGAAATCAGGCCGAACTTTGCGGTACTCGGGCAAGTCTTTTCAGAGCTGCAAAGGGGGCGGAAATGGAGCCAACTATTTCGATACGGAAACCGGGGACGAATACTGGATCTCAGGTCCCAAGAGAAATGGGCAGGATCGTCACTGGGCAGGCGGTGGACCGATCGAAATCGATTCGGATGTAACTGAGGAGTACTGGCGCGAAATCCGCGGAATCGACTTGCCTTCTAAGCCCCGTGTTGTCTAACGACGCAAACCTCGAAGCGTCCTCCGCGCACTCCGCGTCCTCCGCGGTGAATCAATGAAGCTAGCCGAACCCACAGCCGCTTTGCTCCCCGAGTCGATCCGGGACGACTTCCCGATCCTCGCGCAGACGGTGCATGGCGCCGC
Organism: Pirellulales bacterium; assembly: GCA_041741515.1. Taxonomy (GTDB): domain Bacteria; phylum Planctomycetota; class Planctomycetia; order Pirellulales; family Lacipirellulaceae; genus Botrimarina. Next base: position 2,063 of record JBGSJY010000452.1, on the reverse strand, counting down.
TTCTTCTGGGGGACGGCCTTTAGTCTTTCTCGACTCGGCCGCCAGCAGTCAGCGGCCGCGGCAGGTGATCGAGGCGATCGTCCACTGCTACGAGCACGACTACGCCAACGTCCATCGCGGCATCCACGTGCTCAGCGAGCGCGCCACCGATGGCTATGAGCTGGCCCGCCGTAAGGCGCAGGAGTTTCTGGGCGCCGAGCACGCCCACGAGGTGATCTTCACCGCGGGGACGACCGCCTCGATCAACACGGTCGCGCGCAGTTGGGGTGACGCCAACCTGCGCGCTGGCCATGAGATCCTGCTCACGCCGATGGAGCACCACTCGAACCTCGTGCCTTGGTTCCAGCTCGCCGAGCGCACCGGGGCGGTGATCAGGCACCTGCCGATGACCGACGACGGTCTTCTGGAGGTCGATCGGATCGGCGAGTTTCTGACCGACAAGACAAAGCTCTTCGCGTTCACGGCGGTGAGCAACACGCTGGGGACGGTGAACCCCGTGGCCGAGCTATGCCGGCAGGCGCGGGCGGCGGGCGTCGTCACGCTCATCGACGCGGCGCAGAGCGCGCCGCACCTACCGACCGACGTGCAAGCACTGGGCTGCGACTTCCTCGCCCTCAGCGGCCATAAGATGTGCGGCCCTTCGGGCGTCGGGCTCCTGTACGGGCGCGAGGAGCTGCTCGACGCCATGCCGCCGTTCCTGGGCGGCGGGAGCATGATCAACCGCGTCTACGACGACCACTTCACACCGGCCGACTTGCCGGGCAAGTTCGAAGCGGGCACGCCACCGATCGCGCAGGCGATCGCGCTGGGCGCGGCGATCGACTACTTGCAAGGCATCGGCCTCGACCGCATCCACGCCCATGAGCAAGCGTTGGTGACGCACGCCTGGGAGCGACTTTCGGCGATTGCAGGTCTGCGGTTGCTCGGCCCTTCGCCGCTGGATTCCTCGCAGCTGGGGTACGGCCCCGACGTCCGCGCTGGGTTGGTGAGCTTCGTGCTCGACCGCCCCCACGCGCACGACATCGCGCAGCTGCTCGACCGCGAGGGCATCGCCGTCCGTGCCGGCCATCACTGCACGCAACCGCTGCACGACCGCCTGGGCATCACCGCCAGCACCCGGGCCAGCTTTTATCTCTACAACACGCTTGCCGAAGTCGACACCCTCGCCGAAGCGCTGGCCGGCGTGCGCGACCGCTTCAAGCCCACCGGCCGCAAGCGGCGGGCCCGCGCCGAGTAACGCGGAACGCGAGGCGGTTATTCGCCCGTCCCTAAGCGTTTGTCGCAATAGCCGCGGGGGAATCTAGCGAACCCGCCCGATAAAGTGACGGCACATCATGACCTCGCCAGCAGTGCGAGCGATTACGGCGTGCCGCAGCGAGCGAGCCTAATGCCGCCCGATTGCTCTAGGCGCGCGGTCGATGCCGATTGCTATAAGTCACCGACTCGGCTTAGTCGCGCAGCGGCGCCCGCCGTCCCAGCTTGGTTTCGCCCGAATGCCACCAATGCCTGTCGCGGCTGCTACCAAAGTCGCGGCTGCCGTTATCGTCGCGACAACGCTTTCGGTCGCTCCTCCGGCCTCAGCGGGCGCGCTCGCGGTGGACGTGAATGACCGACAAGCCGTTGTTGCGTTGTACAACAACCAATACGTCCCCGGCGCCGGCGTGCCGACCGGTTGGACATCGACAGGGGGCTGCGACCCCGGCCGGACCAGCGCCGCGTTTCAGGACGCCGTGCTCGATCGCGTCAACTACTACCGGGTAATGGCGGGCCTCCCGACGGTGGCGCTCAATCCGACATTCACGGTACAAGCACAGGCGGCCGCTCATCTGATCTCGGTCAACAACCAGTCAAGCCATACCCCGCCGGTCACGTGGCAGTGTTACTCGGCGACAGCGGCGGTCGGCGCCCTGCGGTCGAATCTCTTCCTCAACCGCGACGGCATGCAGGCGATCGATGGCTACATGCGGGGCGACGGCCCCTCCAACAAAGCCGTCGGCCACCGCCGCTGGATCCTCAACCCGCCCGCCAAGCAGATCGGCGTCGGCGACGTCCCCGCCGCCGCC
>JBGSJY010000451.1:0-55334 GCA_041741515.1 Pirellulales bacterium | reverse complement strand
GTCGAAGTCATAACGAATCGAGCATGGCTTATCGCTGCGGTAACGCTCCGGATTGTCCGGGCGTGCTAGTCGGCCGGCGTTCGGCTCGTTATCGCTCGTCGTGACGCTGGGAGGGCGTGACGCGGTATCGACGCCGTAGCCAACGGGGCAGGGGAGGGCGAGCGTCGCGATGTCGCGATAGAAACCTTCGCGCGTCTCGGGTTGCGGAAGCTCAGGATCGATCGATTGCCCGCCGGAGATGGTGGCTTGGCTCCAAACGACCTTCTGCATCGACAGCTCGGGCGTGATCCAGGGTCCCCCGGCGGTCGCAAAGCCATCGCAGAGGTGCATGCCGAGTTGCATGCCGAGCCGGTCCGCTTCGCGCGCCGCATGGCGGATCATCTGCCAGAATCGCGGCGAGAGCTGTGTCGCTGGCGGCTCGTAGGCGGGGGGCGAGGCCGGTCCCTGAATCGGCATCAAGTACGCGCCGCCGAGGCCGGCGTCGCGCATCGCTTCGAGGTCGGCGGTGATCCCCTCGGGGCTCACCGCCCCGTGCATCCAGTACCAGAAGACCCACGGCCGCGCGTCGGCGGGGGGCGAGTCGAACGCGGCCTCAAGGTCTTCGATCGTCTGGGCCTTCAGCCCGCTGGCGACGAAGAAAACCGCGGCGACGGCCACCAACAAGCGCATGCGTGAGAACGTCGAGTGACGTACGTCACGCAGCCACATAACAGCCGACCCAGATGAGATTAGAAGAGAGGGCAAAATCCCTCGAAACGAGAACACGGCTCCATCCTAGCCGAGCTAGCTCATGCCCCCGTGAATTGGAGCCTTCTTTTGCGTCAGGTGAGCGTGCTCGAATCCATCTTATGCGGCGCTTGAAAGCTGGCTAAGCGTAGACTCGGCGAAAGGTTTGCCTCATCTGCATGTGGCAGGTAAAGTATTTGAGCAGCCTGTCTCGTCCCGTCGCCGTCTCCTCGCTCCCCCGGATGTCTGTGCGTACGCTCATCGCTTTGGCGACGCTGCTGATCGCCGTCCCGACGCTTGGCCAGACTTTTCGGTTTGAAGCCGAGACGGGCGTGATCACGACCTCCGGCTCAAACACGCGCGTGGCGTCATCAGTCGGTGGCTTTTCGGGGACAGGCTATGTGACGGGGTTCCCGAACCAGGACCCGGTGGTGGACCGACTCACCGTGTCGGCGACGCTCGACGAGGGGCTGTATGACCTCTACATCGGCTACCGCTCCCCCTTCGGTCAGAAGGGTTACGAGCTAGCGGTCGGCTCAGAAGCGGCATCGGGCATGTTCGGCCAGACGAATGCGTTCGCCCAACACTACGGTGGGCAGTTCTTTCTCGACCAGTCGCCGCTCGACGTCCGCATCAGCGAGGGGTGGGGCTACTACGACATCGACTACTTCGAGTTTCGCTCGGCAGAAGTGCGGCGGCCGTTGCCCGTAGCGCCGGTCCTGTCGAACCCTGCGGCGACGCCGCGGACGCAGTACCTGATGAACTACTTGGCGGAGAGCTACAGCAAGCAGACGCTCTTCGGCCAGCAGCGTGAGTACTACAATCCGCCCGCCATCATGACCTCGGGCGTGCTCAACCATACTGGCGGAATGTTCCCGGCGATTGTTGGCGGTGACTTGTCGGACTATTCGCCATCGCGCGTCTCGTTCGGCGCCAACGCCAACGGTGAGTCGGAGCGGCTCATCAACTGGGCTCAAGACACGGGCGGCATCGTCAGCCTGATGTGGCATTGGAACGCACCGACGGGCCTCATCAACCAGCCCGGCAAAGAGTGGTGGCGTGGCTTTTACACCGACGCGACGACGTTCGACGTAGGCGCGGCGCTGGCGAATCCGGCGTCGCCGGAGTACGCCCTGCTACTGCGCGACATCGACGCGATTTCGACCGAGCTGCTGAAGTTCAAAGCCGCCAACATTCCCGTGCTCTGGCGGCCGCTACACGAGGCGCAAGGGAACGACTCGGGGGCGTGGTTCTGGTGGGGCGCCAGCGGGCCCGACGCCCTCAAAGAGCTGTGGGGGCTGATGTACGATCGCATGACGAACGTTCACGACCTTGACAACTTGATCTGGGTTTCGACCGCGCAGGTTGACGCGACGGATTGGCAGGAGTGGTATCCCGGCGACGACCAGGTCGATATCGTCGGCGTTGATATTTACAGCGATGATCCCAGCAACAACATGAGTGCGCAGTGGACCGAGCTGCTCAATGAGTTCGACGGCAACAAGTTACTTGCTTTGAGCGAGACCGGATCGCTGCCGCCAGAAGAGGTGATGGAGCGTTACGGGGTGTCATTCAGTTACATGCTCCCGTGGAACCAGGATTTTCTGACCAACGATCAATCTGCCGCCACGGTGCAAGGGATCATCGGTGACGACGATGTCACGATCCTCAGCGAACTGCCTACGATGCCTTGGCGGCAGCTAAGCTCGCTTATATCGGGCGACTACAACGGCGATGGCAGCGTAGACACGGATGACTACGACGTGTGGGCTAGCATGTATGGTCTGACGGGGGGCGCCCCCGCCGACGGAAACGGTGATGGCGTTGTCAACGCCTCCGACTATGCGGTGTGGCGTGATGCGATGGCGGCGTCGGCGGCAGCCGTGCCCGAGCCGACAGCGGCAATGCTGTGCGCTGCAATAGGGAGCTGCTTAGCTCTAGTGAGCCCACGACGCGAGTCGTGGGAGTGAAGCGAGTACCGGGTTCCTCCGACGACTCGCGTCGTCGGCTCGCCAGAGACCGTCGCTGAGTGAGCCGCTAGTAGCTCAACCCGTGACCGTACGGAAACAGCGGCTCGTACTTTTCGTCACCGAGGTTGATCGGATGCTGCCCGGCCGACTTGGGCCACGAGAATGAGAGCTTGCCGGTAGGGGCGTGATCGCCAAGCAGCACATCGGCGACGCCGGCGCCCTCGGTGCCGGGTAGCCACGCGGCCACAACCGCCGCGCACTTGTCGATTGCGTCGCCGAGCACCAGCGGCCTACCGGAGACCACGACGAGCACCACGGATTTGCCGGTGGCAAGCGCCGCGTCGATCGCCGCCTCGTCTTCTTCACTCAGCTTGGGCTCGTCTACGTCGCCCGTTCCTTCGGCGTAGGGCTTCTCGCCGACAACGAGGACGATTGCATCGGCTGCTTCACCTTCTGCGACGACGCGCTCGCCGGCCGCATTGGTAAGCGCGTCGAGGATCGTCACGCCGCCAGTGGTGACCTCACCGACCTTGCCTTGCCAGTCGATCGTCCAGCCGCCGCACTGCACGCCGAGGTCGTCCGCGGCCGATCCGCTTACCGCGAACTTGCCGGCCTTGAGCGGCAAAACGCCATCGTTCTTTAGCAGCACTAGCGACTGACGCACGGCGCGGCGGGCGACTTCACGATGCGGTTCCGAACCAAAGCTCGAGGCAAGGTTCTCGTCAGACATGACCACCGCATCGGGTCCCAGCAGACCCATTGCTGCTTTGACGCGAAGGATGCGGCGGACGGCGTCGTCGATCCGCTCCATCGGGATGGCGCCTTCGTTCACGAGCTCGGTGAGCTTCGTGATGAACTCCTTGTACCGCTCGGGAACCATCACCATGTCCATGCCAGCATTGATCGACAGGCGGATGCACTCTTTGTAATCGCTGGCGACTTGGTCGATTGCGTTGTAGTCGGAAATCAGGAAGCCTTCGAAACCAAGCTCCTCCTTGAGCACTTCGGTGAGCAGGTAGTGGCTCGCCGAGCACTTCTCGCCGTTCCAACTGCTATACGAGGGCATAATCGTGCCAACGCCCGCGGCGATCGCGGCCGGATAGGGCGCTAGGTGGACGCGGCGGAGCGTGGCTTCATCGACGCGGGTGTCCCCCTGATCGAGCCGCAAACGAACGCCGGCGCGGAACTCGCTAGAACTGGCGTCGCGCTCTTCGGCGGAAGTCCCGCCATCGCCGACAAAGTGCTTGGCGCAGCCGAGCACACGCAGCGGGTTGGCGAGGTCGCTCCCTTGCAATCCGCTAACCGCGGCGGCGCCGAGCAGGGTGGCCAGCGCGGGCGACTCGCCGAAGCCCTCGTAGGTGCGACCCCAGCGGTCGTCCTGCGGCACCGTCACGCAGGGGGCAAAGTCCCAGTTGACCCCGGTGCGTCGCATCTCGATGGCCGTGACGCGGTGGACCTCTTCCACCAGCGCGGCGTCGCGCGTGCAACCCAGCCCGATGTTGTGTGGGAAAATGACTGCGCCGATGACGTTGCTGTGCCCGTGCACCGCATCGACGCCGTAAAGGATCGGCACGCCCAGCCGAGTCGCCAGCGCCTCGCGCTGGCAGGCGTCGTTTGTGCGGGCCCAGGCTTCGGGCCAGTTGCCGTCTTTGGGGTCGGAGTTGCCGCCGCTGAGGACCGAGCCCACGGCGAGCGTGCGGATGTCGCTGAGGTCGCCGAGGTACTGCAGGTCGGGCTGCGTCATCTGCCCGACCTTCTCCGCAAGCGTCATGCGGCTGAGCAGATCGTTGGCGATTTGGTCGTAGCTGGAGAATTGCCCCAGCTTTCGTTGCGGGGGCTGTTTCGATTGTGCTTGGACGTTCGCAGAGGCGAGCAGAGCGAGCACCACAATGAGCCGGCGCGTCATCATCAAAGAAACTGCAGGGGTAGAGGAGTTGAATCAAGGCGCTTCGTAGCGGATCTCAACTCGGGAGAGTTGGATACCGCCAGAAACAGTTTTCGGCGTCGAGATCGTGACGTAACGCCCAGGGCGACTCTCCGTCATCGCCTCGACAAGCGTCGGGGTCAAGTAGTCGTAGTCCCCTGCCGGCCGATTTGGTCTTTTTATCGTCGTTGAAAGCGGTACCGCGGCGCCGCCAGACGCTTGAGAAACAGTAACTTGTGGCGTCGCATCGCCGGCGCCGAAGGCGTAGACAGTCACGCTCACCACGGGACCGGGGGCCGTGAAGGTGACGCTCGCCCCGGGGCCCAACGATAGCCGGCTGGGGTCCTCCTGGACGGCGCGAGCGTTCCCGATGTCTCTCGAAACCTCTCCAGCGCTTGCCGTGAGGAGGTCGCGACTCTCGAACTCATCAACGATGACGTGGCTATCGGGCGTCACCGGACCGACGACATTCGAGGGCGCCGCGGCGCCAGCGGCGTTCTTGGCGACGACCCGGTAGTAATGTGCCTCGCCCGGTTTCGCCGACGTGTCGGCGTATTGAGGCCGGTAGTAGGTCGCGGCGTCGTCGATGTCTTTGGCGATGGTCTCCCAGGGCCCGTTGGCGCAGGGCGAACGATGCACGTCGAAGGACGACGCCCCTGTCGATCCGCGCCACGAGATCCGCGCCGGGTCCTCGATCGGCAGCAATTTCGCAGGCTCGGGCGCAGTAAGTTCGGGCGCCTTCTCGCCGCGGATCTCGAAGGCCTTCTCGCGCATCAGCGTTAGTAGCTCGGTCTCGTCATACGCGTCGCCGGATGGAAAGCCGGGCCAGTGGTACGCCTTATAGCGACCCTCAGCGGCGGGCTCGGAGTGGGCGTAAAAGCCGCCGTCGCGATTGCGAAATCGAAGGCTCCAGACGAGCACGCCTACCGAATTCGATTGGATGGCGTCGTTAAGAACCTGCCGCATTTGATCGTTGGGAATGAAGCCCACCTCGCCGACGAGATAGGGCTTCTTGCCAGCGGCGTCTGCGATGCATTCCCGCACCGCGTCGGGGATGGGCCGCGAGCCAGGGTAGTGGTGGGTCGTCACGATATCGACGTTCGGGTCCTCCAGCGACCACTTCGGCACGCCGTGCAGCGAACGGCCGTCCATCACGAGGTGATTTTGGTCGATCGACTTGAGGTAGGCGGCGATTTCGTTGGTCCACGAGGCGGGCGCGTCGATCTCATTGCCGGTCTCCCAACAGAGGATCGCCTTGTCGTCCTTGTAGAGTTGGCCGGTCACCGTATTGCGGCGGTTGACGAGGTGGTCGATCGTCTGCTTGAAGTCGGCGATCAACTGCGGGTCGGTCCAGAACGAGTCGGTGGGCTTGCCGCGGAACGCCTCGTACTGGCGGATGCCGCCCCACCAGTGCCACTGGTCCACCAGCGGGATGAAGACGCGGACTCCCTTCTGGTTGGCGATCGCCAGCACCCGGTCGAGCGCCTGGAACGCCTCTTCGTTGAACTCGCCCGGCGCGAGGACGTGGACGTTGTCCCCCATGTCGGAGCCGTCGCGCTTGACGCTCAGCACGTAGGTGCGGACGGCCGTGCCGCCCATCTGCCGCGTGCTCTCGAGGGCGTCGGCGATTTCGTAGTCGTTGGGCCATCGCCACGGCGACTCGCCGAGGAACGTGAACGCGTCTTCGACGTTGTGGAGGTTGGGGATGTTCCAAGAGATGACCCGCAGGGGCTTATCGCCGTCGTAGATCTGGTCGCCATGGCGGGTGACGAAGTGTTTGAAGGCGCTCTCGGCGCCGCTTGCAGCCGTCGCGAACAGCACGAACGCCGCGAGCGCTAGAAGGGTTGGAAGTGGCGTCATGAGGAGGTCGCCGATTTTTAGGAGGAACCGGGGGCTAAGGCCCCGCGGCTGATGATTCCAGTAGTGGCTCTTGATCAGCCGGCACGCGTTAGCGTTCTGTTAGATCGCCGTTTCGGGTTGATAGCCGTCCGGATAGTCCTGCAATTTGTCGTACCAGTTGTACTTGAGGATCAACGAAGTCACGACAATTACCGCGACGCACCAGCCCAGCGCCGGCCAATTTTTCAGCACGAGATAGATGCCCGCGGCGGTGAGCGCGGTCTGCCAAGCGATGCCGACCGCGACGTTGGTCGCGTCGCGGCTGAAGTCATGATTGGCGGCAAGATCAGGATGAGTTGTGAAGAGTCGCTGACGCACCGGTCCCCAGCAGCCCCAGGGGCGGACCTTGAGGTAGAAATTCGCAAGTACCTCTGGGTCATCGGGCGCCGTCAGCAAGCTGCCTGCGATGCAACCGAGGAGCGAGATGATGAGCGTCACCGGGAAGAGGGCCAAGTTGGTCTCGAAGCCACCGATCTGTGGGTGGGTCTTCACGATCGTAGCGATCACCATCGCCGACCCGATGCCGCCGGACATCCCCCAGAAATAGCCCCAGCCGTTGAACCGCCACCAGTGCCACTTGAGCACGTTGGCCGCGACGTACCCGCCGTAGAGGGCGCCGACGATCCAGTTGACCACGTCCTTGAGGTCATCGATGACAAAGCCAAAGGCGGTCCCGGCGATCACGACGACGACCGATGTCAGATAGCTCATTCGGACGTAGGTTTTGTCGTCCGCGTCCGGTCGGAGGTATCGCTTGTAGATGTCATTGACGACATAAGCGGGCGCCGCGTTGACGGTCGCCGCGTAGGTCGACATAAACGCCGCCAGGAGTGCGGCGATCAACAGGCCGAAGAGGCCGACGGGGATGAACTCACGCATCGCGAAGGGCAGGATCAACTCGAAATCAACCTTGTCGCCCATGGCGCCCAGGTCGTCCGAAAAGAACACCAGCGCCAGCACGGCAAGCCCGGTGATCAGCATGTAGCGGGGCACCAGCAGCACGAGGCTCACCAACCCGCTCATCAACGCGGCCTCGCGCGGCGACTTGGCCGAGAGCACGCGTTGCATGTCGTAGTTCGGCGCGGGGCCAGCCATGCTGGCGAGCACGCCTTTGAACAGGCACAAGCCGACAAACAGTGAAAAGAACTCCCACCCGTCGCCGGCGATCTTGGTGTTCGCCGAATCGAGAAGACCGGACCAGTCGAGGTTCAGCCGCATCCCGAACCACAAATTCTGCCAGCCGTCGGGAGTGGCGGCGGCGACCAGTTCGGGCGTCGTCTGCTGCATCGCGATCACGCCAACGCCGACACAAGCCGCCGTCATAATGCCGAACTGCAAGACCTCCGTGAAGACAACGCTGAACATGCCGCCCTTCACGACGTAGAGCGTCGTGACGGCGGTAATAGCGAGGCCCCAGAGGTTGGCGTTAGTCGCGGGATCGGTAGAGAGTTGCAGCGGGAGGAAGGTGGCGGCGAACTTGCCGATACCGATAAACCCGTAGGCAAGAAAGCCGACGACGTTGATCAACGCGAAAAGAACGACGACGAGGTGAGCGAGCTGCGCGCCGCGTCCATCGCCGAAGCGGAAGCGGATCCAATCGGCGCCGGTCAGCACGCCCGAGCGGCGTAGCCAAACCGACAGGTAGACCATCATCACCACTTGGTTAAAGACGGGCCACAACCAAGGAATCCAAGCGCTCTTCACGCCATAGACGAAGAGCCAGTAGACCATCAGCATCGTGCCGCTGATGTCGAACATGCCCGAGGCGTTCGAGAGCCCCAACAGGTACCAGGGGATCGTGTTGCCGCCGAGGAAGTAGCTGCGGAGGTTCTTCGATGCCCGCTTCGAGATCCAAAAACCGATGCCGATCGTCACCGCCACGTAGGCGGCGATGATCGCCAGGTCGAGAGGATGGGCGCCGTTCATGCAGGGGCCGTGCCGCGGCTGGGGAAGAGAGTAAGCTCGCACACCGACGGGCGCATGGCCAGCCGTGCCGCGTTTCAGGCGGCGACAGCACGCTGGAACAGCACTCGGTAGAGCGGCCTAGAATACCGCGGAATTCGCCTTGGTGAACTCGATCACGTCGTCGATATTCGCGTAAGCCAACGCAGTGCAAGTGTCGGCGGCGCCGTAGTAGATCGCCAAGCGCCCCGTTGAATGATCACAAAGTGCGGTGACTGGAAAGACAACATTCGGGACGTGACCCGACACCTCGTAATCCGCCTCGGGCGTGAGGATGTGCTGGTTCGTGCGGTAAAGCACCCGCCACGGCTCGTCGAGGTCCAGAAGCGCTGCCCCCATGCTGTAGACGAAGCCGTTGCAAGTGTCGATCACGCCGTGATAGATCATTAGCCACCCGTCGGGCGTCTCGACCGGCACGGGGCCGGCGCCGATCTTCGTCCTTTGCCACCACTGGCCGACATGGTCTCCCCCCTTCCGCATCACGAGGCGGTGCCGCCCCCAGTGGATCAGGTTAGGGCTCTCGCTCAGGTAGATGTCGCCGAACGGCGTGTGCCCGTTGTCGCTCGGGCGGCTGAGCATGTAGTAGTTACCGCCAATCTTCCGCGGGAAGAGCACTCCATTTCGGTTGTGCGGCAAGAACGCGTTCTCGAGTCGCTCGAACGTGCGGAAATCCTTGGTCCGCGCGAGGCTGATCGTCGGCCCGTTATGACCACCACACCACTGGACGATGTACTCGCCGTCGATCGCCGTGACGCGGGGGTCGTAGGCGTAATGGCTGGGATCGTCCTTCCAGTTGGAGAAGACGACGGGCTCGGGCTCAAACTGCCAGTCGAGTCCGTCCTCGCTCCAGCCGACGTGTAGCCGCGGGAAACGGTCGGTCTTTTCGAGCCGGAAGACTCCCGCGAAGCCGTCGCCAAAGGGCGTCACCGCGCTGTTGTAGACGCCCTGCACCCCGGGCATCGGCGCGCGGGGAATCACCGGATTCTCGCGATGACGCCAGACGAGCGCCTTGCTGCCCGCCGGGCGGTCCTGCCAGGGGATATTCGGGAGACCGTGAGTCGTCGCGACGCCATTGGCGTTGCCGCGAGCGCTGAGTACTTCTGCCACCTTTGGCGCCTCGTAATGAGATGAGTAAGCGAACCGACTGACCGCCTCAGTGATGGGGCAGCCCGTGCCGGCCTGGATGTGAACACCGTCGCGCACCGGCAGGACACGAAAGGGGGCCTGTACCGGGACCTTCGACGCGATCGCACGTGACGCCGTAGCGATTCGCTCGTTAAGCAGCAGACTAACTGACCTCGACAAGCTGCTCAAGTAGTTTATCAAGTGAATTGTTCATCGCGACCGTCACGGCCAGTTCCGCTAGCGACTCCCCCGAGGGATGGCTACAGTGAGAAGCATGTCTAAGAAGGCGCCCCGCCTCAAAGACGTCGCCGAAGCGGCGAACGTCTCAATTAGCGCCGCCTCCCGCATCTTGCGAGGAGAGGAGTCGCGATTTGGTGAGGAAACGTGCCGCCGCGTGCTCGAGGCCTCGCGTAAGCTCGGCTGGCGGCCGAACTTGCTGGTTAATGGCATCCAAACTGGGACGACTCGCACCGTCGGCGTCATGATCCCGCCGTTCGATTCGTTCTGGATCGCGGTCCTCTCGGGGATCCATGCACGGTTCGCCGAGGCCGATTACCTGCCGATTACGGTGTGGCTCGGCGACCTGGAGCACATGCCCCATTTCGAGGCGGATGAGAAACGCGGTCTGGAGTTGATCAACCGTCTGCTCGATCGGCGCGTGGACGCCTTCATCCTCTGGCCGCCGTTTGGCATGGCTTATCGGCATCACTTGCCGGAGTTTCGGGAACGGGCCGTGCCGATCGTTACGATCGACCACCACCCCGACACGCCGCTCTGGGACACCGTTGCGACCAACGAGCAATCGACCACCGCCATGGTGGCAAAGCACCTGCTCGACCTTGGGCACCGGCGGATCGCGGTGATCAGCAGCCGCGAAACCCCCTCCCAGACGTGGGCTCTGGAGCGGCGGAATTCTTTTGAATCGACGATGCGGAAAGCCTGCCCCGAAGCCGAAATCAAAGTCTGGCGGCTGAACGAAGAGGGCAACAACGGCGTCGAAGTCGCGACCCAGCTCTTGCGGAGCCGCTTTCGACCGACGGCCGTTTTCGCGGCGACCGACCACGAGGCGGCGTACGTCTATCAAGCGGCGGCGAGAATCGGCGTCCGCATTCCTGACGACCTTTCGGTGGTTGGCTTTGCCGATCTCGACTTTGCCACGTCAATGACTCCGCCACTGACCACGGTCCGCCAGCGGGCCCGCGAGATCGGCGACCAAGCCGCGGCCCTGGTCTTAAGACGCTTAGCGGGCGATGGCGGCTCGGGCAGCATCCCGTTCGCGAACGTCCGCGTGGACGGCGATCTGATCTTGCGGGATTCGACCGGACCCGCGCCGGCCGACACGGGCGAGTGACGCCAGCGATCGCCGCGATTCGTGGCAGAAAATCAGCGGATGCGACCGCATCGAAAAAATAGTTGGATTCTGATGGACAAAGCGGGCCGACCGCATTAGCTTGTTGTTCAAGTAGTTGAGCAGGCTTGGTCGGCTCAGCAGCCCCATCCTCTTCTCTCGTTCTTATCCCATTTCGGCCGCCTTAGCGTCGGCCTCAGTCATCAAATCACCCTTCGTCAGCGCGTCGGCCACCGTCGCCAGGGCCAGCCCATCCGATGCTGGCGTGAGACGTGCTTCCACTCGGGCATGTGCTGTCATTGTTTTGGTCAGAAGGAGTCTGTGTTTTGGTCAAAAGGAGTCTGTGCAGGAGCGTGAAGCGGCGTTGTTGGTTCTTGAAATCACCCCCGTTTGATTGGAGAGAGTTCTTATGAAGCACACCTTGATGATTGCGGCGATAGCCGCGCTTTCGACGGCGCAAGCCGGCGCACAGAACTACCAGTGGACGCCTTCGCAGATCCAAGGTTTGGGCGATGTTACGCTCTCATTCGGATCGAACCAGTTGAGCACCATTAACAGCAAAACCCTGATCCCCGGTGGCATTGAACTCGACGTCACGTTCCGCGTCGGACAGGATTCCTCGTCATTCGACCCCAACTTCGGCGCGACATTCGCCCGTGTCTCCCTCCAGGGGGTATTGGGTTTTCCCGGTCTGAACATTGCCGGATCGACCGGCGGGGTGGTTTCCATCGAGTCGAACGTTGATCTCACACTGCAAAGCTTCGTACAAACCGACTTCACCGAGGACGGTGGCGCTATCGACGATGGCGACGCCACTCCGGGTGAATCCTTTAGCTTCCTCTTCTGGGAGGAGAACTCGGGGGTTGCCGCGCCGGGTCCCGTCGATGGCGTCATGGACTTCCAGTCCGCGACCGAGTTCAGCGGCAACTGGGGCCTCGCAAACCCGCAACCCGTGCAGGGCCTCGACGCCGTTCGGCAGTGGGGCTTGCAGTTGGCGATGTTTGATAATCCGCCCGTCATAGGCCAGCCGATCAACGCCACGATCCGGATCACGTCGACGATCCCGGAGCCGACCACGTTCATGCTCGCCGGCGCTTCGATCGTGGGTGCGGCCGCTCTACGGCGTCGCCGTTGATTGGAGAAGGTGGTCCCGTACGTCGGCCGGGGCGGTTGCGCCCCGGTCGACGGAAGCGGGCATTCAGCAAAAGCAGTAACCAGCCTCACCGGAAATTCTAGACGCGGCCTAGTCTCATCCCCTCCACCAGTAGCTCTTCTGCCGCGTCAGCCGCTTCAAGCAACTGCAATCAAGGTCGCATCGCCTCTTGACGCAGCAGCACAACCTCGTCAGCAAAGGGAACGGAACCGTTATGGCATCGTCACAATTGAGAACTCTCCACCGACTAGGCGCGCTACTTGGCTCGCTCGTCATAGCGGGCTCCGCCTCGGCCCAATTTATTGAAACTCCGCTCGCCAGCTGGGACATCGGTCCCGGCCAGCCGGGCAACGTTGATTTCGATCCGCAGCTTGACGCCACCCCGAGCATGTCGGGCGGTTGGTACCAGCGTTCGCTGACTTCGGGGCTTACGTATGGCCAGAGCACGGCTCCCGGAACCGTTACGCAGGGGACGGGCTCGCTCGAGCTCAACATCGTCGGCAAAGGGAACGGCGGGTCCTACGACACCACGATCAACGGGACCACGGTGAATCTCGACACGCACTTCAGCGCCCCTGCAGGCGCTATCTATTCGGGCGCCGACCCCCGCGCCGTTGCGTTGCGAGAGGCCATTCTTAGCGGGGCCCAGGCGCTGTACTCGATCCAGTTCGACATCATCTACGACGTACAGCAGATGCGGTCGATCGCTTGGCAACCACCGGAAGAGACGGTCGATCCGGCAGGCCTGGGACAATATCCGCAGCGATTTTTTTGGGTAGGAATGTTGGGCGACACCAGCAATGGTGGCTTTGCCCAGATCGGCTTTGATCAAAATAACATCAACGTTTTCGACTCTCAGTGGGATAACGTCGATTATGCCGTCTTCAATGCATCGTTCCCGCTCAGCGACTTTGGCTGGAACTTTGCCGAGGGGACTGCTTTGAACGAGATCCGGCTGGGCATCCTTTACAACAGCGTATTCGGGACATTACCAGCTCCAAGTAACACCGCGGCCGCGCGGATCTACATCGACAACTTTCGTCTGGTGGAGCAAGACATTGTTGGGGCGATCGACCTGAACAACGACGGACTTGTGAACCTCGACGACTTCGACCTCTTCATGTCGCAGAACCTCGTGCCGAACCCCTCGCTGGGGGACTTCGACAGCGACGGCGACAACGATTTCCAGGACTTCTTGCAGTTCGAAGACCTCTACAACACCTTCCACGGGGCAGGGGCGCTATCGTTGGCCCTTTCTAGCGTTCCCGAGCCGGCGACCCTGGGCGGAGCGCTGCTGGCCTTGTTGACGCTGACGATTCGGCGGACGCGGCGCGCGATCCCGCTGGCGGTGGCTGCCGGCGTTGCCGTGGTCTCTTCTGCTGGCGACGCCCAAGCGCAGATGGGGCAGGTCGGCGACACTTGGCTGCTGGAGTCGTGGGAAAACCTCTCGGGCTGGGCGTCCCCGACGTTCTTTGCCGGCAGCGGGAATCCCGGCGCCATGGCGCCGGTGATCGCCCAGAGCCCGATTGGCGCCACCCAAGGCAGCAGCAGCCTGAAGATTACTCAGTTCGGCGACAACGGCGTGACGCCGGGGCAGTTCAGTTGGAACGCCACCACGACGACGAATTGGACTCCCGGTAATCCCGCCTACGAAGCGTTGTCCTACGCCACAAACATCGGCGCTGAGCACTTCGTGGTGAAAGCCGACGTCACCTTCCGCGGCGTCGATCTTGGTGAGGCCAACGCGCTCAACGTGTATTTCGGCCTCGACTTTAGTGGCCAGCTGGCCGGCAGCTGGGTGCTTGGAGACCCGGACGGGACGAAAACGATGTCGATACCGCTGTCGAGCTTTGGCCTGCTGGACCCACAGGACCAGGGCAACGGCGATATCTCGGCACAGGTCGCCTTCGGCGACAACACCGACAGCATCGACGCCTTCAGCGCGTACATCGACAAAATTGTGCTCGAGCAAATCAGCGTCCCCGACCTGCTGACCCTCGAGGTCAATCGCGGAACGGGCGCGGCCGTCTTGCGCAATAATTCGAGCGGCCCCGTTGCTTGGAACTACCTGGACATCCGCAGCGCCGGTGGCGGGCTCAACCCGACCGGGTGGAACAGCTTCGACGACCAGAACATCGACGGCGCCCGCACCTGGACTGAGGCGGGTGGTTCGTCGAAAACCCAGCTCGTCGAGGCTTCGCTGCTGGGCAGCCACACGCTGGATGTCGGGCAGAGCATCGCCGTCGGGACGCTCTACAATCCGCTGTCGGGACTCGAAAACCTCGACTTCGAGATCCGTCGTGAAGGGGGGCCCGCGGACCGGACGTACGACCAATTGGTCAGCTACGTCGGCGTTTCCATCGCTGTGGATGGTGACTACAACGCCGACGGTGTCGTCAATGCGGCCGACTACACGGTCTGGCGTGACGCCTTGGGGCAGAACGTTACGCTTCCCAATGAGAACGCGACGCCTGGCTCGGTGACGCAAGAAGACTACGCTGTGTGGGCTAGCAACTACGGCCGTTCTGCGGGGATGGCGACCGCGGTGTCAGTGCCTGAGCCGACGGCGGCTCTGTTGACGCTGTCGTCGTTGGCGATTCTGGGGCGGCGCCGTGTGAGCCGATCCTAAGGTCGTCCGGGTCTCTTTGTGGGCGGCTGCGCTCTTTGCCAGCCGCCCACAACGGACCTCCTGGTTACTCCCCCCGCGGCGCCAATTTTGGTGACTGAAAGAGAGAAGAAACGGTTGACGCAGATCAGCGACCGCCGCTAGTATCTCAGTTAGCTCAAGTACTTTACACCTACACTTTTCTCCCGCATGCCACGCTTTTCGTTGACGCGGTGTCCCGCTTGACTCTTCTGGACATGGATATGGGGTCCGATATGGCCGTCACTCGCTCTTTTTTGATCCGCGACTGTTCGACTGGGCGCCGCGGAAAGGAGCGCAACCGCTCCCCCCGGCCCCTCCCTGGTTTCACACTCGTTGAGCTGCTCGTCGTTATCGCCATCATCGGCATCCTGGTCGCAATGCTGCTGCCAGCGGTCCAGGCGGCTCGCGAAGCGGCACGGCGGTCGCAGTGCCAAAACAACTGCAAGAACCTGGGCTTGGCGATGATGAACTACGAGGGGGTCAACAAGAAGTTCCCCGTCGCAATCAACACCGAGCCCCTCGACCCTAATCCCATCGCGCGGGCTTCGGACGGCACCCGTCTCTACAACAACTGGGCGATCGACACGCTGCCCTACATGGAAGAGCAGGCGCTTTACGACACGTTCCATCTCGTTCGGGCCGACACGGGTCGACTGCAGACCCTCACGTCAGCCAACATCCCCGCCGCGGCGCTGGGCGGCAGCGGTAAGCCGGCCAACACGAACGTGATCGCACGTTCGACCGAGCTGACTCTCCACCTCTGCCCGTCCGACATCGGCGCCAACAACATGTTCGACGCGGGGGCTCCCGCGAATCCGGGCAACGCCAATAACATGTGGGCCCGCGGCAACTACGGTTACAATGTGGGCCTCGCGCTGATTCTGCAAAACGAGGAGGCTTGGAAAAAGACCGCTAATGATTCTGACGGTGTGACCATGACGTGTGGTCGTGGGGTGGGCGGGGCCGACAAGTCGGTGACCATGGCGCAGGTCACCGACGGCACCTCGCATACGGTCGCCCTCTTCGAGCTCCGCGTCGGCCTCGGCCCGGTTGACCGCCGGGGCGTTTGGGCGATGCAGATGGTGGGCTCGAACCTCGTCTCGCAGCACGGATCGAACTACGCGCTGGGTCCGAACGACTGCTCGCCCGGGTCGGACGACATCATCGGCAATCAAGATGTCATTTCTAGTTTTGGACAGGAGTACCTGCGCCAAGAGTGCATGCTCCCTTACGAGAGCAGCAGTTGGAACGTCAGCGCTCAAATCGTTACCCGTAGCCAGCACCCGGGCGGCATTTTCGCCACAATGTGCGACGGCAGCGTGCAATTCATTTCCGACTTTGTCGATACGGGCGGCCAGACGAACGGGCTCCGTTGCGCCGAGAACGTCTTCGGGGTCTGGCAACGCCTAACCTGCCCCGACGATGGTCTTGTCGTCTCTAATGATTTCTGACGCAGCGGCGCGGTTGGCTTCGAAGACTTTCCTGCTTGATCGGGTGTACCGCGTTATGAGATTCGCGCTCGTGGTTTTACTCGGCGTCGCCCTCGTCGGTTGCGGCGGCCAGGGCCCTTTCAAGTCCGTCCCCGTCAGTGGCGTGGTCACTTACGAGGATGGCACGCCGATTCCGGTCGGCGGGATGAAGGTCTTCTTCCACAGCCAGACGCCGCCCAAAGAAGGGATGCACCCACGCCCGGCGATGGTCGGCGTCGGCGCCGACGGCAGGTTCGAGAATGTGACGACCTACAAGTACGCCGATGGGCTGGTCGTAGGACCGCATAAAGTGACGCTCGTCGCAGAGGAAGCGGGCGGCAAGATGAGCAAGAAGATCCCCAAGGACTATGCGGACGTGCGTACGACCCCACTGACCGTCGATGTCACCAAATCGGGGCAGGTTCTGGAGATTAAGGTCCCCAAGCCTTAGCCGCGATCAATCGCCGGCAACCCGGATCCCATCAACCCGTGCCGGCCGCCGATGACCGTGTCGAAATTGCTTGTCGCCGCCTTTGGGTTGGCAGTGGGCGCCACAGCCGTCTTGGCGGATGGCCCCCTCGGCTTCGTCAAAGGTCACTCTTGGGGATGGGTCGGCTCGAGGGGTGAGTACGCCTCTCCGGAAGCGACCGAGTCGATGCGCAAGCTTGCTGAAACGGGCGCCGACACGGTCTGCATCGCTTTTGCTCCGAGTCTGAAGACTTACGACACGCCTCGATTCACGTGGGGCGACGATAACCCGCAAATGGTCAGCGATGGCGAAGTGCGGCACGCCATCGATCTGGCCCGCGATAACGGGTTGCGCGTCATCCTTAAGCCTACGGTCAACTGCGAAGACCAGACGTGGCGGGCCTGGATCCGCTTCTACCGGCCACTGACCGACGCCGAACGTGAGGCGGGCGTAACGGGCGTCGAGGACCCTTGGGGTGACAA
This sequence comes from Pirellulales bacterium, assembly GCA_041741515.1. Taxonomy (GTDB): domain Bacteria; phylum Planctomycetota; class Planctomycetia; order Pirellulales; family Lacipirellulaceae; genus Botrimarina. The sequence goes on along the minus strand of JBGSJY010000451.1, from coordinate 38,160 downwards.
GCCCGTTTTCCGCGAGGGTGAGGCTGTCGACGACGCAGCGTGGGCCGAATGGTGGGCGTGCTTCGGCGATTTTCTCGCGCACTACGCGAAAATTGCCGGTGAAGAGAACGTCGACGCTTTCTGCCTCGGCTGCGAGATGAACTCGACCGAATCCTTCAACGACGAGTGGCGCGCCGTGATCCGCCGCGTGCGCCAAGTCTACAAGGGTCCGCTCACGTACGATGTGAATCACGGCCGTGAGCGGCTCGTGCCCTTCTGGGACGAAGTCGACTTCCTCAGCATCAGCGCTTACTACCCCGTCGCTCCGCCGGAGGGCATGACGGAGGAAGAGGCCGCCGCTACAACGACGCCCAAAAGCGAGATCATCGCGGCGCTGCGGACCGTACGCGAAGAACTCCGCGAGTTGCATCGGGAGTACCGTAAGCCCATCCTCTTCATCGAGACGGGCGTCACGAACGTCCGCGGCTGTGCGCGTTACCCCTGGTCGCACCCCGACGCAGAACTTGGCAGTCCGATCGACGAGCAGGAGCAGGCAAACTACTACGAGGCGATGTTCGAAACTTTCTGGGACGAGCCTTGGTTTAAGGGATTCACCTGGTGGGACTGGCCCGCACGGCTTTACCCGATCGAGGACGCGACGGCGAATCGCGGATTTTGCGTCTACGGCAAGCAAGCCGAGGGCGTGGTCCGCGAATGGTACGGCAAGCCCCGCGCGGCGACGGCAGAGTAGCCGGCCAAGAGGAGGGCGCCCCGAGTGGTCGTTCGGCCCGGATGGTCGTGCAATTATTGCGGCGTCGGGATGGACGCGCTAGGCGCCCCTGTCAGGGGCGACGCATCGGCTAAGGCTTGCCTGCGCTAGCCGCCTGGAGCTGCTGAACCTCGATGATGGCGTCGATCGTAGTCGCCAACACGATGTCATCGAAGAGCCACTCCGACGAGTTCTCGCTTACGCCTAGACGCAGGCGGTCGAAGATCAGGTTGGCGTTCACCGTCTCGGCCTGCGGGCGGACTTTCCGGATCGACTCGAGCGGAACATCGCACCAAATCGCTGCCTTGTCGCCGCGTTCGCTGAAGATCAACTGCATCACCCACTGGTGAGTCTGGTCGTCGATCGACACCGGCTCGACGACGAAAGTTTCGGGATCGGCGTCGAGTTCCAGCTTGACGGAGCGGCTGCCCACGTTGGAGACCATCGAGAGCAAGCCCTTGCCGCCCGAGTACCCCACGAAGAGCGGTTCCTGTATCAACCGTTGGTCGCCGAACATCAGCGACAAGCCCGCGTGGTCGCCAATCCTCTCGGCGTCGACCATCCTGGTCTTCCACGTGAGCCACAGCTCCGAGCCCGACCGGCCGATGAGTCCGCGGTCGTTGAGTAGTTTAGCACGGGCGAGTGGCGAGTCGCTCGACGTGTCGATGTCGAGGAAAGCGTGCTGTCCGGCGGTGAGCAATAGGGCCCCGGAGGAGTAGAGCCGTTGCTTCTGAAGGTCGCTCGTGATTGTCGGAGACGTCGCCGACCGTGGCGGGGCCCCGCCGAAGGCGACCGAGTAGGCCGCTCCGTCCGACGGGATGTCGAATGACTGGAAGGCCATCAGCCCGCGGGTCCGCTGCAGGGCGTAGAAACCGGTCTGTTGTCGGGCTTCGGCCGAGCCGCTGCGTGCCTTGCCAAGCGAGGCGATCTCGTCGGGGCGGATAAACTCACGGTCGTTCGGGAGCGTCTGAACCGCGAAGTTCAACGAGCCGTCGGCATCGACGTGTCCCGCGCGGCCCGCGGTGATTCGCTTCGATGGCGCCGGGCGGTCCCCTTCCGAGGGGGCGTCTGAGCGGGCGCTGTAGAGTTCGACCACGCCCTCGTAGACGGCCACATCGGTCGATAGGTCGGCGCCGATCCCGACGCCGAATTCGGTGCCCAAGTCGACGACCCTGGCCGTCGGCGTCTTGACGACAAGGCCTGTGGCGTCCTCGTCGATGCGGGCCGCGAGCCGCCCTTGGGTCATCGACATCACCTGAGAGTCCTCGAAAACTAGCTTCGCGGGCCCTTCGAGCACGACGTCGCAGCCGTCGGCGGTGGTAAGCGCCAGAACGCCCGACTCAATCACCAGCAGCTCGCCCCGGCGGACGTACTTCCCCCGGCGCAGGCCCCTGTTATCGGGGGATTTCAGCTGGATTGTCTCCGTGATGGAAGCGACAACTGGCCCGGGCTCGATCTGTGCGGGATCGGTAACGGCTGGCTTCGATGCCGCGGCCAGACGCGTGTCGATATCGACGCCGCGGGTGCGGTTTTGAAGCGTGAGGACGGCAATCAGCAGAGCGGCGGCCAGACCAGCGGCCGCCCACCCCCAGGTGAGGTGGCGTTTGTTGGGGTTCCGGGCGTTGGCGCGCTGGCGGTGCGACTCGATCTCGATCGTCTCCAGCGCCGCGTCGATCGACTTTTTGACCGCCGGGTCGTCGCTGTCGCCCAGCTCGTCAAGGAACCGGGGCACCGAGAGCCAGTACTCGGCCTGAGAGTGGATGATCCCGAGCTCGACGACGGTACGGGCGTTCGCAGGGTCGGTGGCTACCCAGCGGGACAAAGCCCGCGCCTCGTCTTCGTCGAGGACCTTGCCGTCGAAGTGAGCGTTCAGCAATTCGATGGGCGATTTCACGGCGTCGACCCCCCCGACTTCTGCAACTGCCTGCGGACGCAATCGCGCAGAGCGACCCGGATCTGTGACAAGCGGGTGTAGACCGACTGGACCGTCATCTTCAATTGGACGCCAATCTCATCGGCGCTCATGCAGCAGGTGTATCGAAGTTCGAGCATCCGGCGGGATTTTTCCGGCAGTTTCTGCAGACAAAACTCGAGGGGCTCTTCGTAGCTGTTGATATGGGGCTCTAGCTCTAGCAAGCTGCCTTCGATCTTAGACACGGTGTCGACATCGAAGATCATTCGCCGGTCCCGGCCGCGCTTCCGGTAGTACTGTAAGACCCGGTTCCGGGCGACACCGATCGCCCACTCGAGAAACGGGCGGTCGGGGTCGTACTTGTCAAAATCCTTGGCGATCGCGACCGCCGTGTCCTGCAGCACGTCGTCGGCATCGTGCAGGACGGGCACGAAGATCCGGACGTAAGTGCGTAATCGGTCATAGGACTCCGCCCACAAAGTGGCAAAGTCGCAGCGCCGTTCGGACTCGTGACGCTCTCGCCCCGCCATGACACTGGTTGTATGGGCGTCTGCGGCGAAAGACTTAACGCCATTCTTTGGCATAGCTGACCAGCGTTGTTCGTCGTTGCCGCGGAAGGGGGCGATGAGAGGCGGCGGACGCCCGTCGTGCTGCTCATCGCTCCGAGCGAGCCGTTCGCGATCCGGGCTCCCCTACTGCTGGGGGCGCGCTGAAGGATTGGCTGCCCCGTCGACCGCAGGGCGTAATTCCCGAAATTAAAGCTGTTACGCAGCGTAACGGGATGTCAGACGGACTACCAGGGGTAAGCCGCTGACGCGGCGCTAGCTCGCAAGTTCCCAGAATCTGACCAACATTTCGGACTTTTTGTAAAAGTTTCGTTGAGGTACGAGGGGCCGCCGGCCCATCTACGCGTGACGGTCCTGTCGGGGACCAGCCTTGCGGCTAACGCCAGCTTGACGTCGGCGGCCGTCCGATCCCCTTTTCAGACGACTAATCGCTCAGGAAGCAGAACCGAAGCGGCGGGTGATGCGTCACCCCCGACGTTCAGCTCTCCTGAATCTGGTTGTGGTATCGCTCCATCGCGGTCGCAATCAACGCATTTCCGCAGGCAAGATTTTGGGTTCATCAACGCTGCGAATCGCTGGGATAGGCCTACTTGCCGCCCTCTGCGCCTGCGCAGCGGGGGCGGCGGCAGGCGAGTCGGCGGCAGGCGGGTCCGCGAACGGGCCGCTGCTTACTCCCTGGGGGGAGACTCTCGACAAGTCCGCGGTCTTGCCCGAGTATCCGCGGCCTCACATGGCCCGCGAGGCATGGACGAACCTCAACGGGGAATGGGATTTCGCCCTCACGCCGGTTGACGCAGAGCGGCCTGATGACTTCCAGCAGAAGATCCTTGTCCCCTTCCCGGTCGAATCGACCCTGTCGGGGGTCGCCAAGGCCGTCACGCCAGAGGATGCCGTCTGGTACCGCCGCGAGTTCGGGGCGTTCGATCGCGACGGAAAGCGGCTGCTGCTGCACTTCGGCGCCGTGGATTGGAGCGCAAAGGTGTGGGTGAACGACGTCGAAGTCGGTGAGCACACCGGCGGCTATGACCCGTTTTCGTTCGACATCACCGACGCCCTAACCGATAGCGGCCCTCAGAAACTGGTGGTGCGGGTGACCGATCCCACCAATCGCGGATCCCAGCCGCACGGCAAGCAGTCGCTCGAGCCGGGCGGAATCGTCTACACGGCGGTAAGCGGCATCTGGCAGACGGTTTGGATCGAGCCGGTTCCCGTGACTCGGGTTCGATCGCTCAAGGTCACTCCCGGCGTCGAGTCGAACGAGGTTGAGGTCGTCGTCGAAGCCGAAGGCCCGGACCTCGCCAACAGCGTCGTCCGCTTAGCGACCAAGAGTGAAAGTGGCGCGCCGCTGCGCGTTACCGGTAAACCGGGAGAGTCCCTCCGGATCGCCATCCCCAAGGCCCGCTTGTGGTCTCCCGAAGACCCCTACCTCTACGACCTGCACGTCGATCTGGCGATCGAATCGGGGCGGGTTCACAACGTTATCGACCACGTCAACAGCTACTTCGGGATGCGGAGCATCACGATCGCCCCGGACGAGGACGGCTTCAGCCGCATCTGTCTGAACGGTAAAGAATACTTCAACGTCGGACCGCTCGATCAAGGGTGGTGGCCCGACGGACTCTACACGGCGCCGAGCGATGAGGCGCTGAAGTGGGACATCGAGATTACCAAGCGGTTCGGCTTCAACACGTGCCGCAAGCACGTCAAGGTGGAGCCGGCCCGCTGGTACTACTGGTGCGACAAGCTCGGCTTGCTGGTCTGGCAAGACATGCCGTGCGGCGGCGAACGCGGGATCGGGCCGAGCGAAGAGGACCCGGTTTGCTCGGCGGAGTCGGAAGCGACGTTCCGATCCGAGCTCAAGGCGATAATGGACACCCTCGCGCACCACCCCTCGGTCGTCGTTTGGGCGCCGTTCAACGAGGGGTGGGGTCAGTTCAAAACCAACGAGATTCTCCGATGGGTCAAGGAGTACGACCCGACGAGACTGGTCGATGGGCCTAGCGGCTGGGCGGACCGTGGCTACGGCGACCTCCTGGACAAGCACGACTACCCGGGCCCGTCGATGCCCCCAGCGACCGCGGGAAGGGCGGCGGTGCTCGGCGAGTTCGGTGGTCTGGGGCTAGCGATCGCGAATCACATCTGGCTGGATGTCAGCAACTGGGGCTACCAGAGTTATGACACCAAGAAGGAACTGGCCAGCAGCTACCGGTCGCTAATCAACAACCTCTGGCTCTTGAAGCGCCAGGGATTATCTGCCGCCATCTACACGCAGACCACCGACGTCGAAGGCGAGGTCAACGGACTCGTCACTTACGACCGCAAGGTGTTGAAAATCGACCCCGAGAAGGCGGCCGAGTGGAACACCCGGCTGTACGGCCCGGCGCCTAAGCTGATCACCGTCCTCGCGACCTCTCAAGATCCTTCGGCGATGGGGGCGGAGTGGAACTACTCGACCTCGCAGCCGACGGCAGAAGACTGGACGGCTAGCGGCTACGACGACTCGCAGTGGCAAGTGGGCCGCGCAGGTTTCGGCACTCCGAATACACCGAGCGGAACCGTCCGGACCGAATGGGACACCGCGGACATCTGGCTGCGGCGGACGGTTCAGCTCGACGCTCCGCAGCTGCACGGAGACTTGTATCTACTCGTCCATCACGATGAAGACGCCGAGATCTACTTGGATGGCCAGCTCATCAAGTCGCTGTCGGGATTCACTGTCGATTACACCGTCGTAAGCCTCTCCTCGGAATCAAGAAGGCTTCTCACGCCGGGCAAGCACGTGATCGCGATCCACTGTCGTCAGACGGATGGCGGCCAGTATGTCGATCTTGGCTTGGTCGCGGTTCAGACGGCCGCTGCAGAGAAGGACGACCCGCTGAGCCTCTCCGAAGCCGCTGACAGGGGACCGCGCAAGCGATAGCTGGCGACGCCGCTACGTAACATCCATTGACGAAACGAGCACAGCGTCACGCTGTGCGACTCGACTGCTCACTTTCTCTTCCCTGAATCTCCTAGCCTCGACGATCCGCCCGCAAGGAGGGCCCGCATGAAACGCCTCTGGACACTCAACCACTGCGCACCGCTCGCGATTGCGGCGTTGGCCGCCTTCGAGGCGAGCCCTTCGGCAGATGCCGTGCCGCCGATGCCGGCAAATCGCTACACGTTCAACGACGGGACCGTCACCGACATTATCGGCGGACAGAACGGCACGTTGGTCGATCCGTCGGGCTCCGCCTTCTATTCGGGCGGACAGGTCCGTCTCACCAACAACAACAACTTCAGTTCGAATCAGAACTTTGCGCTGCCCACCGCGCAAGGAGCTTACGTTGATCTGCCGAACGGGCTGATCAGTTCGGCGGCGGAGAACGGGTCGCTGTACCAGTTCAGCCTCGAATTTTGGGCGACCGTTCAGGAGAACCGCGATTGGGCTCGGCTTGGCGATTTCGGCACCAGCGTTGGTGGCGAAGACATGTCGACCGGCGGCGGCACCACCGATTACCTGATCGTCGTGCCCCGCACCGGCGGCCGACCGACTCCCGAGCAGACCAATAAATTCTCGGCGTCGGCGCACTCGGCGACCGGCGATGAAGGCTTCGTAGTCGATGACGCCCAGCTCCCGGCCGGCGCCCAGCAACACGTTGTCGTCACGGTCGATCAAACCGCCATCACGACGGAGACGCCGAACGGCGTGCTGAGCCTTTATCTCAATGGGTTGCCCGTAAACTCCGGCCCCATCCAAGACCTCATCGACTTTACGATCTTCACCAACAACAACAATTGGCTCGGCCGCGCTCAGTGGGGCGACCCGCTCTTCGACGGCAGCTACAACGAGTTCAGCGTCTATGACTACGCGCTCAGCGCACAGGACGTCATGGCCAGCTTCATGGCCGGCCCGGTAGCCGGGGCGCTCGCCGTGCCTCAGTTGGTGGTCAATCGCGACACCGGAGAGACGCGGATCAACAACCCCACTGGTGAGCAGATCAACTTGCAGAGCTACTCGGTTTCCTCGGCGTCGGGTTCGATCATGGACATCGTCGGCGCCACCGGTGGCGTGATCGCCGCGGGGAATGGTCTGGCGGCGGCCAACAACTGGAATCCCTCGCCGTTCGAGGATCTGACGTTCAATTTCACGCTTGCCGGCGGCGCCCCGCTGGTAGGGGATGTCGTTTACACGGGCAACGGTGGCGTCGGGTTCGCCGCCAGCGATCTTGACGCCGACGGCGACACCGACGCGGACGACTTCATGCTGTTTGCGGCGTCTTCGCACGCAAGCTTGACGGGGATGTCGGACTATCTGCTGTACAAGAACGGCGACCTGAACCTAGACGGCGCCAACAACTACGTCGACTTCCGGATGTTCAAGGACGCGTTCATCGCCGCCAACGGCGCGGCCGCGTTCGCTGCGCTCGCCGCCACGGTCCCTGAGCCGACCAGCCTGCTGCTTTTCTTCGGGGGAGCCATCGGTTTGGCCTTCCGTCGTCGCTGAACTTCGCCCTCGTCTCTTCCAATCCGGAACCAAACCTCACGCATCGCGGAGATACTTCCAATGATATTACAGCGCTTTCAAGTGGCGGGACTCGCAGTTCTGCTAACGGCAGGGGCGGCGCCGACCCAGGCGGCAACCGAGGCATATTGGCGTTTCGAAGGCGGCCCCGCCGACACCAATGTCGTCCACGTCGCGGGTGACAACGCCGGCAATACGTACTCGGCCGATGTCCCCGACGTCTCTGGCAACGGCAATGACCTGTCGGTATGGATCACCGGCGGGTGCTGCGGCTACGCCTACCGCAGCGACGTCGCCACCAGCACAATCGCCGCGACAGGGGCGGCGAACAACTTCTCAGTTCAAAACACGGGCGGCGGTCCCGGCATGTTCACGGGTCCCACGGGCATCCGTTCGATCACGCCGGCGGCGTTCACGATCGAAACTTCATTCCGCCTTGAGAACGGCGGCTACCGCACGATTATCGGCCGCGATGGCACGGACGTGGCGGATGTCAACCGTGAGCTTGCACCGTTGTACCTGCAGGCGATACCCGGCAACGCGCTGGCGATCAAGTTCGCGGACCAGGAAGGGTTCTGGCATGAAGCCGTTTCGCCGGCCGGCGCCCTCAACACCTTCGGTCCGCCGAACGTATCGGAAGGGGACTGGTACCACGCCTCCGCGGTCAGCGATGGTTCGACGCTATCGCTCTATCTTGCCAACGCTACTCAGGGGACCGGTTATCAATTGGTCGCCCAGACCGATATGACCCTGAGCGGCAGCACCAATACGGCGATGGCGACTCCGGCCGGCGCTGGCGGCGACTGGGTCGCCGGAAACTGGACGGTCGGTCGTGGCATGTTCAACGGTGGGCACGGCGACCGGGCCTTCGGATTCATCGACGAGGTCCGGATTAGCAGCAACGCGGTACCTCTGACGGAGATGCTGCACTTCTCGGGCGGTCAGAACCTGTCGATCGAGGTCAACACCACGACCGGCATGGTGACGCTGAAAAACAATTCGTCCGGCGCCGTCACGCTTGACTATTACGAGATTACCAGCGACGCCGGCGCGCTCAAGAAGACCAGCTGGAACAGCCTTGATGACCAGAACGTCGCCGTTGCGCCGCCCGGAGATTACAGCGGCAACGGCGTCGTCGATGCGGCTGACTACACGGTCTGGCGGGACGGGTTGGGAACGACGTATGGCCAGGCCGACTACGACGTCTGGGTCGACAACTACGGGGCGAACGGCGCCAACGGTTACGGCTGGACCGAGGCCGGCGGGTCGGACGCCAACATCTTGTCGGAGCTCTTGCTGGACGCGGCTGGCACGACGGTTATGCCGGGCGCCTCGATCTCGCTGGGCGCCGCTTACAACACCGCGGTGGGCGGGCAGGACCTCGCCTTCAGCTACGGCCGTCCGGGTTCGGGCCTGTTTGTCGGTGGCGTGACGTACGTCTCCGCAGCGGCCGCGGTTCCTGAGCCGGCGGCGCTGGCGCTGGCTGCCTTGGGCATAGCGGCGCTGGGGTGGCGCCGCGTTGCCTGAGGGACTTTCGTTGTTGGAGTTGGACGGAGTTCTTCCCTAAACGGCTACAAGGATCACCCGATGACCATGACCTACACTCGGAAAAATGACCGGGCGTACAAGGACGGCTTCACCCTCGTCGAGCTGTTGGTGGTTATCGCCATCATCGGGATCCTTGTAGCGCTGTTGTTGCCCGCGGTTCAGTCGGCTCGCGAAGCGGCGCGGCGCAACGGCTGTGTGAACGCTCTGAAACAGCTCGCGCTGGCGAACCTCAACTACGAGTCGACGAACAAGCAATTCCCGTACGCCCGGAAATACGACATTTGGGATGCGTACACCTGGACGCAATTGGTATTGCCTCAGCTTGAGGAACAGCCGGTCTACGACAACTTCTGGCCGCTACCGATCAAGGCCAAAAAGGTCACTAACCCGCAGGCGGCGGATCAGAATACTTATGGTCCGATCGGCATTGATACTCGCGTGCGCGCGGCGCGCGAGTCTCAGATAGCGCCGTTCTATTGTCCGAGCGATCAGTCGCCCTACGCGAATGAGATGGACACACCGGCCTACGGCTTTTGGCGTGGCAACTATCGGGCGTGCGTTGGCAACGGCGACATGTACGGCAACGCCTTGGGCCGCCCCGAGTTCAGGCGCGCGCCCGTAGGGTCTCTCGATACGAGCATCAGCCCGTATGGGAAGGGGGTGTTCCCGGTGAAGTCGGGTCAATCGGTGGAGGGTGGGCCGCAGTCGGAGCAGACGCGGTTTGCTCAGATCGTTGACGGCACTTCAAAGACGATTCTCTTGTCCGAAGGCATCGTCCCGCAAAACTCTAACTTCGGTGGACCGATGGGAGAGTCCATCTACGGCAACATGGGCGGCGCTCTGTTCTCCGCAGCTTCGACTCCCAACAGTTCGATCCCGGATAGCCCGGTCGGCCCGTGTCCGGATGCGATGGGCGACTTTACGTTCCCGAAAGACCTGTGTGTGTCAGCAAGCCCGCCGATTCCGACCGGAGCGCCGGGAGGGGCAAACGCCTACGCAACAGCAAGAAGCCTGCACCCAGGGGGGGTCAACGTCGCGATGGCAGACGGTTCTGTCACGTTTGCTCAGGACGGCATCGATTGGTATGTGTGGCGCGCTGCCGGCACGCGGGACCAAGCCGAATCGGCGGGATCGCTTTCGACGAACTAGCGGCGGATTGACTCTTCGATTTACCTGCGGGACTAACGATGGTTCACTGGCGATTCAAGCTGACGTTCACAGCCTTGGCGTTCATTGCGGTGGGTTGTGCCGAGAGTACGCCGACGGTCAGCGGCGTCGTCACTTACAACGGAGCGGCGGTTCCCTCCGGCAGAATCTCCTTTATGCCTGTCGGCGGCCAAGGGACCCCCTTCGGTGGCCCCATCGAGAACGGCAAATATTCCATTGAGAAGGCCTACGCAGGTAAGCGGCTAGTGGCGATCACCGCCGCGAACGAGGTCAAATTCAACGGCCGCGAGATGATCACTCCGGCGGAAGGAAAACCGGGTGAAGAGCTGATTCCCGAGAACGCCACTGGCAATATGCAGGAGGTCGAGGTCAAGAGCGGCTCGCAGACCCTGGACTTCAACCTCACTGCCCCTCATTAGATTTCTCGCGTTCTTGCCTCGAACGATTTACGGGCCAGATATCGATTCTTGCCCGTCTCCGGAAACGCTACGCAGTTGCGTCACCGACACCACATCGAGATTCAGCCGACAGTGCGGAACCATCCTATGACGATCGCTCCTTCGACTCGCTTGTGCCTCACCCTCGCCATGGTCGCAGGTGGGAGCCGATTGGACGCGGCCTATACGGTTGAACGTGTCGTTTCCGGCCTCAACCAGCCCACCTACGTGACGCAGGCGCCGGGCGACAACAACCACCTATTCATCGTTGAGCGCACCGAGCCCGGTGGCGCCAATCTCGGACGGATCCTTGCTTACGACCAACTTACCAAGACCTCCTCGACGTTCCTCGACCTGTCGGGGACGGTGGTGTCTGACGGCGGCCTCCTCTCGTTGACGTTCAGCCCCGATTATCAGTCCAACGGGCTCTTCTACACCGTCACGAACGTCAACGGCGTCAACGGCCTCGATGAGTGGAAGAACATCGGCGGCGTCCCTCAGGTTCAGCGCCGGCTCTACGAGTACCACAACCTGTCGAACATCTTCCACACTATGAATCAGGCCCAGTTCCGGCCGGGCGGGAGCAGCAACGAGTTGTTCTTGACCACCGGCGATGGTGGCGCCCAAGCCAATGAGCCAACGTTCAACCCGTCATTGATCGAGGACCCCAATTCGCCTTACGGCAAGGTGGTGAAGATCGATCTCACCGGTAACTTCTCAACACCTGCCAGCGGCGCTGGCCATCCGAACGTTGATTTAGTGGCAACGGGGTTGCGCAATCCTTACCGCAGCAGCTTCGACCGGCAGACGGGCGATTTTTACATCGGCGACGTCGGCTTCAACTCCGTGGAAGAGGTCGATTTTATCCCCGCTAGCCAGTTCACGAACCCTTCGGCGTCGCCGCTGGATTTTGGCTGGACCTCTCGCGAGGGGACGCTCGCGACCATCGGTGGCCCCGCCGGTGGCCCCGGGTCGCACGGCGACCTGAAGCCGATTTACGAGTACGCCCACTACGCGGGAATCCCTTTGCAGCACCCGAGCGACCTCTACGGTGGGTCGATCACCGGCGGCTACGTCTACCGCGGTCCCGTTGAGGAACTGCAGGGACGTTATTTCTTCGCCGATTTCACCGCGAATGTGATTTATTCGGGCGAGTTCGACCCGACGACTCCGACCGCTAGCTACAACGGCGACAACTTAATGGACGTCCAGCGTCACGACGTGGACTTTGAGGATCTCATCGGCGGCGGGGCGACCCTGCAGTACCTCACCTCGTTCAACGAAGACAACTTCGGCAACTTGTACATGGTAAAGTTCGGTAACTCGTTCTTTCCGTCGGCGGGACAAGGCGAGATCTTTCGAATCGTAGCGACCGCTGAGGAGCAGATCGAGCTCGTTGTCGATCGTGACACGGGCGCCGTGACGTTTTTGAACGGATCGACGACCGTCGCTCGGATCCAGTCGATCTCGCTTTCATCGGCGTTCGGCGCGATCTCGCCCGCTGACCTGACACCGGTGACCGGGCTTCGTGACGTCGATGGCGACATGTCGGTGGACCACAACGACGCGTGGACGATCACGACTAGCACCAACTCGCTCTTCGTCGATACGACGACTGGCGACGCTGGGCAGCTCGCGCCGCAGAGCGAGCTGGTTTACTCTCCCGCAAAAGGTTGGCTGCGTTCGCCCGTCGAGGACCTCACCGCGACGGTGCTGCTCGAAGATGGGACGATCGTTGACGCGCTGATTAGCTACGTCGGAAACAACGGAACGCCGTTCGAAGGCGGCGACCTCGATTTCGACGGCGACGTCGACCGCAACGACTTCGTCGTATTGGCGAGCCACCTACACAGCGATCTCGCCGGGCTCAGCCGGGCTCAGGCTTACGCTGCAGGCGACCTCACCGGCGACGGCGTCAGTGACTACAACGATTTCGCGGCGTTCAAGACGAACTTCATCTCGCTTCATGGCGAGGATGAATTTGCCAGCTTGCTGGCGGCGCCTGAGCCTGCGTCGGCCTTCTTGGCGGCGCTAGGCGTTTGCGGGGCGTTGTGCGCACGGCGGCGCTAATCCGCGGATCGATTAACCGTCTTTGGAACCTACTGAGTTGTTCAAAAGGGCATACGACCACCTGTGATCTTCATGCGAACGACCTTTCTATGGCTGGCGGCAATGGGCGTTACTGCGGCGAGCGCCGGCGCCGAAACGACGACGCCACGATTCACGCCGCCCGCTGCGCCGCTGGTGGCCTGTGACCCCTACTTCAGCATCTGGTCAACGGGCCGCGCGCTGAACGAAGCCGACACAACGCACTGGACCGGCAAGCCGCAACGACTGACGGCCCTGGTCGACATTGACGGCGTCGCTTACCGACTGATGGGCGCGGCCCCCCTCGACGCGGCGGCTCTCCCGCAGAGCGACATGGAGGTGACGCCGACGCAGACGATTTACGATTTCACCGGCGCTGGCGTGCAGGTGACGCTGCGGTTTACGACGCCATCGTTGCCGGAAGACATTGACCTGTTGTCGCGGCCGATCACTTATTTAACGTTCGACGTAAAATCGATCGACGGCAAGCAACACGCGGCGCGGCTTTACTTCGACGCGTCGGCGGAGTTGTGCGTCGATGTCCCGCGTCAAGACGCCGAAGCATCGACATTCGAAGACAGCGGCTTGGCCGTGATCAAGATGGGTTCGACCGACCAAGGCGTCTTGCAGAAGCAGGGCGACGACCTGCGGATCGACTGGGGCTACTTCTACGCCGCGGCCCCGCAGGATGCGAAGCCGATCGCCCAAGTCGGCAACCCGAATTCGCTGCGGCGGGCCTTCCGCGGAGGGCAAGAATCAGGCGCCAAGTCTGCTGGCCCGGGCGGGGCGTCCGACGTTGCCGCTTCGTTTGAGTTCGATCTGGGTGAAGTCGGCGACAAGTCCGTTCGGCGTTGGCTGGTGGTCGCTTACGACGACCTCTACTCGATCCAGTTCATGGGCAAGAACTTACGTCCCTATTGGCGTCGCAACGGGATGGGCGCGGAAGGCCTCCTCGTTGAAGCGGCTCGCGACTACGAGTCCCTGCTGGAACGCTGCGACGCTTTCGACCGTGAGTTGACCGCCGACCTCCGCGAGGCGGGCGGCGACAATTATGTAATCGTCGGCTCGCTCGCCTACCGGCAGTGTCTCGCAGCCGGCAAGTTTGTCGCCGACGAGAAGGGACAGCCGATCCAATTCTGCAAAGAGAATCACTCCAACGGCTGCATCGGCACTTCCGACGTGTTCTACCCAATGGCGCCGCAGTTCTTCCTATTCGGCCCGTCGCTGGCGAAGTCGTTCTTGGTCCCTTTCATGGAGTACGCCAAGAGCGATCGCTGGAAGTTTCCCTTCGCCCCGCACGATCTTGGGACCTACCCCAAAGCCAACGGCCAGGTCTACGGCGGCGGCGAGCGGACCGAAGAGAATCAGATGCCCGTCGAAGAGAGCGCCAACCTGCTGTTGCTGATGGCGGGCGTCGCGCAGCTGGAGGGCAACGCCGACTTCGCCGAAGAGTACTGGCCAACGCTCACGCAGTGGGCGGACTACCTCAAGGAGAAGGGCTTCGACCCCGACAACCAGCTCTGCACCGACGATTTCGGCGGTCACCTGGCGCACAACGTCAATCTTTCAGCAAAAGCGATTTGCGCCCTTGGCGCCTACGCCAAGCTCTGTGAGATGAAGGGCGATGAGGAGCAGGCCCAGGAGTACCGCAACGTCGCCGAGGTGTTTGCAGCACGCTGGGTCCAAGAGGCCGCCGACGGCGACCACTTCCGCCTGACGTTTGATCGACCCGGCACGTGGAGCCAGAAGTACAACCTGGTGTGGGACCGTGTGCTCAACCTCGACCTCTTCCGGAAGGACGTCTTCGAGAAGGAGATGAAGCATTACCGGTCGGTCCAGAACCGGTACGGCCTGCCGCTCGATAGCCGCCAGGAGTACACCAAGCTCGACTGGGTCTTGTGGACCGCTTGCCTCACCGGCGATGACGACGACTTCGATGCGCTCGTGGCGCCGGTGGTAGAGTTCCTGCGTCAGACGCCGGATCGTTCGCCGATGACCGACTGGTACCGCACCGACAACGCGCGGAAGGTGGGCTTCACGGCCCGGCCCGTGGTCGGCGGTGTGTTTATGCGGCTGCTGTGTGACGAGGACGTGTGGTCGAGGTGGTCCCAACGGGATCAGACGAAGGCCGGAGGTTATGCCGCGCTGCCGATCCCGCCGGTGATTCACCAGGTGGTCCCCACCAGCGAAAGGAAAGCGTCGCCCTGGCGCTACACGCTGAATGAGCCGAGTGGGGAGTGGGAGTCGGCGGATTATGACGACAGCTCTTGGCGGTTGGGGGCATCAGGCTTCGGCGCCGAGGGAACGCCCAACGCCCCCATCGGTTCGGAGTGGGTCTCGCGTGACATCTGGTTGCGGCGCGAGTTCGACCTCGAAGACCGCAAGGAAGGCGACCTCAAGTTGATGATGCACCACGACGAAGACGCCCAGGTCTATATCAACGGAGTGCTCGCCGCGAGCGTGACGGGGTACACAACCAACTTCAACGTCGTCGAAATTCAAGCGGCAGCTATGGCCGCGCTGAAGCCGCATGGCAACACCCTGGCGGTCCACTGCAGGAATCGCGCGGGGGGGCAATTTATCGACGTTGGTCTGGTGGAGGTCGAGTACCCGGCGGCTGCTAAGGCTCGGGTGGCTACGAAGTCAGGCGACACCAAGTAAGTAAAAGTTCCAATGAGCCGAGAAGCGGCAAAACCCGAATGCTCGCGACGCGACGCCCTCAAGGCGATCGCCGGCGCCGCCGCTATCGGCGTGTCGGGACGGTCAGCGCTAGCGGCGTCGGCTACTTTGGCGAAAACCAACTCGCCTGCCGGCAGCCTGCTTGATGTCGACCCGTCGCCGACGCACGCGATCTCGCCTTACCTCTACATGCAGTTCATGGAGCCCTTGGGCGTCACGGACAGTTCAGTCGAGGCGGCCTGGGACCACTCGCGTAACGATTGGCGTGTGGATGTCATCGACGCCACGCGCGAACTCGGTCCGACGATGATGCGTTGGGGCGGCATCTACACCGACTTCTATCGCTGGCGTGAAGGCGTCGGACCGCGCGACCTGCGGCCCATGATGCAGAACTTGCAGTGGGGCGGCCTTGAGTCGAACCAGGTGGGCACGGTCGAGTTTCACGACTTCTGCTCGCGTGTCGGCGCCGAGCCGCTGATGTGCGTGAACTTCGAGTCCGACGGCCGTCGCCGCTTCATGTCGGCCGGGGGCAAGTCACGGATCGGTGACGCCCGCGAGGCGGCCGACTGGGTCTCGTTCTGCAACGACCCCGACAACACCGAACGCAGGCGCCTGGGATACCGATCGACGATGCCGATCCGCTACTGGCAGATCGGCAACGAGACCTCCTACGACGGGCAAGGCTTCGACTACGAGTCGACCGCGCGAAAGACGAACGAGTTCGCCAAAGCGATGCGGGAGCGTGACCCATCGATACAGCTGATCGGCTGGGGCGACAGCGGCTGGGCCCCGCGCATGGCGGACGCCGCGGGCGAGAACCTGCAGATGCTCGCGTTCCACCAGATGTTCAACCCGGACTCGGACGAAGAACCGGTGCTGCGGGGCGAACGCTATCGGCGCGACCCCGTGGCGACTTGGCGGCAGCTGATGGCGGCGTGGGAGATCAACGACCGCAAGATCCGCGAAGTCCGGGCGAGCCTGGGCGATCGGGCGATCGACCTGGCGATGACCGAATGCCACTTTGCGATTCCCGGTCGAGACCGGTGCGACGTCCTCTCGACCTGGGCGGCTGGTGTCTCCTACGGCCGCATCCTCAACAACCATCAGCGGCACGCTGACGTGCTGAAGATTGCGACCGCCGCAGATTTCTGCGGCAATCGCTGGCAGGTAAACGCGGTAATGATCCCCACGTCACGCGGCGAAGGGCGCGCCTATCTGATGCCGGTGGCCAGGGTGATGCAGCTCTATCGGCGTTATATCGGCGCCGCGGCATTACGAGTTCTTTCGACGCCCGAGGGCCTGGACGTTGTCGCCAGCCGCACCGGGCGCCGCGTCTATTTGCACGTCGTCAACACCGACCGCGACAAGTCAATCACCGCATGGTTACGTTTGGGAGACGCCCTACCGGAGTCGGCGACGGCTCACCTTATCGAAGACGACCCGATGGTCGAGGTGTCGCAGCTCAATAGCGACCGTGTCATGCAAACGACAACGCACGCGTGGCCGATCAACGATGCGTGGGTTTTCCCAGCGGCTTCTGTTTCGGCGGTAGTAGTTTCGCTGTCGGGTTAAGTGGTTGGGTTGTTGGAGGCGTGTTCGGAAGAGGAAGGTAGGCTCGTCAGGTATCTCTTTTCTTTTTTCACCTTGGAGTTGACTCATGAGACGCAAGATTACCGCCCTCTGCTTGGGCTTTGCGGCCGTAGGCGTCGCGACAACGGCCGCGGCGAACACCGTCGCCTACTGGCGTTTTGAAGGGGGTCCGGCCGACACGGATCTCCTGCACATTGCGGGCGCCGACAACACGTGGTCGGCAGACGTGCCCGACGTCTCTGGGAACGGGAACGACCTCTCGGCGTGGAACACGGGCGGCTGTTGCGGCTTCGTCTACCGTCCCGACGTACCCGCCAGCGTTGTGCCGCAAACCGGCGACACGAACAACTTCGCCCTCCAAAATACGGGCGGCGGCCCCGGTATGTTCACCGGCGCGACCGGCATCCAAACGATCACACCGGCGGCGTTCACGGTTGAGGCTTCGTTCCGGCTTGAGAACGGCGGCTACCGTACGATTGTCGGCCGCGACAGCACCGATGTGGTCGACACCAATCGTGAATTGGCCGGCCTCTATCTGCAGGCGGTGCCCGACAACGCCCTGGCCATCAAGTTCGCCGACCAAGATGGCTTCTGGCATGAAGCGGTGTCGCCGATCAACACGCTGAATACGTTCGCGTTCCCCGACACAGCGGCGGGCGACTGGTACCACGCCGCAGCGGTCAGCGACGGGACGCTCCTTTCCCTCTACCTGGCGAACGCCACGCAAGGGACGGGCTATCAACTCGTCGCTCAGACCGATATGTCGCTGAGCGGCAGCATGAACACGGCGATGGCCACCCCGGCGGGCGACGGTGGCGACTGGGACGCCGGCAACTGGACCGTCGGCCGCGGCATGTACAACGGCGGCCACGGCGACCGAGCGTACGGCTTCATCGACGAGGTCCGCATCAGCGACAGCGCGCTGTCGGTTTCGGAGTTCCTCTGGGTTCCCGAGCCGACATCGTTCGTGATGCTGGCGACCGCCGCTGCGACCGCCATCGCGGCCCGTCGGCGATAGCTCCACGGCCGAGCCTCCGCCGCATGGAGTGCAGCGGAGGCTCGGCCCCTTCTGTGCACGGCAAGTAGGTTGTGCCTTGTCTTGATCTCAACTGCTTGCAACTGACTGCTATGACTCAAGCTGTCCTTCCGCCCCGCGTCCTGCTCATCGCACTAGCTGTCGCGGCTTTAACACCCTCGGCCCGTGCAGTCGTCTATCCGCGGTCGGACATCTCCGTAAGCCGTGGTCTTTACGAGGGGATGTACTTCGCCATTCGAGACGCGTCGGATGCGCCGCTCAGCGCGCAGCGTCTAGCGCAGATTGAAGCGAGCTCGCTCGCGACTCGGCAGTTCTACGCCGCGAACTCTGGCGGCCAGTACGACCTCCGGTACACGCAGATCCTCGACGTGCCGCTAACTCTCAACGCGGATCGGACCCGCAGCGGCGACTGGATCGCTGACGCCGAGAATTATGTCCGTAGCCATTACGGGCTCGAGCCGGAGGACTTCCACGCCAACATCTTCGACGTCTCGGCCACCACACCCGACCCGGGCCAAGGCTGGTCGGGGCTGACGTGGTTCCCCGGTAACAACTTAGCGGTTCAGGCGGACGTCCACTCGGGATGGGGCCAAATCGTCGTCGATCACGAACTGGGCCATCGCATTGGCGCGCCCCACTCTGGCGCCTGGCGCGTGGTCAATGACAATAACTACACGCCCTACGTCTACGACTACGACGCTGGCCAGTACGTCGAGTACTCGGCGTCGGCAGACGGCAGCCAAGTCACGCCGTTCGGCGTCAACCACGACGAGTACGGCAATCCCTTCGACACGATGGGCAACATCAGCCACGGCCACTTCACGGTTCATGAGAAGCTGACCAATCTGCAGTGGCTGACCTCGACGCAAGTCCCGGACCTCAACCGGACCCAAGAGGGGACCTATCGCATCTATGCGCACGACGAATTGACGCCCTTCTTTGTCAGCCGGTTCGATATCTACGGGGTTGAAGAGACTTACAGCGCCAATTCGCTCTATGGGTTGCGTTACGACCGTCCGATCAAGCAGTTTGATGCGGAGTCGGGCGCCTGGGTGAGCGACACCCAGGAAATCACGCTAGAGTACCGTGCCGGCCGCGATGGACTGCAGTTTTATCTGGGCGATTCGGTCCTCGACGTCGATCTCGAGGGCGGGTCCGATCGCAACAACCTGGAGCGAGAGCTCGAGGTTGGCAAGTCGATCCGTGAGCTCGACTTTGGCGTCAACTTCTACGCTTCGTCGGGGGACGGCGACGACTTCCTCAGCCACAACCCGCCGGCGCCGAGCCAGCCTTGGGACGTGCGGCCCAATTGGTTCGAGTTCAAGGTCCTCGGACTCGGTTCCGACAGTATCGGCAGCTATGTCGATGTGCTCGTCGCCAAGGAAACCTATGCCTTCGAGACCGGCGTCGCGGGGGACCTTAACCTGGACGGCAGACTCGGTCGCGACGACTGGCTGCTTTTTGCCGCCAGTACTCACACCGACTTGACGTCCTACACCAAAACGGGGCTCTATCTGCACGGCGACTTCAACAGCGACGGCCGCAATGATCACGACGACTTCCTGAAATTTAAAGAATGGTTTATCAACGCCAGGGGCTCCGAGGCGTTCGCTCAGATGCTCCGTGTGCCGGAGCCGACGTCGCTTGCCCTGCTGTGCCTCGCCGCGGTGGGACGGATGGGGCGCCGCCGTGCCGCAGCCCGATCATCGCGATGAGGCGGGCGCTAGGCGGACCTGGGGGCGGCCTCTTGATGCTTGCGGCTGCTTGGGCTGGGCTGGGCTCTGCCGGCTTGCAAGCCGTAGCGGAGAAGCCGAAGTCACCGGCGGAGTACGTCAACACGCTGCAGGGGACGAACTCGCGATTCGAGCTGACCCATGGCAACACGTTCCCGGCGACGGCGCTGCCGTTCGGCATGAACATGTGGACTCCGCAGACGGGTCCCAATGGCGATGGCTGGAAGTATCAGTACTTCAAAAACACGATCCGTGGCTTCCAGCAGTCGCACCAGTGCAGCTCGTGGTCCAATGACTACTGCGTCTTTTCGCTGATGCCGACGGTCGGAGAGGCGGTTGTCGACGAGAACCAGCGCGCGTCGAAATTCAGCCATGTCGATGAGGTCGCCAAGCCGTTCTACTACCGCGTCAAACTCGAAAGCGGCGTGACGGTCGAGATGGCGCCGACTGAGCGGGACGCGATGCTGCGCTTCACCTTCCCGGCGGAGGGGGATGCTTATTTAGTGCTCGACGGGTACACCGGCGGCTTCGGCGTAGAGATCGACCCTAAATCTCGCCGCGTCGATGGCTGGGTGCGTAATGGACGTCTGCCCGATGGGCTGCGCAACTTCTTTTTCATCGAGTTCGATCAGCCGATCATCGACCACGGCGTCTGGAGCGGGCGCACGAAAGAGATCCGTTGGGGCGAATCACGGCGCCAGGGGCAACGCGGTGGCGCCGTCCTGAAATTTGCGCCGGGCTCGGTCGTGCAGGCCAAGGTTGCGTCGTCCTACATCGATCACGAGCAGGCCCACGAGACGCTGCGACGCGAGTTGGGAGAGCATCAAGAGCTAGAAGGAGTCGCCGACGCCGCGAAGGCGGGATGGAACGACATGCTCGGCCGGCTGAAGGTCGAGGGCGGCAGCGATGCGCAGACCGCGACCTTCTACTCGTGCCTTTACCGAGCGTGCCTCTTTCCCCATCGGTTTTACGAGATCGGCAAGAACGGTGAGCCCCGCTACTACAGCCCCTACGACGGAAAGCTCCACGTCGGCTACCTCTTCACCGACACCGGCTTTTGGGATACGTTCCGCGGGCAGATGCCGCTGTTTACGTTTCTGACGCCGACGCAGCATGGCCGCTACCTGGCGTCCTTGCTCGACGCGTACGACCAGTGCGGTTGGCTTCCCTCGTGGTCGTTCCCCGGAGAGCAGGGGAGCATGATCGGCAATCACGCCATATCGCTTCTGGCGGACGGCTGGGCGAAGGGCTTCCGAACGGTCGACCCGCAGAAGGCAATCGAGGCCTATCGCCACGAGGCCACGAACAAGGGCCCGTGGGGCCCCGCCAATGGCTGCGACGGATTCCGAGCATACTACGAACTCGGCTACGTGCCGGCCGATATTCGAGAAGGGACCGCAAAGACGCTTGAGTATGCCTACGACGACTTCTGCGGCTATGGACTCGCAAAGAAGACTTCGCAAGAAGAAGCGAGACGTTTCTTCGCCCAAACGGTATTGAACTATCGGAACGTCTACGATCCCGAAACCGGCTTCATGCGCGGTCGGCAGCGAGACGGCCAGTGGACGCCTAACTTCGACCCGATCGAGTGTGGCGGCCCATACACCGAAGGCTGCGCGTGGCACTGGGTCTGGTCGGTGATGCACGACGTGGCTGGGCTCATCGGCCTAATGGGCGGTGACGAGGCGTTTGTAGCGAAGCTGGACGGCGTCTTTTCCGCGACCAACGAGTTTCACGTTGGAACCTATGGCTTCGCGATCCACGAGATGACCGAGATGAAAATCGCCGAGATGGGCCAGTACGCCCACGGAAACCAGCCGATTCAGCACATGCCGTACCTATACTGCTACGCGGGCCAGCCATGGAAGACGCAGTACTGGGTGCGCGAGATCATGGACCGTCTCTACGACGCGACCGAGAACGGCTATCCCGGCGACGAGGACCAGGGCCAGACCTCGGCGTGGTACGTGCTCAGCGCGCTGGGGTTCTATAGTGTCTGTCCCGGAACGGACGAGTACGTGCTCGGCACGCCCCTGTTCCCGAAGGTGACGATCGCCAACGAAGGGGGCGAGCCTTTCGTTATCGAGGCCCCTGTGGTCTCGTCCACCAACCGCTACATCCAGTCTGCCGACCTGAACGGCGAACCCCTGTCGCGCAACTACTTGCGACACCGTGAGATCACCAGCGGCGGGCGCCTAGTCCTCGAGATGGGTTCCCAGCCTAACCGCGAGCGCGGAGTCGGCCAAGAAGACCGCCCATTCTCGGTTTCGACCTCAGCCGACTTTGCCCAGGACTTTTTATCGAAGTGATTGACATGAAGAGCGCTCTCGCCATTTCGATCCTTCTCGTCGGGGCGTCGCTGCGTGCCGAGTCGGGCGCCAATTACGCTGACTTAGCGAATCCGCTGGTCGGGACCGACTCGACGCATAGTTTTTCGCATGGCAACACCTACCCAGCGGTAGCGGCGCCCTTCGGGATGACGTTCTGGACGCCCCGCACAGGTGACGCGTCGGGATGGATCTACCAATACGGCGCCGACCGGTTGCGGACCTTCCAGGCAACGCACCAGCCGAGTCCCTGGATGGGCGACTACGGCAACTTCGGGGTGATGCCGTTCACCGGCGAGTCGATCCGCGAGTTGCCCTCGTCGGCGTTCTCTCACGACGACGAGATCTCCCGGCCACACTACTACGCGGTTACGCTCGAAGACACCGGCGTCCGCGCCGAGATGACGGCAACAACGCGATCGGCGGCGATGCGGTTCGCGTTCCCGAAGGGCGAGCGGGCGTGGCTCCACTTCGACGCCTACAGCCCCGGTGATTTTGAGATCGATCAAGAGGCTGGCGTGCTCAAAGGCGTTGCCCGCAGCAACAACGGCGGGGTGGCAGGCGACTTTGGTTGCCGGTTCGTCGCCAAGTTCAGCGTGCCGATCAAGTCGGTTGAAGCCTCGCCCGACAAGCACTGGGTGGCGATAGAGTTTGCGACGCCGGAGTCCGGCCCAAGGTCGGGTGTCGTCGAGGCACGCATCGGCACGTCGTTCATCGGCCACGACCAGGCCGCGCTGAATCTCGAGCGGGAGGTCGGCGCCACGCCGTTCGACGAGGTCGTCGCCGCCAACCAGGCGGTATGGAACCAGCGGCTAGGCGTCATTGAGATCGAGGGCGCGACCGACGAACAGCGTGTGACGTTCTATTCAAATCTCTACCGCACGCTGCTCTTCCCTCGGGTCTTCCACGAGGAGAACGCCGCGGGCGAGCTGGTCCACTACAGCCCCTACAGCGGCAAGGTCGAGCCGGGCGAAATGTACGCCGACAACGGCTTCTGGCATACGTTCCGCGCGGTCTACCCGCTGCTGTCGATCATCGACCCCGAGATCAACGCGGCGATGATCCGCGGCTGGCTCAACGCCTACCGCGAAGGGGGATGGTTCCCTAAGTGGGCGAGCCCCGGTTACCGCGACTGTATGATCGGCACGCACGTCGAGAGCGTCATCGCCGACGCCCTCTGCAAGGGCATCGACGACTTCGACATCCAGCTTGCCGCAGACGCGTCGCTTAAGGACGCGACCGAGCTCTCCGACAACGGCGCCTACGGACGCAAGGGCATGGCGAGCTATCTCCAGCGGGGCTACGTCGCCTCGGACGAGACGGGCGAAGCCGCTGCGCGGACGCTCGAGTTCGCTTACGACGACTGGTGCGTCGCCCAGGTGTGTGAGAGGGCAGGGCGGGTCGATGCGGTCCCTCGATTGCTCCAGCACGCTCAGAACTACCGCAACGTATTCGACCCGGCGGTCGGCTTCATGCGGGGCCGGCAGGCCGACAAGTCGTGGCGGCCGAATTTCGCGGCCGATGAGTGGGGAGGCCCGTTCACCGAAGGGAGCTCGTGGCACTACAGCTGGAGCGTGCTGCACGACCTGCCGGGCCTTATCGAGCTGATGGGCGGCGACGAGGCGTTCGTCGCCAAGCTCGACGCGATGCTCGCGGCAGAGCCGACGTTCGGCGTTGGTCACTACGGCGGCGTTATTCATGAGATGACCGAAATGGCCGCGTGCAACATGGGCCAGTATGCCCATGGCAATCAGCCGGTGCACCACGTGCTGTACCTGTACAACTTCGCCGGAGCGCCGTGGAAGACGGCCGCCCCGGTCCGCCAAGTCGTTGATACGCTCTACGGCCCGGGCCCCGACGGTTACTGCGGCGACGAGGACAACGGCCAGATGTCGGCCTGGTACCTGTTCAGTACGCTAGGGTTCTATCCGGTTTGCCCCGGCAAGGCGGGCTACGCGATCGGCAGCCCACGCTTCGCCAAGGCCACGATCCACTTACCCAATGGAGAGGACTTTGTCATCGAGGCGCCGGGCAACTCGTCCGAGAATCTCTATGTCGGCTCAGTCACTCTCAACGGTGTGCCCCTCACCCGGTCGTGGATCAAGCACAGCGAGATCGCCGAGGGCGGCGTCATGACGGTCGAGATGCGCACCGAGCCGAATCGTCGATGGGCGTCTGCCAAGGAAGACCGCCCATTCGGCAATGGGACGCCGTGAGGTAGATTGCGCCACTTTCCCCCACAGACGCTTCTCTCAGGAAACCTCCATGGCAGGAGCCACCGAAACCCGCCCCGCCGCCGCGTCCTTGGCCCCCAGCGGGTCGAACGCCGGGGCGTTCGCGACCGTGACGCTGCTCTTCTTCTTCTGGGGATTCATCACGTGCATGAATGACGTGTTGATCCCGTTCTTGAAAGAGAGTTTTCAACTCACTTACTTCCAGTCGGGCTTGGTGCAGTTCGCGTTCTTTGGTGCGTTCTTTGTCGTCTCACTGATCTACTTTTTCATCTCGATTGCCAACGGAGACCCGATCAACCGCGTTGGTTACCAACGCACCATCGTGTTCTCGCTCCTCGTGTGCGCCGCAGGTTGTGCTTTGTTTGCGCCGGCTGCGGGGGCCGTTTCCTATCTGTTTTTCCTAGGCGCCTTATTCCTGTTAGCGACCGGCGTCACCATACTGCAGATCGCCGCCAATCCCTACGCCGCGGTCCTCGGCCCCCCCGAGAACGCCTCGGCACGGCTCAACCTGGCGCAGGGCTTCAACTCGCTCGGCACGACTCTAGCGCCGGTTGCTGGTGGACTCTTGCTCTACAAGATCTTTGCGACGGGCGGCGAGGTCACGCTCGACGCAATCAAGACGCCGTACTTGATCTATGCTGGGATGTTTTTCGCCCTGGCCGTCCTGATCGCTGTCAGCAAGCTGCCTGCGATCGGTGGCGGAGCGGTCGCCGAGTCGGGCAATGCGCTGGCGTTCCCGCAGCTCCGCTTCGGCATGGCGGCGATCTTCCTCTACGTCGGCGCCGAGGTGGCGATCGGCAGTTACCTCGTCAGTTTTATGGCGCACCAGAGCGTCATGGGCTGGCCGGAGGGAGTCGCCAGCCTGCATCTCGCCTACTACTGGGGGGGAGCGATGATCGGCCGGCTGTGCGGCGCCACCGCGATGTCAACGACTATAGCCCCCCAGAAGAAGCCGCTTTACATGGTCCTGACCGCCGCTGCATTGCTGGGCCTGATCTATGTCGCCACCGCGGTGCGATTTGAGGAAGGGCAGCTGCATATGGAGTTTATGAAGCCGACAGAACTTATCCCGTTCTCGATCCTGATCGCAATCTGTCTGGGGGCGTTTGGCTTAGGCAAGGGGAAGCCGGGGACGATCCTGGCGATCTTCGGCGTGGCGATTGTCGCTCTACTGATGACCTCTGGTCTCGCCACCGGCAAGGTCGCCCTCTGGGCCGCGCTCGGCGCAGGACTTTTCAACTCCATCATGTGGTCGAACATCTTCACGCTGGCGATTGATGACCTCGGTGAGCACACGTCGCAAGGCTCGTCGCTGCTGGTGATGATGATCGTCGGCGGCGCGCTGTTCCCGCTGCTCATGGGGGCGGTCGCCGATAACTACGGCATCCGCGCCGCGTTTTTCGTGCCGATCCTCAGCTACGTCTACATCGCCTGGTACGGTTGGTGGAGCCAGCGGCGCCTCACCGCGAAAGGAGTGGCGAGGTGAACAAACCAGTAGCTGAATCGCCGCTGGTGTTGACGCTCGACGCGGGCGGCACAAATTTCTCCTTCGCTGCGCTCCGCGGGGGTCAGCGCGTGGCAGGCCCGTATGTGCTCGCTTCCGAGGCGAACGATATCAAGAAGAGCGTGGCAAATCTCTATGCGGGCTTCGAGCGTGTCGCGGTAGAAGCCGGGGGACGCCCCGCCGCAATCAGCTTCGCTTTCCCCGGCCCCGCGGATTACGCCAACGGCGTGATCTACAACATCGGCAACCTCCCCGCCTACGCCGACGGAGTCCCGCTGGGCGACCTCCTCAGCGATCGTTTTGGCGTCCCGGTTCTGATCAACAACGATGGCGACCTGTTCGCTCTCGGCGAGTCGGCTTACGGCCGGCTGCCGGAGATCAATCGCCGGCTTGAAGAAGCGGGCAGCGACCGGCGGTACCATAACCTGATTGGTCTGACGCTCGGCACGGGGTTCGGCGGCGGCATCGTTCTGGATGGCGAGTTGCTCCGCGGCGATAACGGTCTGGCGGGCGAGGTGTGGCTGCTACGGCACGGCTTTCGGCAGGACGTGAACGCCGAGGAAGGGATCAGCATCCGCGCCGTGACACGGGCCTATGCCGCTTCGGCCAACGACCCCAGAGCCGCCGCTCGCACGCCTCACGACATCGCGAAAATCGCCACCGAAGAGATGGCGGGCGATGTTGGCGCCGCTCAAGAGGCCTACGCGCAGCTCGGCCGTACGTTGGGCGACGCGATCGCCAATCTACTGACGGTCCTGGATGGCGTGGTGGTGATCGGAGGGGGACTGTCGCAAGCCCACCGGCTTTACATGCCGGCGCTACTCAAGGTGGTTGGCGGCGCCTTCTGCGATGAGCCGGGTTCCCAGCGGCGCATCGTGCAGGTCGTCTACAACCTGGAATCCGAAATCGAAGCTGCGGCCTTCTACACACCCGACCGGCAGCAAACCGACGGGAAGCGGGCGCCGCGGCAACCCCGTTTGGCGGTCGCCATCTCTAAACTCGGCGCGAACGAAGCGGTGGCCCGCGGGGCCTACGCTCTGGCGATGCAGGCGCTGGGGCATTCGTAACTGCTGTAACTACGCATCTTGTTGAGTCACACTATGAAGCACTTCCTAGCCCCCAGCGTGGTTTGCGCGATCTTCGCCGCTAGCAGAATGGCAGGAGAGTTCGAGTCGAAGCGTCCGCCGGTGGAGAAGCGTTGCTTCACGAGCCCCTCGGTCGAGAAGACAATCGCCACGGTGAAGCCGCGGATTGCCGACGCCGAGTTGGCTTGGATGTTCGAGAACTGCTACCCCAACACGCTCGACACGACCGTCGACTACGAAGTGCTGGATGGAAAGCCGGACACTTTTGTCATCACCGGTGACATCGACGCCATGTGGCTGCGGGACTCGACGGCCCAAGTTTGGCCCTACCTGCCGTACATCACCGAAGATGACAAGCTCCGCGAATTGGTCGAGGGGCTTGTGCGTCGACAGACGAAGTGCGTGCTGCTCGACCCGTACGCCAATGCGTTCTACAAGGACATGCAAAAAGAGTCGGAGTGGGCTAGCGACCGGCCCGCGCCGATCGACGGAGTCCACGAGCGGAAGTGGGAGATCGACTCGCTCTGCTACACCGTGCGATTGGCGAACGAGTACTATCGACTGACGGGCGACGCCTCGATCTTTGACGACGACTGGCGCCGTACCGCAAAGCTGATCGTCAAGACGCTGCAGACCGAGCAGCGCAAAGAGGGAACGCCCTACCGCTTCAGGCGAACGACCGATCGGATGATCGACGCGCCGCTGTTTGACGGGCTGGGGAGGCCCGTGAAGCCGGTCGGTTTGATCGCCTCGGCCTTCCGTCCCAGCGACGACAGTACGCTCTACCCATTCTTGATTCCCTCGAATCTTTTCGCGGTTCAATCACTCCGGCAAATCGACGCCATTTTCCGCGCCGTTCCCAGTGAAGATCCGCGCGAAGCGCTCCGTGACAGGGCGTTCGCCAGTCAATGCGCCGCCCTGGCCGACGAAGTGCAGGCGGCGGTCGAAAAGTACGCGATCGTCGAGCATCTGAATTTCGGCAAGATCTACGCGTACGAGGTCGATGGCTTTGGGAATCGAGCCCACTGGGACGACGCGAACGTACCGAGCCTGATGTCCCTGGCGTACCTCGGCGTCCATCAAAAGGAAGACCCGCTCTACCTCCGCACCCGCAAGTTCTTGCTCAGCGACAACAATCCCTACTACTTCCGCGGCCAGGCGGCGACGGGCCAGGCGAGCCCGCACTCGGGCCACGAGCGAATCTGGCCGATGGGGATCATCCTCCGCGCGATGACCAGCACCTCCGACGATGAGATCACGGAGTGCTTGCGGATGCTGAAGACCACCCACGCTGGCACAGGCTTCATGCACGAGGCGTTCAACAAGGACGACCCCACCGACTACACCCGCGACTGGTTCGCGTGGGCCAACACGCTGTTCGGTGAGCTGATCGTGCTGATCGACAACGAGCGCCCCCACCTGCTGAAGGAGCCTCTCAATTAGGTCGACACCTCAACTGCCGATCACAAACGGGCACAGACTCTCATGACTCGATGGCGGGTGAGGAGCTATGTCACTACCCGCACTGTCACGAATAGCAGGACTTAGATCGCCGGCCGGCTGCCCTAGCCACCCACCAAAACCCGCAAGGGTCGACCCGAAGCTCGTCCTCCGAGTGCCGGCATCCGCCAGCCCGAGCCGCTTCTACGCGGGTTTCCATTAAGATTTGCCCGGCAACCTGCCATCCAGAAAGGGGCGGGTTTCCGCTGATTCTATCGGTCTTTTCACGGCAGAAGCGACTGCGCCAGGTGCGGGCTTCGCGAGGCGGATACTTATGTGGTTGATTAGGCGGGTATTGGGGCGTCGCCCCTTCTTCTTCGGCCTCGTAGCGGCGACCCTCCAGTTGGCGGCGCTGCTTCACACAGGTCCCGTCGTTGCCCGCCAACGCTGGACCGAGGCCGAGGCCTGGTCGTGGTACAGCGATCAGCCCCGGCTGTTCGGCGCCAACTATGTGATGACGTACGCGGCCACGCCGACCGAGATGTGGCAGGCCGACGCGAGCACCCCCGGCGCCAATACCTTCGACCTAGCGGCAATCGAGAACGAACTCGACATCGCCCAGTCCACGGGATTTAACACGCTTCGCGTGACGCTAAGCTACGAGGTCTGGCGTGCCGACCCGAGCGGCTTTATGAGTCGGTTGGACGAGTTTATCTCGGCTGCGGACGCGCGGGGCATCCGGCCAACGCTTATTTTCTGGGACGACGTGAACTTCACGACCAATCCGAACGTGCCGACGCGGCGGCCGTACCTAGGACCGCAAGCGGACCCCGTGCCCGGGATGCATAACTCGCAGTGGACCGGCACCGGTGGGACGGTCGTCCATCAGAACGCCGCGAACTGGAACCTCCCGCCGAGCGACCCAGCGCCCGGCGCTGGAACGCGGGACTATGTGCAAGGCGTCATCGGCGCTTACGCCAACGACAGGCGCGTTTTGATGTGGAACGCCTATAACGAACCCGCGAACGGGGGACAGTCGGTTGAGACCACCAACACACTGATCCGAGCGACCGCGGAATGGGCTCGAGAGATGAACCCCATCCAGCCCGTCTCGTTCGACGTCTGGGGTAGCGGCGCCGACGCCACCGCTTGGAGCGAATCGGACGTCATCTCGTACCATATCTACGCCGGTCCCGAGGCGACGATCCGTGAGGTCGCCAGTATCGCCGACCGCAGCCAACGGCCGGTGTTTCTCACGGAATGGATGGCGCGGACCTTCGGGAGCACCATTCCCGACATCCTGCCGGAACTTATGGATCGCGGCGTCGCCGCCTACAACTGGGGCCTCGTGAACGGCGACCAGCAGACGCATTGGGCGTGGGGCTCACCGCCGCAGAGCAGTGACCCCGAGCCCGACCTTTGGTTCCACGATCTCTACCGTCGCGACGGCCAGCCGTACCTTCAGAGCGAGATCGATATGTACCGGCATTATCGGTTGCGGGACGACGTCCTGCGATCGGTAGATAGCCGTAGGGTCATTATCGAAAATCCAAGCTTCGAGGCCGACGACCTAGGCGATGTTCCCGACGCCCACACCGACCGCGTCTTCGCCGGTTGGGAGGTCACACGTGACCCCGGTGGTTGGGTTGGCGGGACCATCGTCCCCGATACGTGGCATTTCAAGGAACAACTTCCCGATGGCGATCAAGCGATGTTCGCGCTGGACATCGAAGTCGGGCGACAACTCGCCGAGACGCTTGCAGCCGATACCTACTACGTTCTCGAGGTGGCGGTCGGGCATCGCGTAGACCGCGAGTTGCCAGACTACGACTTTACGCTTCTTGCGGGTGGTATCGAATTATCGTTACTGACGGAAGCTTTTTCCAATCCGCTCGAAGGGACCTGGACCGACGCCAGCCGCATCTACCGCGTTGACGCCGGCAGCCCCCTCGTCGGCGAGCACCTCGAGATACGTCTGAACTCGACGGCCGCCGAGACATTTTTCGACAACGTGCGATTAACTGCTGTAGAAAGCCTGCAGCCGATTGGCGTCACGAGCGATCTCGACAGGGACGGCCAAATCACGCGGGCCGACTGGTTACTCTTCACCGCCCACACGTACGCCGATCTCAGTGGATTGACCCCCGCGGCGCGGTTCTTAGCGGGGGACCTCGATGGCGACAACGACTATCGCGACTTCCTCATCTTCAAGTCGGACTACATCGCGGCGAACGGCGCCGAAGCCTTTGCGGCGATGCTGAGAGTCCCCGAGCCGGGTGCGTTTGTGATGGCTCTCGTCGCTGTCGCTGCTTCGCTTCGGCGGCGTGTCATCCGGCAGCCCCGATGCCCTGCGTAGATCGATCATGCGGATAAGCTTCGCGACGCCTCGTAGTGTCTTCCTTTGCCTTGTACTTACGGTCAGCGCGCTGACGCCAATTTGGGGCAGGGCGGAAGGTTACCTTGTCCGACCCGTTTCATTCGACCGGGTAACCCTCGACGACGATTTCTGGCTGCCGCGATTGAGGACCCAGCGGCGCGTGCTCATGCCGCACGCCCTCGACCGCACCGCCGAGGCGCTCGCCGACCTGCAGGCTGCGGGTGAAGTGCTTGCCGGCAAGCCGCCCTCGTCTTTACCGGTTCCGCACCGGTTCCGCACCAGCGACCTCTTCAAGATCGTCGAGGGGGCCGCTTACCTGCTGGCGATCGAACGTGACCCGGCGCTTGAGGCCCAGATTGACCACATTGCGCAGATCGTCGCGGCGGCGCAGGAGCCCGACGGCTATCTCGGCGCCACGCGGACTCTCTACCCGCATCTGGCGATCGACATGATGGGAGATGGGCGCTATACCTACGTCGATCACAGCCACGAGCTCTATATCGTCGGGCACCTCTACGAAGCGGCGGTGGCGTACTACCACGCGACCGGCAAGCGCGACCTGCTGGATATCGCCGACGCCAACGCGCGCCACGTCCGCCACGTCTTCTTCGAGGGCGACCCGGCCTACAACAACGGCAAGCCGGTCCTCCAAGCGCCGGGACACGAAGAGATTGAGCTCGCTCTGGTGCGGCTCGCCGAAGCGACCGGTGACCCGATCCACCTCGACACGGCCAAACGATTCCTCGACATCCGCGGCGTGACCTACGTGCCGAGTGGCGAGGGGGTCAACTCTCCCACTTACGCCCAGCAGCACCGACCGGTGGCGGAACAACGGGAGCCCGTGGGCCACGCCGTGCGGGCCACCTACTTGTACGCCGGGATGGCGGATGTCGGCGCGAAGCTCGGCGACGACCGCTACACCGTCGCCCTCGACGCGATCTGGCGGAATATCGTTGACACCCGAATGCACCTCACCGGCGGCCTCGGGGCGGTGCACGGCATCGAGGGCTTTGGCGCCGAGTACGAGTTGCCTAATGCGGATGCGTTCGACGAAACCTGCGCAGGGGTCGGGGCCGTGCTCTTCAACTGGCGGATGTTCTTACTGCATAGTAACGCCAAGTTTCTCGACGTCGCCGAAGTTGCTCTCTACAACAACACGCTCGACGGCGTGAATTTGGACGGCGACCGTTTCTTCTACGTCAATCCGCTAGCCGCCGACGGGTTCCGTCCGTTCAACCACGGGCACGCGGGGCGGGCGCCGTGGTTCGGCACGGCCTGCTGCCCGACCAACCTTGCCAGGCTGATCCCACAAGTGCCCGGGATGATGTTCGCCCAGGACGACGCAGGGCTCCTCGTCTGCCTCTTCGCCTCGGGCAGCACGAAAATGAGGCTGGGCGGCGTCGAGACGCGCATCCTGGAGAAGACCGATTACCCTTTCGACGGCGCTGTGAATTTGACGATCACCCCCGCAAAGTCTGCACGATTCGCAGTCCGACTGCGGGCGCCGACGTGGGCGACCGACCGCTTTGTCCCAGGCGAGCTCTATCGGTACGCGCCGAGCGGCGCCCCGTCCCCTGTTCGCGTCTGGATCAACGAGGCGCCGCTGGATGCGGCGGCGGCGCCTGACGGCTTCATCACGATTAAGCGGCAGTGGTCGGCAGGCGATCGGGTGCGTCTGGAGATTCCTATGCCGGTATGCTTCAACACGTGCCGCCAAGAGGTCGAAGCCAATCGTGGCCGCGTTGCCGTCACACGGGGGCCGCTCGTCTACTGCGCCGAGAGCGCCGACAACACGGCCCATACCTCAAGCTACATGATCCCGCGGGCCTCGACCGCGTCGGTGGCCCAGGTGACGCCGCTCGCCATTGCCGGCCACACCACCCAAGCCATCACCGTCGCCGCGGAACGACTCACGGAGCAGGGTGACCTTCAATCGTCGCCCCTCCGACTCGTCCCCTACTACGCCTGGAACAACCGTGGCGTCGGCTCGATGGCGGTTTGGCTTCCCGACAACTCCGAGACCCTCCGCTCCAGCGCCGTGGTGATCGACGATAACGCAGGGCGTTTCGCGTCGGCTGGGGCTTCGCACACCTTCGCCGGCGATACAACGACGGCCCTCATTGACGGCCTCTTGCCGAGCAGCTCGTTCGACACGTCGATCCCGCGCTGGACGAGTTGGCCCGAACGGGGCAGGCCGCAAACGCTTGACTTCCGACTGACCAAACCAACACTGCTCCGCTCCGTCGAGGTCTACTGGTACGACGACCACGGCGGCGTCCAGACGCCGGTCCGCTGGGAGCTGGAAATTCAAAACGACACCGGCGAGTGGCGACCCTTCCCACTCTACAACACGGACGCCTACGGCGTCGCGCCCGACCAGTTCAATATCGTCCATCCCGCCGAGCCGCTGACGATCGATCGCCTTCGACTGAAAGTCTGGCCGCGAGACGACGCCGCAGCGGGCCTCCTCGAGTTCGTTGTCCGGCCAGAAGACCGTTGAGCAAACGGTCCATTACCCGACCGCGCGAAAAACGCGAGTGACGGTCCGCCACAACGGCCGCCTCGGAGCGACCTAGGCGATCCGGCGTCGCGGGATGCGACGCCCCCCAAGAGCGGAGGACAAGGGATTCGAACCCTCAACCGGTTACCCGGCAACTGATTTCGAGTCGAGACAATCGCGATTCACACCCCGCTAACTACTGCAAACCCCGGTAAATCGAACAGCAGTTAGCGGGGTGTCGTCGGATTGTTACCCGTTTAGGTAGCATCTTAGGTAGCACCCCTGACGGCACCTGAGCAGCGGCGAAAGCGTTCGGTTGACCGACTTGTAATTGCGGGTATATTAACGGCATACAACCCAGTGAGCGGGCGGACGCGTGGCGGTTAATAGCCTTCCCACCCTTCCCGCGACAATCAGAACTTCAACAGTGCACGAGTGGTTGCAACCAACACAGGGTTGCGGCGTGCAAGGTTAGGACGCCATGACAGATGGCCGTGCCTACCAGCTTCGCGATGTTTTCATCGCGTCGCCGGTACGTACGGCCATCGTTCGTTTTAGTCCCCGGCGACGCAAGTCCCGGAGACCAAAACAATGTCCAAGCGTGCTACTCCCCAGCCGGCGGGGGCGATCAACCCCGGCACTCTCTACAGCCTTCCCGAGTTCCGTCGGGTATCTGGGCTAGGTGACACGACCTTCCGCACGGCCCGTCAGCAAGGGCTCGACCTGCCGGCCATTCGTGTAGGCCGACGCAAGTACGTCGAAGGCACCGCCGGCATCAAGTTCATCAAACAACTTGGCGAGCTGTATTCCTAACCCACCGGGCACAAAAAAGCCCGGCACGCCCCCCATTTGCTTAGCAGGCATGGGGACGGCACGGGCTAGGAGAACTAAGCATGGATGATAACCGATTTGACGGCGAGCAGCGACGCCAAGAGAGGCCCCGCATCGTCATCGAGTTCAACGCTGACGAGTTCCGTCAGCAGTTCTTAAACGAAGTCATTGCCGACCTACGATCTCCACACCCGGACCGTCAGCCGCTCTGGCGGTTGGTCTCTGCCTGGAATACCGGGGGGGACTTACTGTGATAGTTCAAACAAACCGGGCCACGCCCCTAGTAGACCCCGAGGCCGTCGCCGAGGCCCTGCGGTTAATCGTCGGCGATGCGGTCACCGAGATCCGGGCCCTGGACGCCTACGCGTCCAGTGGTGACGAGCGATGGCCGACGACCTACAGCGGCTACTTTGATAGCCCCGAGGAAGCGGCCCGCAATCTGGCGATGCTCAAGGGGGCGAAGGGCATTTACTTCGTCCCCAATGCGGCCGACCCGGCGTTGTTGGCCCGTGCGTGCAATCGGCTGCGTAAGACGCCGAAGGGGGAGAGCACCAGCGACAGCAATATCATCGCCCGGCGTTGGTTGCTACTCGACTTCGATGCGATCCGGCCGAGTGGTATTAGTGCGAGCGACGCCGAGCACCAAGCGGCACTCGATAAGGCCGAAGTGGTCGCCGAGTTCCTGACGGGGCTCGGCTGGCCGGCCCCGGTTTACGCCGACAGCGGCAACGGGGCCCACCTTCTCTATCGGATCGACTTAGCGGCCGATGATGACGGCATCGTGCAACGGACGCTGCAAGCGTTGGCGGACAAGTTCAACGACGACACCGTGAAGGTGGACACCGGCGTCTTCAACCCGGCGAGAGTGTGGAAGTGCTACGGCACCAAGTGCTGCAAGGGCGACGACACGCCCGACAGGCCGCACCGGATGGCGTCGATCATCTCTAAGCCGGCCGAGTTGTGCATCGTCACACAAGAGCAGCTAGAGGCCCTGGCGGGGCCCGCGAAGGTCGAGCCCGCGAAGTCTTCGAGCCGATCATCGTCTTCGAGCCGATCGCTTGCGTCGTTCGACGTTCAAGCGTTCATCGACAAACACGGCATCGACGCCGACCCGCCAACCCCATGGGCCAACGGCGGCACAATCTGGACGCTGCGAACGTCGCTGCTGTGCGATCACGGTGGGGATGGGCCGTACATAGCTCAACTACCGAGCGGGGCCATCGTGGCGAAGTGTCACCACGAATCGTGCAACTGGGCCTGGCATGATGTGCGTGAGCTGTTCGATCCCAAGGCGTCACGGTCCTACGCGATCCCCACCAACGACCCGGCGGCCGGAGTCGTCACACCAAGAGCGTTGACGGACCTGGGCAACGGCGAGCGATTCGCGGCCCGCTATGGCGGCCAAGTTCGCTACGTCGCTGCGTGGGATAAGTGGCTGCTGTGGGATGGGCGACGCTGGCGTGAAGACGCGACCGCCGAGGTTATGCGGCTGGCGAAGTTCACGGCCAAGTCGATCCACGCCGAGGCCGCAATTGCCGAGGACGAGGACGTTCAAAAGAAGATCACCAAGTGGGCTTTTGATTCGCAGTCACGTTCCCGGCTGGAAGCGATGTTGGCTCTTGCCAAAAGCGAGCCGCCGATTGCGATCGCTTACAGCAGTCTGGACGCCGACCCGTGGTTGCTCAATTGCGAGAACGGCACGGTCTGCCTGAGGACCGGTGAGCTACGGCCGCACGATCCGGCCGACCTTCTCACCAAGAGCACCGGCATCGAGTTCGCGGCCGATGCTGGTGAGGATGCGGTTCTGTGGGCCGAGTTCCTGCACACGACGTTTGCGGGCGACCGGGAGTTAATCCGGTTCGTGCAACGGCTGCTGGGCGTCTCGCTGATTGGTGAGCAGAAAGAGCACTTGTTTCCGATTGCCTACGGCACCGGGGCTAATGGTAAGTCCGTCCTGTTTGGTGTCGTGCAAGACTCGCTGGGCGAGTACGCGATTACGGCGGCCCCGAACCTGTTCACGGTGAAGCGGGGCGACAGTCACCCGACTGAGCTGGCCGACCTTCACGGCCGGCGACTGGCCGTCCTGAATGAGACGCAGGACGGGGCCAAGCTGAATGAGGGGCTGATCAAGTCGATCACCGGCGGCGACCGGATCAAGGCCCGGCGGATGCGTGAAGACTTCTGGGAGTTCGCCCCGTCGCATACGGCCTATCTGGTGACCAATCACCGGCCCGTCGTCAGCGGCACCGATCACGGCATCTGGCGGCGGCTGCGGCTGTTGCCGTTCACCGTGACGATCCCGGCCGAGCGACAGGACCGCGACCTACCCGAGAAGCTTCGGACCGAAGGCCCCGCGATCCTGCGTTGGATGGTTCAAGGCTGTCTCGATTGGCAGCGTCACGGACTCGGCGAGCCGGCCGCTGTGAAGGTCGCCACCGAGGGCTACCGGGCCGAGTCCGACACGATCGGAAGGTGGCTTGAAGAGTGCTGTTTAGTGCAGGGTTCGGCCCAGGCAAAAGCGGCTGGGCTACTCGATTCCTTCAATAAGTGGGCCCAAACCGTGCACGAAGGTGAAGGGTCTGCGACTTGGCTCGGCCGGAAGCTTGCCGAGAAGGGATTTACCAAAGTCCGTAGTGGGCAAGGAGTTATGTATCAAGGCATCGGCCTATTAGATGAGGCCTGTGCATAGTTGCACGGTTGTGTAGGCAAATCCCGTATGAACGCCAATCACCCCCCCGCGTGTAGAGATCAACCCGGAAATGGGTACACAACCGTGCAACCCTACACTGCCGACCAATTTCGACGCCGAATCGAGCGAGCGTTTAAGGCTGTCGAGTTCGGCCACAACAACCCGTTCCGGGCGATCGTCGCCGAGCGGATCGAGTCCGGCCGGGCCGAGTTCGTGGCCGACGTGGAAGAAGCCAAGAGCGAGGGCGGCTGTGCGTTCTAAATCCTCCTGTGCCGCAGTAGGTTTTTCCCGACGTCGGGGAAATTGCGTCCGACTCACCAACAGACTTTTGTACGCGTGTACAAAATTGCGTCCGACGCACCACCAGACTTTTTCTCTACGTAGAGAAAATTGGAAATGACTTCCGATTTGCCCAGCACGCCGAAGCCATCGCCAAAAACGGCCAAGTTGGCCGATTCACCACCACGCCGAAGCCGGCAGTTTTCCTGCTTTTTGCAACCTTTCAATTTTCAGGAAAACTCGACCAGCACGCCGAGCCATCCCGAGAAAATCGGCAACCCGGGTTGACGAATTCTGTTCAGAGCACGTGCTCATAACAGAATCACTGGATCCCGAGAAAAACTACAAGCTGGCTTGTACCTTTACCACCACGCCCCCATGGCATCCGCACCCGTAACACGCTGCCCACGCTGCCGCACCTTAAACCGTGGTGGCTGCATCACCTGCCGGCGGAAAAGTCAGCAGCAGTATGACCAGCACCGCGAGCGTGAGCCGTTCTACAACTCGGCTGCATGGCAACGAGCAAGAGCACATCAACTCGCCGAGTTTCCATTGTGTGAAGACTGCCGAGCAGAGAACCGCATCACCGCCGCGTCCGAAGTTCACCACCGGATTCGGTACAAGCTGCGGCCTGACCTTGGCACCAGTCCCGAGAATCTAGCCTCACTCTGCCGTTCACATCATTCACGACGCACTAGGGCAGGTGAGTGACACCCCCCCAGGGGCGTACCGATGTTCGAAGAACGTTTGCGATGAAGACCGTAGCGTGGCAGTGACGCAAGTTTGCCTGTACCCCGTTCAATCAAGAATCCAAGAAATGAACAACGAGACACCAGAACCGCCCGAGCACTTGTCCGACCCGGCCGCCGCGTGGTTCCGGGCTGTC
>JBGSJY010000450.1:0-3561 GCA_041741515.1 Pirellulales bacterium | reverse complement strand
CCGGCCACGTTAGTGGTCGGAGTGAAGCGGCAAAAACTCCGACCACTAACGTGGCCGGCTCGCCTCTTTTCGTTTGCTAGCACGTTGTTGCGTCGGCGTTGTTGGATCGGGGCGGTCTCTCTACACTCCGCCGCCCGCATTCCTGCGGGTCCCTCCCCCTATCCGCCCCACCCCTGCGCCGTCACGGACGACGGCGTGACGGACAACAAGGCCATGAACGCAGTCCTGCGTACCCCGTCGAGCGACGACACGTCGCTCCCCAAACCGTTACGCATCGCCGCGGCGCGCGAGGTGATGCGGCTCGAAGCGATCGCGCTCTGGAAACTCTCGCAGCAACTCGGCGACGAGTTCGCCGCTGCGATTGAGTTGCTCGAGTCGTGCCAAGGTTCGGTGATCGTCACCGGCATGGGCAAGGCGGGCCTGATCGGCCAGAAGATCGCCGCGACGCTCGCCTCCACCGGCCAGCCCAGCCACTTCCTCCATCCCGCCGAAGCGTTCCACGGCGACCTCGGCCGCATCCGCCGCGGCGACGTGGTGCTGATGCTCACTCAGTCGGGTGAGACCGGCGAAGTCATCCAACTGCTTCCCAGCCTCCGCGAGTTCGGCGCGCCGATCCTCGCGATCACCGCCAGCACCCAGAGCACGGTCGGGCGCGCGGCGAAGGTCGTGCTGCCGCTGGGCCAACTCGACGAGGCCTGCTCGCTCGGCCTCGCGCCGTCGACGAGCACCACCGCGATGCTCGCCGTGGGCGACGCCCTGGCGCTGGTGCTCAGCTCGATCCGCGGCTTCCGCGCAGAGGATTTCGCGAAGTTCCACCCCGGCGGCGCGCTCGGTCGCAAGCTCGCCCTGGTCGAAGACGAGATGCGGCCGCTGGCGCAGTGCCGCGTCGCGAAGACGTCGCAGACGGTACGCGAGGTGCTTGTCGCGACCAGTAAGCCCGGCCGGCGGACGGGCGCTGTGATGCTGATTGCTGACGACGGCGCCCTCGAAGGGCTGTTCACGGACAGCGACCTGGCGCGGCTGCTCGAGACGTGCGACCTGGAGGCGCTCGACCACCCGGTCAGCGCGCACATGGTCCGCCATCCAACGACGATCATCGTCGGCTCACGCATGAGCGAAGCAGTGAGCGTGCTCGCCCATCGCAAGTTCAGCGAGCTGCCGGTCGTCGACCAGAGCGGCAAGGCGGTTGGCCTGGTGGACGTGACCGACGTGGTCGCTCGCGAAGTCGGCGACGTTGAGACCGCCGTCTTCAAGCGGCCGGCGAAACCCGTGGTGCGGATCTTCCCGGGCGAGGATGTTTTTGCGGCGGGGTGATTTGGTAGTGGCGTTAACTTCACTTAGCCCCTAACCCCTGGCCCCTCCCCCGTGATCCGCTTGCTGCTGACCGACGTCGATGGCGTGCTGACCGATGGCGGCATGACGTTCGACGAGGACGGCCGCGAGCTGAAGACCTTCAACGTGCGCGACGGGCTCGGCGTGAAGCTGTTCCAGCGCGCGGGCGGCAAGGTGGGCATTGTCACGGGTCGTTCCTCGCAAGTCGTCGCCTACCGGGCGAACGACTTGGGGATCGCGATCATCCACCAGGGCGTCCGCGAAAAACTCCCCATTGTCCAGCAGATCGCGGCGGCGGAGGGCGTCCCGCTCGCCGAAGTGGCGTTCATCGGCGACGACTTACCTGATCTAACTTCCATCGAGGCGGTCGGCCTGGGCGTCGCCGTGGCCGACGCCGCTAGCGAGCTGATCGCCGCCGCCGACTACGTCACGAGGGCCCCTGGCGGCCGCGGGGCGTTCCGCGAAGTGGTCGAGAAGCTGCTGAAGGAATCGGGACGGTGGGAGGAGGCGACGGGGCCCTTGCACGGGTGAAAGGGATTCACCGCGGAGTGCGCGGAAGACGCGAAGTTCAAACAAGGGAGAAAGCGATGATTCGGCTTCTGTTCGTCGCAGTGATGGTTGTTTACGGATCGCTAGCAGAGGCGCACGAAGGTGAAGCTTGTTCTAGCTGGGGTGAAGAGAGCGACAAGCCATTCCGCGAGACCGTTCTTGGCGACGTGTTTCCTCTGACTGGTGAAATTATTAGGAGCGAGTTGCTTGTCGAAGACCTAGACCCGACAAGTCCCGGATTTGGTAGACGAGTTTTCTCGCCATTGATGGAAGCTAGGAGATCGTTGAGAGAATCGCTCAGTGCACCGACTAACGGCCCTCCCCCTGCCTACTTCGACGGCCCGTCAAACGAAATAATGTCCGCGCCTTTCGACCAACTCGTTCAAAACGACTTGCTGCCATCAACGATGGCTCAGATGCGAGTTCCGAACGGCGTGGTGTCAACTGGTAGCGGGATCATGTACTTCGGCGGCATCGCTTTTATGCGCTGATCTTCTCCGCGTCCTCCGCGCACTCCGCGGTAATTCCCCTTGAAGCGCCTCATCAACGCCGCCGTCGCTATGGTCGCCACGCTCGTGGCGTACCAGCTCTACGTGCTGGCCGTTGTGCCGATCGTCGAGCCCGGGATCTCCCTGCGGGCGTACGACCCCGTCAGCGACGGCGAGCGGAAGACGAGCTACGTGGCGGTCGAACGCTACCAGCGGATGCTCGCGGCGTACCTCCCGGCCGACCACTGGGCGTTGCGGGGCACGCCGCAGGTGTATGAGTACGGTCCGATGGTGCTGGTGATCGAGGACTTCAAGCCGATCAGCGGCGGCCGCATCGAGATCAGCCGCAGCGTGCTGGTGGGGTTCCCGACGCCGCTCGTGCCGGGACAGCCGCCGCCGCGCGACGCGATCATCGCCGAAGCGCCGCACCCGTCGCGGATCCAATTCGACAACCCGGACGGCCTCAGCTTCACCAGCACGCAGGTCGGCCGCCCCGTCGCGGGAGAATTCTCGGGAGAGGTGACGATCTACAGCGACATGAAGGAGCCGGGCCCCGCCGACGACCTGCGGATCGTCACTAGCGACGTTCGATTCAACCAAGCTATGATCACCACCGGCGCGGCCGTGGACTTGCGGCTCGGGCCGCATCGGGCGCGCGGCAAGGTGCTGGAGGTGCGCCTGCTGACTGAGCCCCACGCCGGCGCCAGCGGCTCGTCGCTGCCGATCACCGGGGTCGATTCGCTGGAGATCCGCGAGCAAGTGCAGGCGCTGATCAGCACGGGCGATCTCAATACGACGGCTGGCAGGCCGATCGGAGCGGGCCAAGGCCCCGCCGCAGCGTCCGGTCCGCTCGAGCTGACGTCCGCCGGGCCCTTCCGTTTCGACTTCACCCGCTTCATCGCCTCGCTGCAGGACGACGTGCGGGCCACCCTTCACAACGCCGACGCCGCGGACGATCAGCTCTACTGCCGCGAGTTGCGGCTTCACTTGGGCGAGTCCGACGGCAGCGCCGCCGAGATCGACACGGCCGACGAGCCCGAGATCGCCCGTCGGCAGGGGCGTCTGCTATCGGGCATGACGCCCCGGATGATCGAGGCCGTTGGCGCGCCGGTGCGATTCGACTCGCCCAGCCGCCAGGCATCGGTGCGCGGGAGGCGCCTGCGGGCGTGGATCGCCGATCGCCGCGTGCGGA
>JBGSJY010000449.1:0-13818 GCA_041741515.1 Pirellulales bacterium | reverse complement strand
GGTTCTTCTGGTCACTCAAGCACGAGTGGACCAACCACGAGAGCTACGCCGACATCGAGGCGGCCCGCTTGAGCGTGTTCAAGTACATCGAGTCGTTCTACAATCGCAAGCGGCTTCATCAGTCGTTGGGCTACAAGAGTCACGATCAGTTCGAAACCGAACACGCCCAGGTCCTAGCGGCGTAGAGTCCCACCCCGCCGCTGTCCGAAAGTCGTGGGCTATCGCAGACACCGACGGACCTCATTCCCTCGCCTGCTTGCACAAGCGTCCTTGTCCAAACCTCGACAACGGCAGCAATGGAAGTCAGGCCAACGGAGCGGAGGTATTTGGAAGCCCGCTGAACGACGTCGGTTTGTTTAGAGGTATTGCGATCCGCCCTCTGTAGAATTCAGGGGCGCCACGGCAGCCTACTTTCCAGGGTCAGACGAAATTGCTGAACAATCTCTCATAGTAATGTTA
This sequence comes from Pirellulales bacterium, assembly GCA_041741515.1. Taxonomy (GTDB): domain Bacteria; phylum Planctomycetota; class Planctomycetia; order Pirellulales; family Lacipirellulaceae; genus Botrimarina. The sequence goes on along the minus strand of JBGSJY010000449.1, from coordinate 13,359 downwards.
GAACTCTACACGGACTTCCACCGCTTCCGGCCTTCCTTCGTGACGCAGCAGCACGGTTCGCGATGCTTCATCCCACTGCACGTCCTCACATACTGATCCGCCTACCGTTATCTTGGTCGGCATAGACGGTAGACGAATGCGAGTACTGGCGCGAATCCCCTCGGGCGTCGAGATCTGATAGCTCAGTTTCGGACCGTCGACGTGCCACGCTTCCACACGCCCCGCGGCTGCAAGTAGCAAAGGATCCTCGGTTGAGACACGCTGCAGGTCGAGCAGCCAAGTTTGTTCGCCAGGCCGGACCGTCACATGCTCAGTGACGGACAAGACTGGGTCGAGTAGATCCAGGAACGTGCCTCGCATCTCCAATGGGGCATCGCTCACTGCTTCATCCAACACTGCGGCGATCAAGTACGGTCCGCGCTGCAACCGCAAGTAGTTGCGTTGTTTCCATTCACCTCCGCCCGACTCAACGGCACTGCGTACGACATCACGCAAGTCTTCCGCATTCGCGTCCGATCGAGAATAGTAGGCAGGGTGTTTCCTAAGGACGATCACATGACCCTTCTTGCATTCGTAATTTCCCGCATCGGGTGTCGAGTGCATGCCGAGACATTCAAACAGGTGCTGGCTTGGGCTGGTGTAGGATTGACCTGATTCATTCCACCATTCGCGCACCGAATGGAACGGATCGGTGTCGGCGCCAACGTAGATCAAAGTTCCGCCATCTTCGACCCAGCGGGCCAAAGCTAGGTGAACGCCAGGCTGCAGCGGCTTCATGAACTCGTAGCTGAGCAGTAGCACACGATAGTCGTCGAGGTAGCCCGGCACGCGAACGACATTGTCTAATTGCACGGGGCGTACGGGAACGCCGTGTTTAATCAGCGGCAAGGTCAGACCGTAGAAGCTCGACAAGTTGTGGATCTCGTCTCGAGTCTGCCGCGAGTCATCAGCAGCATTCTTGGCCAGTCCTTCGCTGAATGCGGGATCGGCTCGTTGGAACATCGCTGAGTCGGCGAGGAAGACACCGACCGGCTGTGTGCTTCCTCCATAGTCGATACTTGACTGCTGCATGTCTCGCAATTGGTTAAATACGACTGCCAGCGTCGTTGCGTAATCGTTCCCGATCGCGGTCGCGTCTGGGCTGTCTGCCGGATAACGGCCCTGAAAGACGCGTCTTGGCCACGGGGCAACTTCATAATGCCAGACGTCATGATGCAGCAAGGATGCGATGAGAGTGCGGATGTAATTGGCTCGGTAATCGTTCCAATCATGCTCTGGATTGTCTTCGATTGGATCATGCAGGAACCACATCCTGCGGCTGGTTCCTCGAGTGAGTTCCTGCATAATCCCGTATTCTAGATATGCAGTCTCGAATGTTCGTTCAGCCGTTCGGCCGGCGTATGTGTTCGGCGTTCGCGCCGTGCCGGTCCACACTTGGGCAATGTAGCCGTCGACCCCCGGCAGATCGAGAAGCGCCGACTCGGGGCTAACGATTCTCCACTGCGTGTAGTTCAGCAAGCTGTGTGTCGGCACGTAAAACCGAATAGGTCGACTGTGCTGGACGAGAGCATATTCTTTAAGGGAGGAGCAGAGTCGATCGAGAGTGCGGCGATACAAGTAGTACTTCAGTTTGCTCGCGCGGTACTGCGCATCAACGCTGCTATCGGGCCGTTGCCAGGGTTCGTTGTAATAGATCTGCCACTCGCGTTTGAAGGCCTCGCTGAATCCGCTTCGGGCCCAGAATTCCGGTTCTTCCAGGTGTACGGCCACCACTCCAGAGTCTACGGCTCGCTTCACGCCGTCTTCTAGATACTTACTGAATGCCACCGACGGAACCATATACGGCTTTGTGGCCCCATGAAGGATCTTTCTTCCGTTTGCCTCAACTTGTGCTTCGTCCCAATGGTCTCGGCCGTCGATCTCGCCATTCAGATAGTCCTGATATTCACCCCACGACACCCCAGTCATAACTTGAAGCACATACCCAGCCTGCTTCCACTGAGCTAGTCGCTCCTCCATAGAAGGATCGAGCCCGTACGCCATGACGAAATCTGTCTGCAAATCAAAGCTCGGTCCAATTGGGCCGGACTGCTGGAATCCAGTGTGTTCAAGGTGACGTGACGTGATGAGGTTGGGTATTGGATCGGTCGCTTGGGCTAACGCGGCGCATATTACGCTCATCAAACTGGCGATACCTCGTCGAGGCCGCATAGTCACGCCACGGGTGTTCTTTAAGTAGTCGGAGAGAAGGATCACGATTCGTAGGTAACCTGCAAGAGATGTACGGACCACATGCGTTCCTTTTCGACTCAACAGGATGCTGACGGAGATAACACTGCGATTGCGAACATGCCGTTAGCCATCACGATCTTGGCAAGCGCTGAGAGAGGCTGGCTGAGTGGTACGGTCAGGTCGCAGTGCACCGTTGGACGGAAGTAGGTTGGTGAGAACGTCCGCCCTATGGATGATCCGCGTTTGATTGACGACGGCTGGTCGAGCCGTAAGTCGGGTTAGCGTTCTCCCTCGTCTGGATCGTGGTACACGTAGCACACGTCTGGACGGATCGGTCCGACGGCGCGTCTGAATGGCAGAGTCGCTTCAAACTGTGCGGCTATTGCCGACAGCTGTGCGGCACTCGTCAGCAGATCAGGAATCCATCGGGGGCTACTCACACGAAGAGAGCCTGCGTCGAACGAATATGCTGTAAACGGCGTCGCCTCAGTGGTAATTGGTCTAGCTCAACTGGCGTTAGTTGAGGGCGAAGGCGGGGTCACCGCGGCGGGATGGCAGACAGCGGCTCTCTGGAAGGCTCGCTTTCAATTGACCGGTTGAAGGGTCGGCTCGTCAGGGGTTTGCCGTAGGTCTTATCGGGATTATTCGACATCGTGGCATCCAAAACGCCTCCGTTTGCAATCTCTTCGTGCGTTATCCACGTCCGTAGCAGCTCCGCTCCGTTCAGCTTCAACCCCGCTACAAACACGTTTTGATCGTCCGAGTGATCCGCTTGTATGACGAACTGTTTGCCATTGGGAAGGTTAAGAATTGCCCTCCCGAATCTCGGCGAGCCAATCACATAGGCGGGCTCACCCGGACAAACGGGATAGAACCCAAGCGTGCTGAATAGGTACCACGCCGACATCTGGCCATTGTCTTCGTCGCCGCAATATCCATCGGGTCCAGGCCCGTAGAGCGAATCGACGACGCGTCGCACCGACTGAGCCGTCTTCCATGGAGCCCCCGCGAAGCTGTACAGATAGAGAACGTGATGTACTGGCTGGTTTCCGTGCGCGTATTGTCCCATGCCGCAGGCGACCATCTCGGTCATCTCGTGGATCTCGCGGCCATAGTGGCCGACACCGAAGGTCGGCGGCGTTTCGAGCATTTTGTCGAGCTTCTGGATGAAAGCCTCTTCACCACCCATGAGGTCGATCAGACCGGGCACGTCGTGCATTACCGACCAGCTGTAGTGCCACGCGCTCCCCTCGGTGAACGGCCCCCCCCAGCTATCCTCTTCGAAGGGCGCCAGCCAAGCCCCGTCTCGGCGTCTGCCCCGCATGAAGCCGAGGCCTTGATCGTAGACGTTTCTGTAGTTTTTGGATCGCCGCAGCAGCGACGCCGCGGCCTGGTCCATCCCCAGTCGTTTGGCGATCTGGGCTACGCACCAGTCGTCATAAGCATATTCAAGAGTGCGTGACGTCGCCTCCGTGAATTCGTCGCAGGGGACATATCCGATCTCCATGTAGGCGGCTAATCCCCTGCGTCCGTAACAACGCAGATTAGGGACGACCGTCGCGTTGTTCAGGCAGCCTCGAAACGCTGCGTTTACGTCAAAGTCCTCGATGCCCTTAGCCAGGGCGTCCGCGACGATTGCGTCGATATGCGTGCCGATCATGCATTCCCGATAGCCGGGGCTCGCCCACGTCGGGAACCAGCCCCCTTCTCGGTAGGCATTGATCCAGCCGCGAATCATAGACGCTTCGAGATCTGGATCCACGATGCTAAGAAAGGGATAGACCGCCCGGAACGTATCCCAGAAGCCGTTGTCGGCATACATCTCGCCCAATTCTACTTTGCCGCTGTAGGGGCTGTAGTGCACCAACTCGCCGTCGCTCGTCTCTTCGTGAAGTAGGCGGGGAAACAGGAACAGCCGATAGAGCGATGAATAGAAAGTGACGAGTTGTTCCGGCGTCGCCCCTTCAATCTGAATGACGCTAAGGCGCTTCTCCCATACGGCTTTTGATTCCTCAACGACCGCGTCGAAGCCTTTGTCGCCGATTTCCGCCTTGAGGTTCGTGCGGGCTTGGTCGTGGTCGATAAACGAGGTCCCAACGCGGACGACAACAACTCTCTCTGGCCCTGGCGAGAGCTTCATCACAACGCGCTTGGGCGTGGAGTCAATGACTTGGGCCGGGCAATCGAATGAGGCGACAAACCGACATCCGAAGTCGCCGGCAACGCCGCCCTGATTACCACGCGCCGTGCCAACAACCTCCTGCTTGTCGTCGTCGTATTTCGCCTCACCGTCGTCGTAGACATCGAAGGCGATTCGACAATCGTCCATCGTTGAGTACTGAAGTCGCCAGATGCTGCAGCGTGTCGTCGCACTGACGGCGGTTGCAACTCCGGCTTCTGGAAGATTGACGCTGTACAAGTAAGGCTTGGCTGACTCGTTGGCGTGTTCGAAGTCCCAACCTTCGCTCGGTGCTTCGCCAGAAAAGGGAGCGACACCAAACTGCCCGTAATCGCCCATCCATGGACTGGGCTGATGGGTCGCCTGGAAGCCCTTTACCCGATCCGCCGAGTACTGGTAGATCCAGCCGGTCGTATCCCCCGTCCGAGGCGTCCAGAAGGTCATGCCGTTTGGACGCGCTACCGCCGGGTAGGTGTTTCCGTGAGAGAATTGAGGGGTCGATTGCGATCCAATCAACGGATTGACGAGGTCCGCTAGGCCAGACTTCGCCGAGACCTCGGAGCTGACAAGCACGAGTACTGACAGGCAGGCGGTGAGAATCGTCTTCCCAAGCATCATGGATTCACCAATGGCGTGGCGCCGGGGTATTAGGCCGCATTTGAGAAGTGCCGCCCGATTCAAAGCCTGCCTTGCTCGTACAGCTCGTTGACCTCATCTTCCGTCAAAGCGCGGTCGAAAAGCAACAATTCATCAATACGGCCGTTGAGGGTGCGGACACTGTGGTCCTTGAATCCTTCGGAGGCCCAATTGCCGATCTGGGTGGACCCAAACCGCAATCGAATCTTGTTTTGAATCTGGTGGCTGGCCACGGGTTGCCCGTCGACGAAGTGGGTGACTCGACCGCCGGCTCCATCGTACACGCAGGCAAGCTGTATCCAGCGGCCGACGTCGCTGATATGCAAGACGCTCGGTGTCAGGTAGTCCTCCGAGACGTCGGTTGCTTTGATTCCGAGAAGAAGTTGGCCGGTCTCCGTAAACTGCCAGTGAGGCTCACCTAAATCGTGACCATCCGTCAGCACTATTGAGCTAAGCCAACGGTCTAGCCCTTCGATGCGCAGCCAGCAAACGAAAGTGACCGACTCGTACTCGCCGGGGATGTTGAGTCGGATGCGATCGCTGGTTCGCTTGAACTCCAGAGCCCGCTTCCACGGCCAGCGGCCGGTTGTCCATCGACAACCCACGATAGCGCCTACGAGCTGTTCGCCAAGCGGCCCCCCGTCATTGCGGACGACGCGGTCCCACTCCTCGTGACCTTCAAAACCGTAATCGAGAAGCAGTGTGGGGTCTTTCGCCAACTCCTTATGGTAGTTGTCCCAAGCCGCCTGACGCAACGCGGAAGCTTCATGAGACAATCGCGCCATCTGCTCACGACCCACGAAGGCGGACGCCGACCCGATCGTTTCGCCCATACCGCTGGTACGGTCGCTGCGAAATCCTTCGCCGGTCTTCAGGACGCACGGACGAACGCCGGCGTCCAACAGGCCTTCGAGCCGCACCTGACCGTCGAGGACATGGATCTCCGACTCGTCGCCTCGCACGCTAACGGCGAACTCGGTCCCTAGATCGACGACGCGACGCGAGGGCGTTTCCACGACGAAGCCGATCGCGTGATTGGGTACGTACGCCCGCATTCTTCCTGCCTTGCACGCCATCGACATCGAGTCTCTCAACTCGAAGTCGGCGGGCCCCTCGAAGATGACGTTGGCGCCGCTTAGAAACTCGATTTGAGCGAGCCCCCTCCTCAATCGGAAAGTACCTCGACCAAGCGCTGCGCCCTCTTTCGGAGGCTTTGCGCCTTCCCACTCGGCATCGACGGCCGAGGCAAGAACCGCCACCGGCTCCTCTACGAAGGTCCGGAGAGGATTGATCCCAGCGTCCGACTTCGCGTAACCGCCTTCGCCAAATGGCAAAGAGTTATTGCGAATGAGGACGGCAGAGAAGCAAACTAAGAAAGCGGCAGCGATCGCACCTGAGAGGAGCAGTAGTTGTCGGTGTTGGCGCAGTCGCCACGTCCGATCCAACTGACCACTCCAATTCCCTTCAGGAGCCGCGGCACCTGAGAACTCTGGACGCGCGGCGCGTGGCCGCGGGACGAGCGCTAGAAGGTCGATCTCCCCAAGAACAAGTTCGTAATGGAGGTTGGCGTGGACATCCATCCATTCGACGTAGTACCGCAGAGCACTATCGCTCTCTTCGAGCAGGACGCTAAGCCGATCGATGTTGGCCCCGGTGAGACATCCGTCGGTGATGTCGCTAACAAGCCGGACAATCTCCCCCGGCAAGTTCATTCGCTCGATGCGTCGTTGGTCATCAGGCATGAGAGACCCCCAGCTGACGCTGGATGCACTCCATCAGTGCGATTCGGATCCGTCGCAGAGCCATCTTCACGGCGCCCTCAGACTTGCCGGTCTGCATGGCGATTTCGTTAACCGGCGTTTCCGACGTGTAGCGCATCCGAAGGAGCTGAATCTGTTCGTCCGACAGCGTCGTCAAGCAGTGCCGCAATGCCAAACGCCGGTCATCGTGGTCTTGCCACGTTGGCTCGGAAGCGAGGACACCTTCAATGCGGGCCTGATCCAGGATCAGACGCGATCGCTTTTGATCCCTGATGTGGCTGAGCGCCTTGAAGTAAGCGATCTCGCGAGCCCAAGCCATAAAGCTTGTGCCCGCCGAGTATTCCGCTGCTTTCTTCCAGAGAACAAGATTCGTCTCTTGCAGAACGTTCCCTGCTTCCTGCACGCCGCCGAGCAGCATGCTGATATACGAAAAAAGCAGTGGCTGTGCGTCGGTCAGCATCTGAACGAACTCCGATTGTTCGCTCTCGGCGCCGCTATCCATGCCGCCGTTAATTGACACGACCCGTCTCCGATTCGTTGAATTGCTCGAGCGCGAGACCATCATGGAATCGCAAGGCCGTCCGACTTGTGAGCCATTTGATTGAGGATTTGCCGGTCGATGTCGTACTCAATCCAACGAGTCGATCCATCAGCGAACACGGCATTAACGCCGCTAGAGTGCGCTGATCCTAGGCAGAAAGCCAAGCGGTCGTCTTTGCCCGGATCATTCGGCTCGTACTGACCTTTAGCCGCTTCTTCGGAGCTATCAGCTCCGATGGGATACATGGTCGAGCGTATGGTGTCCGGGTCCCAGCCATCGGTCCAACCGCGGTCGTCGTACCAAACGTACTCACTGCTTTCATAGTTCGCCGGGTTGAGCCGCTTTTCCGATAGCAGCATAGTCTTGCTTGATCCATCTGTTATCTTCGCAAAGCGAGTGAGGCCCCAGGCGCTGACCTCGATGTTGTCGTTAGGATTCGGATCGACTCCACCTCCCGTGTAATTGATGTCGTAGGGGGTCCGGACGATTACGCCATCGAAGGGCCCCTTGGCTTTTGCGGGACTGTCCTGGTCAGTTGTGTAGCCGTAGTAGACAAAACGCGTGAGGCCGGTGTAGTACATCGGCACCTGAAACTCTAGCGGCGGAGGCCCCGGCGTAACGGCGGCGTAGTCCATTCGGAATGACCCAACACCCCCCGCGGTATTTTGCGTTGGACCTCGGCGCGAGGGGCAGAAGTACAGAGAAACCGACACACTGTTCAGGTCTGCCTGAGTGGTAAGTCCATGCACGGCGTTCTCTTCTAAGAATGGCAAGATCTGGAAAGCCCAGCCCAGACCCTGACGCTTCGGACCAAAGGCCTTGCCATTTGCAGCGTAGTTCTCGAGCGTCGGATAACGCTTGGTTCCCCCCGACGGGAAGTACCCGTAGGCGTTGACCAAATTTTGGCAAGCAAGGCCCATCTGACGCATCTGGTTCTTGCACTGGGTTCGCCTTGCCGCCTCACGGGCCGATTGAACGGCGGGAAGGAGCAAAGCGACCAAGATTCCAATGATTGCGATGACAACCAGTAATTCGACCAGTGTGAAGCCTGGTTGGCGATGCTTGATTGGTTTCATGTCGTCTTGTCTTTGAATTGTACGGACAGCGCGTAGCACGTCCTATTACGCCTAACGCAGTCGTCGTGAGACTAGGCCAACTGCCCCAACGCAGAGCAGCAGGATGCCGTTAGGCTCTGGGACGGAAACGGCGAATGACGGCGGAACAATGGAACCGTACTCGCTTGTCCACCGGTTGTAGTCGAGCCCGTCGATAAGGCCGTCCCCATTTGCGTCGGCGCGCAGATCGGTCGTCGAATTCGCGGTGTCACGCCAGATCGTGTAATCGGCGGCATCAACCAATCCGTCGCCGTTGAAGTCGGCCGAGACCGGGCGGGTGACGATGAAATTGTCGAGAACTACCTGTCCGCCATTGAAGGCCGTGAAGGCGTTAACGCTGATCCGCACGTCTCCGTAAAGGACGGTGCCCGGCGCCGGGCGCATGTCGTCGTCCGACGACTCAGGCGAATCGAACGGCACCACAAACTGCCGAGTGCGCGTCACCCATTCACCGTCGGCAACAGAATCGACGCCGCTGTAGTACTGATCTTCAAAGATGAAGCTCGAGCCAGTGCTTGAAGGGTTCGTAGGAGACAGATCCTCGAAGAATCGCAGGTCCGCGCGGAACTCGTCGCCGCCGAGTTGATCGACTCCCACCAACTTGTAGTCGAAAGACCACGTCAACGTTTCACCGGCGATCGCCTCGAAGGCGTAAGACCTCACGTCGGCGACACCGGGAAAACTAAACGATCCGACGGAAACCTCGTAATAGTTGAGTGCGTAAGCGCGTGACCCGACGCCGTCGGAGTCTTCCCCGGTCAATAGGGGCACCGGTTGCACGGGCGTTGACGCCGGCGTCTCTTGTCGACGGAACCAACTTGCTGCGTTGGTGTTGCCGTACGCGTCGAGCAAAGGTTCGTCGAACTCGTCGAGCGCGAGACTCTCCAAGTCCCCGTTGAGAATAAGGTTAGGCTGCGCGCCGGCTTCCAGGCTTAGAAGACCGGCGAGCAGGAAAATTAGTGCATTCAGGTGCTTCATGGCTGTCATAACGAGAAGAGATTAGTAGGTCGGTTGGACGAAGCCCGACGAAGAAGAGAAGGCGGATTGCCTCCCACGAGGACGATCGCTAGCACAGCAGCAGAAAGGATGCCGCATGGTTCGGGGACAGCGTTTGTAGCCGAGGAGACCGATAGTCCATAGGCGTCGCGCCATAAGTCGTAGTCGAGATTGTCAACAACGCCGCTGTAGTCAGCGTCGGCCCCCGACCCGGGCGTAACGCTCGAGCTCTTCGAGTCACGCCAGAGGGTGTAGTCGGCGGCGTCAACCACGCCATCTTGATTGAAGTCTCCCGGCAGCCCCGATATGACATAGCGAAGAGACACGTTGTCGATGTAGACCGTCCCACCCGTGAATGGTGCGAAGTAGGTGCTGAAGCGGACGTCGCCGACGCTGGCTCCTACCGGGACGACGGCGGTAGTCGTGAACGAGTGCCACACCCCCGATTCGTAGTCGGCTGCATCGACGAATGGCGCCGTCTCTCCAGCGAAGGTGCCGCCGGCCTGCTGCGAGGCCGTAAAGAAGCGTGCGTCGGCTCGAAAGCCACTGGAGTCGGGTACGTTTTCGAACATGAAGTCAAAAGTAAATTCCAATTCTACTCCCGAGGTCACGGCGAATTCTGCAGATCGCCAATCCGCCCCAGCGGCGCTGATCGCCGCCGCGCGTGCGCCACTGCCGTCGGAATCCAGGGGCATCACGATCGATGTCGCCGGCGCAGCGGCGTAGAACCATTGGGCCGGTCGGTTCGGGACGCCCGCCGCCGCAATCTCGAAGTCTCCGTTTCGCACGAGGTTGTCGCCCACGGCGCGGCTCTGCAACGACCAGCGATTGTTCGTGAGATGGACGTACAGCTCGTCGAGCGTCACGACTTCGACGCCCGGGTCGAGTCGATTGACGATGTACGAGACGTTGCTCATCGGATCGCCTTGCCCGCCATCGGCGAGGCTCGTCGACCAGGGGTGAACATTGACGATCGTGTACGACGCCTTGTTCGTCAGTGGCTGGCGGGGGGCGCTGTTGAGGAGCGAAACCAATTCGTTGGGCGTCTCGAACCCATCCCACAAGGTGTACTTGACCGACGCGATAGGCTTGCCGTTATGCCAGTAAATCTCTCCGCGGTTGCCGGCATAGGCATCGGCGTTTGTTTTGAACATGACACCCTCGATTCCCGGCCTCTCGACAAGGGCGTTGAGCGCGCTCTTGTCGTAAGTGTTGTCGAGGATTGAAATGATCGTTTGATCGGCATCGGCCATCGCCGCTGCGGATCGGTCGGCCCAGCCATCGACGTCGGTCAGACGGCTCGGGTAGTTGATGCCGTAACCCCCCGGATTGATCAAGTAAGTGTTTCCGCCGTCGGCGGCGGCCTGATCGTAAATGTACTTCATCGCTGTGGGATTGAAATCGGCGAGCGAAGGCGTCAGGTCGAAAGTCATCGGAAACTCACCGCGGTGTGGTGAGCCGAACCATCGTGGGTTGGTCCCAAACTCACCGCTAAGCCACTGCACGTTGTCCCCGTCGCTCATCACGAACGCGACGTAGTGCTTATCGGGGGTTGTCGGCAGCGCAGGCGATGCGTGCGATTGATTAGGCGGGGGCGTCGTCCACCCCGAAAGCGACGCCCCCGACTGAAGATGGTCGGCCGGTACGGCGGTCAGATTCAGGTCCGACGCCGATCCGAAGAACTCCCCTTCGCTGTTTCCGTAGCCCCAGCCCACAACGGCCGAGTGTGGGTTTTGTCCAGCCAAGAACCGATCTCGCGTCGCCCCGGTCTCGTCGAAGACGAATCCCCCGAATTTGACGGCGTGCGAGCGTAGCTGGTGCGAGAAAGTTGGTTGCTGACGGTAAATGAAGTCTTTGTTGTAGGAGTCGCGGTAGGTGTCGTACGCCCAGTCGCTCGACCGCCCACGGACATCCTCAATTTGCTGCAGTCCCGCTAAAGAGAGCGCCGACCCCACCGGCCCGGACAGGAGAGATTGTTCCACCATCAGGGCGCCCAGTGCGCCTGCTACGCTCGTTGCTTGATTGATGCTCCCCCCGTCATAGACAACGTAGCCGTTCAACATCCCCTTGTAGCGATCGATGAACCAAAGCGGATTGGACTGCCACTGCACCGCCGTTCCAGGGTTATTCTCTAGGTGGCGATCGAGCCAGAACTCTGGATCCGTTAGCGGTGCGCTGCTCCCATACGCCATGTGCACTTCCGGGGATGTCCTGGCGACGACCCCCGATAAACTTGCCATCATGACTCGGCTGTTGAAGCTGGCGCCGTCCATGTCGTAGACGTAGATCGTCGGAGGCGACGCGGCGACCCCAGGCGTCGTAGCCGTCCACCACACGAGCGACATCGCAGCCGCTAATAACTTCGAGTCGCGTAACACCAACGAATTCTCGTGCTGGGAGCTGACGACCTTCGCCTAAGGCCGCGCTCTATCGGTGTGGCAGACAGCTCCGCCCGGGCCACGCAGTGACCCGGGCGGCAGGTGCTGCTAGGCTTCCAGCCGGTTAACGAAGTTCGCGCCGTCTCGCGAAGCAGGCCGCGACGCCCAGCAGGACGGTCCCGATCGTCGCCGGTTCCGGCACATTGACCAGAACCTTGTCGAGGCGAACGCCGCCGCCCGTGAGACCAGAGTCGAAGAAGCCCGCACTAATGCGTATGTCCGCCGTCAACGCTCCCGCGGGGACGGTGATCATATTTGGGCCGCTCGTCAGCCAAGCTCCGTTCGCCGACGAATCCACGCGGATTCGCTGTTCGCCACGGAATGCCCCCGCCGTTCCGCCGCCGATCGGGTCAAGCCCTGCAAAGAACCGGATGTCGGCGCTGAATTGACCTGTCACGCCGTCTAAGAACTTGTAGTCAAGGGACCAAGTTATATCTTCGCCCGGAGTAACGAAGATTGCCTTGGAACGCCAATCCGAGCCGTTCGCGTCAATCTGGACGCTGTCTGTGCCGACGCCATCGGAGTCGTCATCGAGGATGTAGCTGACAGAACCGCCCCGGAACCAGTCGGCGGGGAACGTGCTGACGTCGCTCTGGACCTCGAAGTCGTGGTTAAGGACCAGGCTCTGGGACCAAGCGGGCGATAGCTGGATCGCGAGCGCAACTGCTAAGCAGGACACAAATCGGACGGCGTGTCTCATGAGGCAACTCCAACAGGGGTGAAAAGATTGCCAATCCCGGAGCCGCGAATGCGGCTGGCCGCCGATTGGCCTGACAAGTCTGAAGAGCATTCGCCACGTTGCTTCGGAGCAAACGGCCCTCTACGCACTACAGACGTTCCGCAGCTTAGCGTGGGTCGATTGCGTACTAAAGTAAGAATTCCGCACCTTGCTCGCCAGTAACGCAAAATCGGCACCTTTTTTTGGAAGCTCGGTCAGGCAGTCTTACGGAACCTTGGCCCGCAGAAAACAGGTAAGGGAACTGCGCAGCCGCTCAGCAAAAGGGGGTACGGTGTACTCTTCGCGCGGCGGGCAGACGCCCGCGGAGGTCTACGCCGAGGGCTTCGCGGCGTGAGAATCGAAAATTTGGCGGCCTCAGTCTGGAGCCCAGCAGGCACCCCAGAACAGTGAGCCTGGGACAGGCGTGCACGCGTCTATTGAGAAGAGGGCTGTGGGACGCTCCCCTACCACTTATCCAACCCCGCTGGTGATACAACGATCGGGGCCCCCCTCCTCTCAGCGGCAATGGCTTTTCCCAAAGCGTTGTGAGCTAAGAGGTTGCAGCGGGTGGTCCGTGTGGCCTTCCCCCAATCTATGTACCACGTGCGATGAGAGAATCGGGATGTTCGGATCCTACTCCGCTGGCCCTCCGTAGCGGAGGGGCCTGCTGAGGCGTAGCCGAAGCAGGCCCCGGAGCGGAGGAGGGCCAGCGGGCGGCGAACACGGCCGGGGGGATGTACCCCA
>JBGSJY010000448.1:0-1898 GCA_041741515.1 Pirellulales bacterium | reverse complement strand
CCCGAGACGCGGCTGTCTTGCCGGTAGGTCGCCGAAAGGACCAGCTCGCGTAGCAGGGGCTTGAGCCGCCAGGCCATCTCGTCGCGGAACCGGGCCGCGAGGTCGTCGAGCAACTCGGGGTGCGTCGGCTCAACGCCGGTCGAGCCAAAATCGTCGAGCGTCTCGACGATCCCGACGCCGAACAGCTCGGCCCAGACTCGGTTGACCAGGACGCGCGCCGTGAGAGGGTTCTCGTCCGATCCGAGCCACTGCGCCAGGCCGAGGCGGTCGCTCGCCTTGCCGGGCAGGTGCTCCGGGACGGCCGGCGTGACCTCGTCGGTCGGCGACAGCCAGGCGCCGCGGTCAAGTAAGTAAGTCTCCCGGCGAAACACCTCCGGTTGCTCAACCAGTACCGGCGTTGCAGTCGAGCGAATCGCCTTCCGGCTGGCGACCAGCTCGGCCTCGCGCTCACGCAGCTCGCTCAACGACGCGTCGTTGGCGAGGGCCGTCACCGCCGGATCGCTTGTCGTCGATAGCCGCAATCGCTGCATCACCAGCGGGCCCTGGCCGTCGGTCGCCATGTCGTGCTTGAGCACCACCCGCAGGTGGTCTCCCACGCCGAGCGTAACCGGGCGGTCAAAGACGAACGCGGCCCAGCGCGGCGTCCGCATCCGGGTGTAGGCGCCCCAACCCGCCGTACTGTCGCGGATCGACTCGAGCGGACTGAAGAACCCGTCGGCCTCGTCGGCGAGGACTTCGACGATCATCAATTCTTCTTCCACCGGCTCGGCGTCGGTCGGCTTGGGTACGCCCGCGAGATGGGACTTCTGCCGATCGGCGCCATTCGCGTCGTCATCCGATGCCTTGGGCGCGTCGGCCCTCTCCACGTACACCCGCAGCCGCGACAGGACGAAGCCGTACTCGGGCAGCGAGATCGCCTTCGCGGGATCGAGCGGCGTAACGTCGATGCGTAGCGCGGCGATCGCCTCCTGGGGCGCGCTGCACTCGATCGTGTGTGTCGAGCGGTCGGTCACGGTGCCGGCCGCGACGACCTCCGCGCCGGCGTCGCCGGTGCGGATTTCCAGCCGGGTCTCGCCGGTCGATGTCGCCTTGTCGATCGACAGCGGACGCCAGACTTCTCCGCGATCGGCGGCAGCTTTCCCGAGCTGAAAGACCTGCTGGCGGACCTCACCTAGCTGGGCGTCAAGCGCGGCGGCTTCTTCGTATTGCCCCGCGTCTTGCGGCACCGCCAGCTTGGGCCAGTCCTCGGCAAGGTCGGCGTCGCGGGTCGTATTGAAGAACGCCGCGAAACGGTAATAGTCCGACTGCCAGAGCGGGTCGTACGGGTGGTCGTGACAACGGGCGCAGCCCATCGTCATGCCGAGCACGCCTTGCCACGTCGAATCGACGCGATCGACCACCGCCGACCAGCGGAACTCTTCGTCGTCGGTCCCCCCCTCAAGATTCGTCTGCGTGTTGCGGTGCAGAGCCGTGGCGAGCCGGTCGGCGATCGTCGCGCCCTCGAGGAGGTCGCCCGCCGTCTGCTTCAGCAGAAACTCATTGTAGGGCAGGTCGGCGTTGAACGCGCCGACAACCCAGTCGCGCCACGGCCAGATGTCGCGCGGCGGATCACGCTCAAAGCCGGTGGTGTCGGCGTAACGCGCCAGGTCGAGCCACACGCTCGCCCAGCGCTCGCCGAAGTGGGGCGAGGCGAGCAACCTATCGACCACCCGCTCGTAAGCCCCGGGCGCGTGGTCGGACTCGAAGACAATCCGTTCGGCCTCGGTCGGCGGCAGCCCGATGAGGTCGAACGATACTCGCCTTAGCCACTGGGACCGGTCCGCCTCAGCCGCCGGCTCGAGCCCCTCGGCCTCAAGCCGCGCGGCGACAAACGCATCCACCCGCTCGCGCACCCAGCC